>JAYPXF010000452.1:0-1688 GCA_038154405.1 Verrucomicrobiales bacterium | reverse complement strand
TGCTAGAGGATCGGCGTGGGCATTGCGAGTTGTTTGCCACGGCGACGGCGATGCTCACCTCCATGTTCTCCTCCGGCACGTCCTGCAACCGCCAGGTCTCCCGCCCGGGCATCGCGGGCACATCCGTATAACTCACGGCATCTTCATTGCGCCAACGTCGTCCGTTGAATCCCTGATAGATCGTATCGCGCAACAGTTCCGGCACCATGCCGTCCGCCTTCACGCGCATGACAATCTTCCCGGAACCCTTCACGTCCGCGACATCGCCGATGAAGGAATCAAATTCCTTGCCTTGATCCTGGTACTTGATCAAATCCGAAAACCAGCCCGCCACCTTGCTCTCCATTTCCGACGCCAATCGTGGCAGCCGTCGTTTGCCCTCGTGGCCACCGGCAACCAACGCCCCCATCAACACCACCCATACCGCCGGATGAAACCGCCGCGGCCGGATCGCCCAGAATCCCCAGAGACAGATACCCACAAAGAACCAATAGAATCCCTTGGGATTGCTCCGCGTCAGGCTCGCGGAGAACAGGCACACCGCCAGGTAGGGAAAGGCAAAATTGATTCCGGGCCGATCCTTCTGTTTCTCACCGGCCCGCTTCAGTCCGCGGCGGGCGAGGAGGGAATAAGTAGTGAAGGGAACCACTTCGCGTTGCCCGTATCCCTGCGCCCAGACCATCAGAAACAACAGCATTGGCCACCACTGAAAGAACACCACCGCCGCACTGGAGAGTTGTTGGACGGCGGCGTTCTTCTCCCCAAAATGCGAAGCCTGAAACAAGGTGAGCAACTCATTGGTACCGTCCCGATTCAGAAAGCAATAGAGCCCGGCCATCACGGTCAGAACCGAGCACAAATCCCATACCCGGTTGAAATCCGTCAGCGAGAATTCCACCCGCCATTTCGTCCAATGGGCGGACTCGACTGCAACGGCCATCAGCACCGCCAAGCTGGTCATGCCCGTCTGCCACCCCCAGAACAGGAGGGCCGCGCCGATCAGGAAAGGAGGTGTCGACAACATCGGTTCAGGTCAGTTGCTTCAGTCCCGCTTCAACCACGTCCGAAGGTATCACATGAAAATCCTCTTCGCGCCCCGTCATGACACCCACCTCCCATTCAGAAGTGTCACCCGGTGGAACGATGAGCACCACCTTCACGGGAACCTGCATCTGCAGCAGCCGCTGCACAAACCGTTGCCGCTCCTCGTTCCAATCGAGCAACACGCACACGCAGCCGCTCAGTTCCGATCCGTGCGAAATGACCAGGTTTTCCAAAGTCGAAAACGGCTTGTCCCGACACGCCTTCACGCCCGCCAGGATCTCCAGCATCTTGTCCAGACTTCCGACCCCGCGCCCCACCGTGTAGCTGAACACCTGCGGCCCCACCACCAGCAGATCCAGCAGACTGTCCTGCTCGTCGATCCTGCAGGCAAAGGATGCGGCCACCGACACCGCCTCCTCGAATTCATCGCTGAACGGATTGTCGGTGAACGTATCGAGCACGAGTCCATGTCGCACAAAGAATTCATCCACAAACTCCTTAACAATCGGCCGACCGGTCCGAGCCCAGCTCGGCCAATGGATCTTCTTCAGCGGATCACCGGACCGATAGTCGCGCAGGGAAACGAACTCCTCGGATTCGCCCACATGCGTCGCCAAAGCCACCCCGACCTGCTGATACTTCTG
>JAYPXF010000451.1:0-1722 GCA_038154405.1 Verrucomicrobiales bacterium | reverse complement strand
GTGTGGATTCCAGGAGTGGACAGTTTCACCCGGGGCCAAGAGAAGCGGGTCGATCTGTTGAGTGTCGCAATCGGTCGTATCCACAATACCGTCTTGGAGCTTGAGGGAGAGTTTCAAATGAAGCCCGGCCAGGAGGCGCGATTTGCCGCTCTCGTTCCCGCGGTCAAGTTGGTCGTCGGATCGAATACCAGCAACGATGTCAGACGAGGCATCCTTCTTCGGGGGCAGGGAGCAACCGATTACCAGGTGGTGCAGAGTTTTACGAGATCCTTGGTGGCGGCGGAAGTCCTCCGGGATCTGCTCCTCGAGCAGGGTGTGGACGGGCGATTCCTGTCGATCGACAAGTCGGAGTCCCCGGTCCGATCCGGCACGCCTCTGCCGGAGAGAGGGAAGGACGCGGGAACGCTTACGGTATCCTTCACCGTTGTGGAATTGACCGAGCGCTGATACGTAATCGGGAACATGGGCGAGCGAATGCGAATCACGTTGCAGGGGGTGCAGGGAAGCGGGTCGACCTTCATGCGGTTGCAGGAACGTGAAACCGCCCGGGCGGTGACGGAATCACGGCTTCTCGAACGGGTGCTGCAATTCATGTCCGACGCGGCAGACGACGGTTCCCAGTCGGTGGAAGATCTGCTTCAGGGGAAGATGAGCAAGGCGGCCGTGCGGAAGTTTCGTGACCGGTTTGCGGGGGAACCACCGGTGTCCTACGGTGGCTGGACGACCTGCGTTCAGGTCGAGACGGCTGACGGGCTGGATCTGGTCTTCGATTGCGGCAGCGGATTTCGCAACTGCGCCAACGACCTGCAGAAGAAATGGGGGGAACGGGATCACCGATCGGTGCACGTGTTCGGGAGCCATTCTCACCGGGATCACACGGAAGGGTTTGATCAGGCGACGGTCTGTTTTGATCCGCGTAATGAGATTCACATCTACGGCAACCGGCAGTTCCTTTTCGCGTTGGATGATCAGTTGGGGATCTTCAGTCGCAAGGTTGCCCCCGACCAGTTGGGGGTGCACACGCCGCTGTATTTTGAATTGATGCCCGCCGGGTTTGCCTGCCATCCGATCGTGACCGGTGATGAAACGGTCGACGGACTGATGTCCGAGGTGAAGGGGGATACCTACTTCGTCGACCGGCCGATTGAGCTCGGTGATGCGACCACCGTTACGCCGTTTCGACTCTATCACCCGGCGCCGTGTCTGGGTTACCGGGTGGAATCCGCCGGTGCGGTTTTCGTCTTTGCAACCGATCATGAACTCCGGCATGGGGACGGCCATGAACAGGATCGCCTGAGTCAGGAGGCCGAAGATCGCCTGTGTCGCTACAGCGAAAACGTGGATCTGCTTTATCGCGACGGCCAATACATGATTCCGGAGTATTACGGGGAAAAGGGGATTGGTGACTCCTGCCCGTTGCCCCGAATCGGTTGGGGGCATTCCTGCATCGAGGATGTTCAGGACATGGCCGTCAAATGTGGTGTCCGGCACACGCTGGTCGGACATCATGATCCAAACCGGGAATGGCCCGAACGCCAATGGATGGAGAAGGCGCTGGAGCGAAACGTGCGCAACACCGGCCTGCGCATGGAATTGGCGAAGGCGGAATCCGTGATCGTAATCTAGGCGATGGCCGCCCGGGCGATGGCCTGAAACGATTCCTCGACGTTTTCCCCGGTCAGGGCGCTGGTCTTGAAAGTCTTCAACCGGGCTTCATGGAGT
>JAYPXF010000450.1:0-1926 GCA_038154405.1 Verrucomicrobiales bacterium | reverse complement strand
TTGGCGCGCTACGAGGACAAGCCGGATCGCCTGCAATGGTTTGTCGCACCCAAGTCCAAGAAGGACAAACAGATGAAGGATCAGAGCATTGCGGCGAATGACATGAAGAACTCCCGCGGTTTCGTGGTGTTCGGTGACAAGCGGTCGAAACAGAACGGCTGGGGCCACATCGCATCGGCGACTCCTTCGGTCGCCGGGCCACATCTCTACGTGCCGGTCATGAATGGAACGGTCTATGTCATCCGCTGGGGCGCGGAGAAGCTCGATGAAAATGCCGTGGTTGCCATCAACGATCTCGGTCCGGTCGGTCAGTCCTTTCATCGCGGCAGCATTTCCTTCGCCGGCGGCCGGGCCTTCGCCCACACCATCTGCGAGCTGATCTGCATTGGAGACTGATCGCGTGCGGTAGAGCCGTAGCGGAAGATGCGAAATCTTCCGTTTCGGGAAATTTTTCGCAAATTCCGCTACGAGGTCGCTCTCGCAACCAACCCGTGATTCGCTTGTCGCCCATCATGATGGGCGACACCCAATCGAAGCGGTTGATCATCATCAAAGGCCTGTTGTTCGTGGTGCTCGGATCAGGCGCCGCCGGCATGCTGCTATTCCAAAACTGGTCGTGGGAAAATGCCGTTCTGCTGGGCATCACCATCTGGGCCTTTGCACTGGCCTACTACTTCGCGTTCTACGTCATCGAGAATTACGTCGACTCCGCCTACAAGTTCGCCTTCCTCCTGCGACGCGACCAACAATACGACGAACCAAGAACGAAGAACACGGAGATTCAGACCTGCAGACTTGATCTCCAAGCCGCGGATAAGCAATCTCCCGCCAATGCGATTCATTCGCGACATCCACGCCGACCTGCGAGCTCAAGCCAAGCCCTGCATTTCGTTTGAATTCTTTCCGCCCAAGACGCCGGAAGGCGACAAGGCGCTGATGGAAAAGCACATTCCCGAGCTCATGGAGCTCAAGCCGGAATATTGCTCGGTCACCTACGGAGCCGGCGGCACGACGCGCGACAAGACCGCCGACATCGTGCAATCCATCCAGGACACCCACCAGCTCACCACCATGATGCACCTCACCTGCGTCAGCGCCACCCGGGCCGAGCTGGAAGAGGTTGTCGCCGATGCGAAAGGGCGCGGCGTGAAGAACCTGCTCGCTCTCCGCGGTGATCCTCCTGGCGGCGGTGACTTTGAAGTCACGGAAGGCGGGTTCGAATACAGCTATCAACTGGTGGAGTTGCTGAAGAAGAAGGGTGACTATTCCATCGGCACGGCCGGCTTCCCGGAAGGCCACATTCATTGCACTGAAGGCCGGGAGGTCGACTGGGACCGCCTTGCCAACAAGATCAAGTGCGGCGCAGATTTCGTGGTCACGCAGCTCTTCTTCGACAACCAGGACTATTTCGACATGGTCGACTACCTGCGCGAGAAGCACGACGTGCAGGTCCCGATCGTCGCCGGCGTGCTGCCGATCGTCTCCGCCGGCCTGATCAAGCGCTTCACGCAACTCTGCGGCGCCAAGCTGCCCGAACACCTCGTCACCGAACTCGAAGCCCGTGGCGAAGACAACGACGCGGTGAAGGAATTCGGCATCGAGTTCGCGACCAAGCAGGTGAAGGACCTGCTCGAGCGCGGCGCCCCCAGCATCCATTTCTACACGCTCAACAAGGCCTATTCGACCGCCAAGATCATGCGGAACCTCGGCCTCGCCTGAGTCGAATGAAGAGCAAATTGACGCACCCGTAGCTCAACTGGATAGAGCACCTGGCTTCGAACCAGGTTGTTGGGGGTTCGAATCCCTCCGGGTGTGCCAGTTCGTTTGCCACCGATAAATCTCATCCGGTTTGGGACAAAGTCGAATCATCCCGAATTATCTCGAATTAGGCCGAATACTACCGGTTTTGGGCTATTTATACGAAAT
>JAYPXF010000449.1:0-1942 GCA_038154405.1 Verrucomicrobiales bacterium | reverse complement strand
TTACGGGAACTGCTTTGGCATTCCTACCGTGGCCGGCGAGGTTTACTTCGACAAATCTTACGAAGGCAATCCCCTCGTGAACGCTTTCTGCCTGGGTGTACTGCGTCACAACCAGATCGCCCGTGGCGCCGCCAAAGGCATCGGCAATCCCGTCTTCTACGTCGGCCCCGCCACCGGCCGTGACGGACTCGCCGGAGCCGCCTTTGCCTCGCAAGACCTCACCGAAGACTCGCAGGAGCAACAACGCGGTTCCGTTCAGGTGGGCGACCCGTTCATGGAGAAACTCGTCTGCGAAGCCTGCCTCGAACTTCTCGACACCGGCGCGGTCGCCGGCATTCAGGACATGGGCGCAGCCGGCCTCACCTGTTCCACCTGCGAAACCGCCGCCCGCGGCGGAACGGGCATCGAACTGGATCTCGACAAGGTTCCCCAGCGCGGTCCCGACATGACCAGCTACGAGTTGATGCTCAGTGAATCCCAGGAACGCATGCTGATCATCGTCGAGAAGGGTCGAGAGGATGAGGTCAAACGCATCTTCGACAAATGGGACCTCCCTTGGGCCCAGGTCGGAGTCGTCACCGATACCGGCCAGATGGTGGTAAAGCACAAGGGCAAGGTTGTCGCCGACATGCCCGCCGCGAAACTGGCCGATGACGCTCCCGTTTACCACCGCGAAGCCAAAGAACCGGAATATCTAGCCGATGTCCGTGCCTTCAACTTGGAAAACGTCCCGGATGTCGAAGACATCGCCGGAGCGCTGACCAAACTCCTGGCCGATCCCAGCATCGCCTCCAAGAACTGGGTGTTCCGCCAATACGACTTCCAGGTCCGTAACGGGACGTGTCTTATTCCCGGAAGCGACGCCGCCGTCATCCGCGTCAAAAAAGACTCCCTGCCCAAGTCCAAAAACGACGATCCGAACGAACAGTTTGATGACAAGTTCCTCGCCCTGACCAGTGACTGCAACGGTGCCTACACCTATCTCGATCCCTACGAAGGCGGAAAAATCGCCGTCGCCGAAGCCGCCCGGAATCTCGTCTGCTCGGGCGCCCTCCCAATCGGGTCGACGGACAACCTCAACTTTGGCAATCCGCACAATCCCGAACTGTTCTGGCAGCTGAAGGAAGCCGTCAGCGGCCTGGCCGAAGGCTGCTCCGCCTTCAACGCCCCCGTTACCGGCGGCAACGTCAGCCTCTACAACCAGAATCCCGATGGTGCCATCGACCCGACGCCTACCATGTCCATGGTTGGTCTGATCGAGGACGCGTCCCACATCACCAGCCAATGGTTCAAGGACGAAGGCGACGCAATCGTCCTTCTCGGAACCCCGATTGATCAGAAAGACAAGCTCCAAGGACTGGGAGGTTCCGCCTATCTGCAGGTCTGCCACGAAACCAAGAATGGCACGCCCCCACGTTGTGATCTCGAAGACGCCAAGAAACTGAATTCCACCCTCCTCGGTCTCATACAGGCCGGCGGAGTAAAGAGCGCCCACGACTGTTCCGAAGGCGGCCTGCTGGTGGCATTGGCCGAATGTTGCATCAGCAACAACCCGACGCGTGAGACCCCTTCACTGATCGGGGCGGCGGTTGATCTGACGGATCTGATTGATCAGTCCAACCGGACGGATGCCTTCCTGTTCGGAGAAACCCAACATCGTGTCATCGTCACCTGCAGCGACGCCGAAACCGGCAAGATCATCGAGCGCGCCCATCTCATGGGCGTCCCTGCCGCCCGCATCGGCACCGTCGGCGGCGACAAGCTGAACATCAAGAACGGCGATTCCGAATCGAGCTGGTCCACCGCCGACCTCCACGACACCTGGTGGAACGCCATTGCCCGCGCGATGGCCTGATTCGCTCTCGGTGGCAGCGGACAGAAGTTCGCTCAAACATAGACCTAAGAACATGATCAAAGCGGACGCTCGTCCGCCGCTGCAAGC
>JAYPXF010000448.1:0-1943 GCA_038154405.1 Verrucomicrobiales bacterium | reverse complement strand
CCAGCCGGTGTGCAACCCGAGCACAAGGGCCAGTTTCACGTCGCCAAACCCCATGGCTTCACGCGGCAGATTGACCGTATCGGTCGTCGCTTCCATGAACGTGATCGGCTCGGGATCAAACTCCTCATCCCCCACCGTCATGTGCGTCGCGGAGATCTTCACCTCCTGATCCCAGAAGCACCGATCCGCCATCTCCAGCCGTTCCGCGTGAAATTCGATGCGGTCGTTCTTCCGCAGAAAGAACTCCCCATACGGAATCGACTTCTCCGGCAACACCAGTTCCATGTCCGTGAAGATCATTTTCTGGCCCGGTTGCAGATCCACATTGTAGCGACCGAACAACAGCTTGCCGAACCGCAGCACCAGGTAGACGGAGCCGCCACCCACCGCCAGGCCGATCGCACTCGCAGTGAGCGCATCGCGCACGGTCTCCACGTAATGAAGTTCCGGCACGATGGCCGACGCCATCAGCCCCACGAAGCAACCGCCGATCGTGATCTGGTCCGGGATGATGAAATGCTCGAAGTCGATGAACGTCGACGCAATAAGACCGGCCATCAAGACGCACAACGCAATGCTGAGCCCAAGTGAGACCGTTCCAAACGCCACCCAACACGCGGCGAAGATGCCGCCCGTCATTGCTTCCACGAGAAAATACCGCGCGGAGATCGGCACACCACAATTCGAACAGCGCCCGCCGAGCACCAACCACGTCACGATCGGGATGTTGAGCAGCATCGGAATGCTGTATTCGCACGAAGGACAATGTGACCGGGGATGGACCACGCTCATGTCACGCGGCAGCCGATGAATGACCACGTTCAGAAAACTGCCCACCATCGCGCCGAACACGAAGAAAACACCCGTCCAGAAATGGAAGGGCACTGCCGCGTAGGGATTAACCGTGGGATCCGTAGACATTCTCTTTGAGCGCGGTGCGCATTGTCTCGACCGGGGCCGTGCGGCCAGACCAGATTTCAAGGGCTTTCGTGCCCTGATACAACAACATTCCCAGGCCGTTCGCGGTACGAACTCCCGCCTCGCGAGCCCGGGTCAAAAGCGGTGTCTCAGCCGGCCGATAGATCATGTCGTAGACATGTTTCGCGCCGCCAAGCGGAAACTTCGTTTCATCCAAAGGAGAACCATCTCCCTCCGACAGCCCCAGCGACGTGGCGTTCAACAACAGATCCGTGCTCCCGTCCTCGGGATACCCCACGATCGTGTTCACCCCAGGGAATCGTTCATAGATCTCCTGGCGAACCGCCTCGGCTTTCGTCTCCGTACGATTGACGAGATACAATTCGCCTACTCCTTCAGCAGCAAGCCGCAATGCAGCCACGCGCCCCGCACCACCGGCCCCGAGCAACACGACTCGCGCGCCCTTCGGCTCCAGCTCGAGATCCTCCCGCAATGACCGGATGATCGCATCCGCATCGGTGTTGAATCCATGCGTCCGCATCCGCCCGGAGTAATTGGCCGGCAGCTCCGCCAAGGACCGCCACTCACCGGAGTCATCCTTACCCTCGAAGCGGATGGTGTTCACCGCACCCCAGATCCGCGCCGACTCGTCGAGTTCATCCACCAGCTCCAGCGCCAGCAACTTGTGCGGTACGGTAAGATTCAGTCCGATGTAGTTCATCGCCCCCGCTCCGGCGATCGCGATCGCCAGCCGATCGGGATGCACATCCGCGGCCACGTATCGCCAATCCAGCCCCAGTTTCGCGATACCGGCGTTGTGCATGGCCGGAGATGCCGTGTGTTTCACCGGATGACCATACACGGCGCACAGCCGCGTGGTAGCGGAGATGGGAATAAGATCGGGCACGGGCTGGAAGTTAGAGATCCAGCTCGAACACGCCAAGCCAATACACCTCAAAACCGGCCTGATCCTGTTGCCTCATAAAAAATGACACCGATGCGGAAAAGCGGTTGGCGGATGATCA
>JAYPXF010000447.1:0-1953 GCA_038154405.1 Verrucomicrobiales bacterium | reverse complement strand
TGGAAGACACGGACGGCGACGGCGTGTTCGACAGCAGCGTCGTGTTTGCGGACAAGGTCGGAATCCCGATGGGAGTTCTTCATCACCAGGGAAGTGTTTACGTCGCTTCACCGCCAGAGTTTCTGCGCTTTACTGATACGAACGGCGACGGAATCTCTGATCGCCGTGAGGTAATCCTCAGCGGCTGGAACGTGCGTGGCACCGCCAGTCTCCACGGTCCCTTCCTCGGTCCGGATGGATGGCTTTATCTGACCGACGGACGCCACGGCTACGACATCACCACCCGCGAAGGCAAACAATTGAAGGGCCTCGCCTCCCGCATCTGGAAATGCCTACCAGACGGCACCGGCTTGGATTGGCACGCCGGCGGCGGCTTCGACAACCCGGTCGAAATCATCTTCACCGGGTCGGGTGAAATGATCGGGACGATGACGTATTTCACCAATCCGCAACACGGCCAGCGAGACGCGCTCATGCACTTCATTCGCGGCGGCGTCTACAGCAAGAATCATCCAAGCGTCAGCGAATTCAAGCGGACCGGAGATTTATTGGGCCCGTTGACGCGTTTTGCCCGTGTGGCACCCGCCGGTCTGCACCGCTATACCGGCATGCAGTTCGGACCGGGATTCCACGGCAATCTATTCAGCGCCCATTTCAATCCGCATCGAGTGCTGCGGCATGAATTGTCGGTCACCAATGCGACCTACGAATCCCGCGACAGTGATTTCCTCGTATCCGCCCACCCTGACTTTCATCCGACGGATCTCGTCGAGGATGCCAACGGCAGTCTGCTCGTAATCGATACCGGCGGCTGGTATGTCGATCAGTGTCCGCTCTCCCGCATCAGCAAACCGGAATTCCGTGGCGGCATCTATCGCGTCAGCCGGATTGGTGTACCCACGATGAAGAATCCACGCGGGGAAGACATCGACTGGAGTCGCCTGGCCGATCCGGCCAGCCTGCTCACCGACCTCCGCCCGGTCGTCCGCGATCGCGCCCGCGAACTCGCGGTGGCTGCGGGCAACAATTCTTTACGCACACTCGGTGCGATCATCACTGGGACCCACGCGCCCGAACTCCGATGCAACGCTCTTTGGACTTCGCATCGCATCGGCACTTCGGAAGCACGCGGCCTGATCGCCCGCGCTCTCACCGATCCACAGATCGAATTGCGCGTGGCCGCCGCCAATTCCATGGGACTCGCCAGGGATTCGTCCGCCTTGAGCACCCTGCATCAGCTTCTCGCCGCCGACGAACCCATCGTTCGGCGCGCAGTCGCCGCCGCCTTGGGACAGATTGGATCCGTCTCCAGCAACGGCCCACTCATCAAGGCCGCCGACAAATCGAGCGGATCCTTTGAAGATCACGCAATCATCTATGCCCTCATCGAGGGCTACTCGCGGATGACCAACAGCAACATCAAGCACTCCGCACCGCAGCTCAAACGCATCCCCGCCGGCAGTGCCCGTGCCGCCCTGCTCGCCTTCGACCAGATGGAAAACAGTCAACTGGAGGCGAAGCACGTGTTGCCCCTGTTGGATTACCCCGACCCACGCGTCCAAGCCGCCGCCGCCTGGGTGTTTACCCAGCACAAGGAATGGAGCGAAGAAGCAATCACCTATCTCAAACAGAAGCTATTCACCTTCAATCTCGAAACCAACGAACTGGCCGGGCTGAAAACCCTGATGCACACGTACAGCACCAGCGCCGATGTGCAGGACGTCATGGCCAAGGCCTATGCCTCCAACTCGATCTCGGCAACCCGCAAACTCGCCATCATGGAGGTCATCCACGGCGCCGATGTTCCCCGTTTCCCCGGCAAGTGGATCAACCCGATCAAATGGGGACTCATCAGCACCAACGACACGATGCGCCTGCTCTCCTTCGAGATCATCGAATCACGCAACATCCTCGGTTTCGACGAGGCGCTCTCGAAGATCGCGGAATCGGATC
>JAYPXF010000446.1:0-1972 GCA_038154405.1 Verrucomicrobiales bacterium | reverse complement strand
ATGCCGGTCACGGCCTCGGCAAAGCCCGCCAACAGATCACGCCGCATGCCTTGGAATGGATCTGGCACGGCTATCCAACCAAATAGAAGCGGGCAACCGCACCACTGAATAAGGCGGCTTCGAAATGACTCTCGGTTTTGATCCGGAGCCTATTTCTTTTGTTTGTTGCGTCTGTCCGCTCGATCCCGGCTGTTCTTGAAAACGTCGCCGTTCGTACCGAAAGGAATGATCCGATAGCTCGTGTCGGTGTGCGTGACCGCCATGAACTCGTCCAACTTGCGCTGCAATTGGCGGCGGGCGTCGGTGTGTTCCGCGGATTCGCCGACGACCTTCATTCCGTAGCGCTTCCGATCGCTGGTCACCGGAATGTCGTAGAGGCGACCGTCTTCGTGAAGGCGGTATCGCCGGTCGCGGATGAAGTAACAACCGCCCTCAAAAGCCATCTGAAAAAACATCCGATCCTGACCGGGTTGATTGAACAGATTGTGGGAGAGGTCCAGTCCGTCGATCGGGTGCCCAAGGGGGATGTTCGCGATCGCAGCCAGGGTCGGGAGCATGTCCATGAGGGTGATGAATGAATCCCGCCGACCGGGTGGAATCTTCCCGGGCCAGCGGGCGATGAAGGGCACGCGGGTGCCGGCTTCATTCATGGTTCGCTTGCCGCCGCGCAGGCGAAATTCGCCCAGGTGGCTGGTCAGGCTGCCGCTCGTGCCGTTGTCACCGGTGAAAATCACGAGGGTGTTACGGTCGATTCCCAGTGTCTTCAGCTTGGCAAGGATGCGACCGACGATCTTGTCGGTGTAGTGCACCATGCGGCCGTTGATTCGTTCCTTCTTGCCGAGATCTTCCGGATAGTTCGCCTCGGCCGATTGCTGATCCCCGGGAGGGGTGATGAGCGGGCCGTGAATCAGGTTCATGGGAAAATAGGCGAGGAACGGTCGTTTTCGTCGATGATTGCGTTCGATGAAATCAGTCAGGAACTTGCAATAGTAGTCCGGGCCGAAGACCTCCTGGTCGTGTATATGGTAATTTCCGTTCTCCCAGTTGTGCGACCCGAAATATCGGCTGCGCCGTTTGCCGTCCCAGTACTGAACCCACAGACAATGTTCATCGAACCCGTGCGTGGTCGGCTGATCCGGATGCTTCTGAAAATCTCCGAGATGCCATTTGCCCGCGATGGCGGTCGCGTAGCCGGCCGCTTGGAAGATGTGCCCGAACGTCTTCAGATGAACCGGCAAACGATTGTTGCGCTCCGGATCATGGGGACTGTCGAGCCGTTCGAGAAAACCGCTCCGGTTCGGATGCAGACCGGTCAGGATCATCGCCCGGGTTGGTGTACAGACCGGGGTGGCAAAGGCGTTCTCAAACTGCGCGCCCTCGGCGGCCATGCGGTCCAGATTCGGTGTGGAGTAAACCGTGTTGCCGTAACAGGCCAGGTTCTCCGCGCCCAGATCATCGGCCATGATCAGTACGATGTTGGGCGTGCCCTGAGCCCGTCGAACGGGACCGTCGGCTCCCGACATGGCGGTCACCAGCGTCAGGACTGTAGTCAGGACGTTGAGTCGAAGAAGCATCGTGGACAGGAAAACATGGCATCCCGCCGGCGACAACTCCGCCCTCTTCCTCCCGGATGCCGATTGCGCTGGTCCATCAGGAACGGAAGTGAAACATTCCCCGACCATGTTCAAGTCGTTGTTCTTCGTTTGGGTAATGATTTCAGGGTTCACGGTCCGGGCGGCGGAGCGCTGGGACGTGGTCTATGAACCCCAGATCTTCGAGGACATGCCGTTCCGCGTGATGAAGCCGCTGGGCTTCGATGCGAAGCGGAGCTACCCGGTGGTAATCTCTCTGCACGGCGGAGGCGGAAAGGGGAAGGACAACAAGAAGCAGCTGAAGGATTGGAACCGGCAGCTGGCGGAGAAGAAACGCCGCCAGGATTTTCCCTGCTACGTGGTTGCTCCCCAAGCGCCGG
>JAYPXF010000445.1:0-1980 GCA_038154405.1 Verrucomicrobiales bacterium | reverse complement strand
TCTCAAGGGTGCCGGCTATGAAGTCGATGAAGCCGGCGACGGGCTTGCAGGTGTGGACCAGATGAACGCAGTTCCCGCGGATGTGGTGATCACCGACATCCTGATGCCAAAACAGGAAGGCTTGGAAACCATCCGCCAGATTCGCGAGAAACATCCAGACTGCAAGATCATTGCCATGTCCGGCGGCAGCCAGCTGACGGCAATGGATTTTCTGCCCATCGCGGAAAAATTCGGTGCTGCCAAGATTTTCCACAAACCGATCGTTTTCCAGGAACTCGTCGATGCGGTGAAGGAACTGGTTCCTCCGGACAGCGGGGAATAATCCCGCTCAATCCAGCCCGTATTTCTCGATCCAGCCTTGCGGCAACGTGCCGTAGCTGAGCAACCAGTCGTTGAAGCGCTTTAATTCCCACCCCCTGCCCTGCACCAATCGGTTGTGCAATCGCGCATTCTCCAGTCGCCCCAGCCAGTAGCTCATGGGGACACCGGGCGCCATCGAATACCAGTTAATCTCCGCATTCGCGCGCGCCTTGGTAAAGCAAAGATGCCGTTGCAAATGTGAAGCTGCCTGGCGATGGGTGTAGCGTCCCGTCTGCAAACGCAGATCGACCAGGATCCGGTGAACCCGCCAGAGCGCATCGTGGAGCTGTTGGATCCTCGTCCAAGGTGAGCGATCAATTTTCAGGTCGATCAGCATCTGTTCACACCAGAGCGTCCAGCCCTCGTAGAAAACTGCATGGGCAAACATCCGCCGCCAGCGACGCGGATGGCGATTGGCCGTGACAAACTGCAGATGGTGCCCCGGGTAGGCCTCATGGCCAGCGGTCAGGCTGACTCCGAAGTGCTGCTGCCTTTCCTTCAGCTTGTCGAACGCAGAATCACGGACGGCACTCAGGTCATTGACCCAGAACGTGCCTTTCTGCCGAGATTCAAAGGCACCCGGCGAAGAATAGGCTGCCGTCGGAAACAGATGCCGCATGAACTCCGGCACGAGGCGCACAACCAGCTTCTCCCGCTTGGGAAACGAAACCGCCCTTGCCGCCTTGAATCCTTCGGCAACCCGCCCGGTCTCAGCCTTGTAAAGGCCCAGCAGATCTTCACCCGGATCCCAATTGCCTCGGGCTTCCGTAATGATCTCATCCGCGGAACGCCCCTTGCCGTGGCGCGAGCAGGCCTTGGTCAACAATCCCCCGATCCGCTCCGCCTCGGAATTGGCCAATGTCTCAATTTCACC
Organism: Verrucomicrobiales bacterium; assembly: GCA_038154405.1. Classification (GTDB taxonomy): domain Bacteria; phylum Verrucomicrobiota; class Verrucomicrobiia; order Limisphaerales; family JAYPXF01. The sequence goes on along the minus strand of JAYPXF010000445.1, from coordinate 746 downwards.
GATCGTGTAATCGAGCCCGAGTTCATCCCGAATGCGGCGTCGCATCGCAGCCTCGCCGACGGCGAATGAACCGGCGGGAGCCGTCTCACACGAATTGACCACATCGGCATATGCGTCGATGGCCCTTTCCGCGGATGTAACCAGCCTCTTGTCCTGTTGCTTCGGTTGATGCGCTGCGAGAAACGCACCCACGGCATCAAGCAAAGAACGCGCACCGCCGCATCCATCAGTCATCACCTTGCGCCAAATCTGTTCCGGTCGATCCGCAACCATGGCCGCCTCTTCGAGATAAGCCGGCGTCCGCTTCAGCACGGACCTCAGATTGGCGGCGGCACGTTGCGGTTCATCCTCACCCCGCATGAGCTCGTGCAGCAGCAGGTTCATCACGGATTCCGGTGCTTCCGGATTCAGGCGATGCCAGCCACGCTCATCGTCTTCCTCCTCACGCAACAATTGTGCCCGCAAGGCAAGACGATCCAGGTGCTGATCACCGGTAAGCTCGCGCGGATTCACGCCTTCAAGATCCGCAAGCGCACGTCGGCGTCTCTTACGCTCACGGCGCAGGGCCGATTCGTTGAGCCGCCCCAGCTTCCCTTCGCCATCCACCAGACCGGCAACATTTGCGGAGACCGGATTGTCGACCAACCAGCCCTCGAAATAACGGTCGAGAATTCCTTCGAATCGTTTTCGTTCGCTCATTTGAAATCGGATCCCGGGCTACAGGGACGGTCTGGCAACCTCTATCA
>JAYPXF010000444.1:1780-2046 GCA_038154405.1 Verrucomicrobiales bacterium | reverse complement strand
CGGCGGTGCTGTCACGGAGCGTGGTGGTGGTAGGGGCGCGCGTGCGGAGGATCGTCCGAGCATACTCTGGATCACGGCGGAGGACATGAGCGCGACCTTGGGTTGTTACGGTGACAAGTATGCTTACACGCCGAATCTGGATGTGTTCGCCAAACAAAGCGTCCGCTACACCCATGCGTTTGCGACGGCTCCGGTGTGTTCGCCCTCACGTTCCTGCCTGATTACGGGTTGTTATGCGCCGTCGTTGGGGACGCAGCAGATGCGGT
>JAYPXF010000444.1:0-1641 GCA_038154405.1 Verrucomicrobiales bacterium | reverse complement strand
GCTTTCCGTCGCTCCTGAAGAAGGAGGGATACTACACCTCGAACAACGTCAAGACCGACTACAACAACGCGAACTGGCAGGATATCATCAAACATTCCTGGGACGAGAGCAGTGGTTCGGCTCACTTCAACCGGCGAGCAGGCGACGGTCGGTTCTTCAGTATCTTCAATCTGATGACCTCGCACCAGAGCCGTTCGATGGTGTGGCCCTACGAAAAGTTTGTCGCTGATGTGCAGAGCAAACTGAGTCCCGGTGAAATTCATGATCCGAAGAAGGCCCCGCTGCCGCCGTACTATGTGGATACTCCGGTGGTTCGCAAGTCAGTGGCGCGTTTCTACGATTGCGTGACCGCGATGGACAAGGAGGTCGGCGCCATCCTGGAGCAGTTGGAGAAAGACGGGCAGGCGGACAATACCATCGTGTTCTTCTATTCGGATCATGGATCGGGAATGCCGCGCCACAAGCGTGCCCTGCTGGACAGTGGCATGCACGTGCCGTTGATGATTCGGTTCCCGGATAAGTGGAAACACCTGGCGCCGGGCAAACCGGGGTCGACGATCGATCGATTGGTCAGTTTTGTTGATTTTGGTCCCACGGTGTTGAGCGTGGCGGGGATCGACGTTCCTCAGGCCATGCAGGGAGTGCCGTTTCTTGGCAAGCAGGAAGGCAAGCCGCGGAAGATGGTTTTCGGTCATCGCGATCGGGTGGATGAGGTTCGTGATCTGGCTCGCTCCGTTCGCGATCAGCGCTTCCTCTACATCCGCAACTACATGCCGCATCTCGGCTACAACCAACATACGGGCTGGCCGGATCTGGGAGAGATTCGTCATGAGTTCTATCGCAATGCGGATCAAAAGAAGATGACGGCGGCGCAATGGCAGTTTGCGGGTCCGACGCGTCCGGTGGAGGAATTGTATGACTGCCAAAATGATCCGCTAAATCTCAATAACTTGGCCGCAGATCCGAAGCACAAGGGCACCCTGGAGAGAATGCGCAAGGCTTTGAAATCTCATGTCCAGAGCACGCATGATTTCGGATTCGTCCCCGAAAGTGAGGCTTGGAAGATGATCGGCAATTCCACTTCTTGGGAGACGGTCCGCAAAAACAAGAGGCGGATGGCAGCCATCCGGTCCGCTGCCGGTCAGGTTGGCAATGCGGATGAAACCGCGTTTCTGAAGAATCTGGACAGCCGCGAAGCCAGCATTCGTTATTGGGGTGCCATCGGGTTGGTGGAACGGGGGGATCTTTCGAACGCGGCCGTAGCTGCGCTTACCCGAGCACTTGGCGATACCTCAACTGCCGTGCGGATCGAGGCAGCCAATGCACTGGCTCGGCACGTGGATGTCGCGGCGGGACTTCCGCTGTTGGTGGCCCTGTTGCAGCACGAAGACATGAATACGGTTCTGCACGCCTGTCGTACAGTGGAGACACTGGGCGACAAGGCGAAATCGGCCGTGCCCGCGATGAAGGAGCTGCTCAAGCGCTGCCACAAGATCCGTCCGCCGGATCTGTCCCCTGTCATCGTGGCATCCGGTCGGCAGGACCTGGCCATGTTTGCCAGTCTCTCGATCGGCGGGTTCCTGAACCGCGTCGACAAGTGAGCGAGACGGTTGACGTCATTCTCCCGCTCGAAATCTCCGA
>JAYPXF010000443.1:0-2063 GCA_038154405.1 Verrucomicrobiales bacterium | reverse complement strand
ACGAAGGCATCGTCAATCTGGGGTTGGTGGTGTTGAGCCGCTCGAAGAATGGCGACTCGGCCGGACCGGTGACACTCACGGCGCATTTTGCCAGTGGTTCGCAGTCGGAGCTGAAGGACGACATTGCGTTTGGCGCCGGCAAGGACAACACGTTCTTCGCCTGGAGTGCTTCCCCCGGTGACGCGATCGTGAGCCTGACGTTCGACGGTTCCAAGTTCTCCGGAGACTATGCCTTGATGGACGATCTCGCGTTTATCACAGGCAAAAGCAAGGTGCTGGCGGCAAAGGCGAAACCGCGTCAGGAAAGAACTGCTCCGCCGGTTGCGGCCAAGTCCGCGCCGAGGACGATTTCCAATGAAAAGGAAGCGGACCGACGCAAGCAATTTGTCCGTTTTCTGGTGCGCGCGTTTCGCGGGGATGTGACGGAGTCCGACGTGAATGCCTATTGGTCATTGTATCAGCGGGAGTTGACGGCCGGCGGATCATCAGATGCGGCGATGAAGGAGGCCGTTCGCGCGGTACTGAGCTCTCCCAGATTCCTGTTCGTGGTGGAAGACGCGGCCGGTGAAGATCCGGTCCGCCGTTTGACTGGCCGGGAGATCGCCAATCGTTTGTCTTATTTCCTGTGGGTCAGCATGCCGGACGACGAATTGTTTGGTGCGGCACAATCAGGTGCACTGGACACGGTTGAAGGGATCGAAACGCAGGTCCGGCGGATGCTGAAGGATGCCAAGTCGAAAGAACTTTCCGAATCGTTTGCGTATCAGTGGCTGCAGCTCAACAAGCTGGTGGGGGCGCAACCCGACCGGCGGCGCTACGCCAAGTTCTATGCGGGTCCGTTGGGCAAGGCGACGATGGCGGCTCCTTTGCTGCAGGAAACGTTGCTACTTTTCGAAACCGTGCTGGTCGAGAACCGGCCGATCATGGATCTGGTGGATCCGGACTTTACGTGGATGAACCACCGTTTGATGGACTACTACGATCTGGATGATCGTTTTCCGAAGCTGGTCGCGTCCACGGTCACTACTGACAAGAACGGCCGGAAACGCAATGACGAGAACAAGTGGTTCCGCTGTCAGCTTCCCGATCGACGCCGGGGAGGGATCCTGACTCAAGGCAGCGTGCTGACCCTCAGTTCACTGCCTTTGCGGACAAGTCCGGTCTATCGGGGCACGTGGGTGGCAGAAGTGGTGTTGAACCGTCCGCCGCCACCGCCGCCCGCTGTCGTGGATGAACTGGGCGATGATGATCGTAAAATGGAAGACGCGGGATTGACGCTTCGCAAAAAGCTTGAAGCGCATCGCGAGAAGGCGGCCTGTGCGGGGTGTCACAGTCGCATCGATCCGCTTGGGTTTGCGTTGGAGAATTATGATGGAATTGGTCGCTGGCGGGATTCCTATGGCAAGTTCCCGGTGGATTCTGCCGGTGAACTTTTCGGACAACACCAATACGAGGATATTGTCGAATTCAAGAACGTGCTGCGAAAGCTCGACGGTGATTTCTCCCGCGGCTTCATTCGTCACTTGCTGACCTATGCGTTGGGGCGGGCATTAGAGGCGTCCGACGAACAGACCGTGGATGAGATCCATGCCCGCGTGGCTGCAAAAGGCACGAGATTGCAGGACATAATCATCGCGATCGCGACGAGCTACCCGTTTACCCACACCCGCAACGAGAGAGGGCGAGAGGTCGCGGGTGAACCTATGAGGGTCGAATTCAACGCTCGTGGCAGCCGACGGCTTGCGGTGAGTTCATCGTACCGTGAGGAGGCTCAAGCTAGAGCACCAAACAACAAGTTGGATCACAAGCCGACGGCTACTACGCCTAGTGTTCCGGTCTACACGGTGCCGATTGGACAACTCTCACCGCAGGAACAGCAAGCCTTCGCCAAGAAGATTGGTGTCAAGGCTCAGCGCTTCGAGATGTGGACGGACAAGCAGGGGAATGTCACCGGCTTGATCTTCATCAATCATCAGGCCTTGAACAAATCCGCGGGTCCGAAGCCGGGGATTGATGACAACGACCTGCGCAGCATTCAGGCGTTTCCGGAACAGCAGAAACGG
>JAYPXF010000442.1:666-2077 GCA_038154405.1 Verrucomicrobiales bacterium | reverse complement strand
GGTACAGATGGCCGTTTTACGTTTACGATTGGAGGCGAGGTTGTGATCCCATTCGACGCGGCCGTTGGTGGCGATGTTCTTGTGGGGCGTCTTCACGTCGATGAAGATCCGTTGGACCAGACGGGACTGGTTTTCTTGACCCGCCGCCCCGACTCCTTGGTCACTGCCGATCTCGCCGGCACGTGGAGCCTGGTCGAATTAGAAGTTCTGGTCAGCTCCAACCAGGTCCAGCTCGATGCGACGCGCATTGTCAGCGAGCTTTCGGTGGCCGCCGACGGCTCTTTCCAGACGTCGGAGGGCATGACCGCGATGTTTCCGGAGGCGGATGGGCGCGTTCGCGTGCCCTTTGGAACCGAGACACTCTACTTTGATATTTCCCCAGCCAAGGATTTCATGGTTGGTGTTGCCCGTTCCGCCAATGGAAAAACTTACCTGCGTCTGGCGGCGAAGGAAACGACAACGGCGGCTGATTCCCAGTTCAGCGGCGAATGGCAAAATACCACACTGCGATTGGAGGCGGTCACCGGGCGCGACTACAGCCGGATCACGACTACCAATCGCTTGGGGAACCTTGCCTCTGATAAGTCTTATAGTGTTGACGGAACGTCGGCCGGCTCGTGGTCGGTGGCGACGGGGCCGCTGCGGCTGGTGCTTGATCCGGTGGATGAACCGGTGAATACCGAGTTCTCCTTGAATTCATCGTTCAACCTGGCTCTCGACGCCACGCCGCCGCCGGGGGGACCGGTCGTGGATTTCAACCTGATGGTGCAGAGCCCGGACAGCCTGGGTGTGTCATCCCTGGCCGGTAACTGGGGGCTGACCAAGTTCTCGATTCGTTACGCTGGTGACAGTCCGCTTGCCTGGTATACCAACTACCATTCCGCAGGTCCGATCAGTGAAGTGTTCGAGGCGCGGCGCGTGGACGGCCTCTTGATCAAGGGCGGACGCTATGAATCCTACGACGAGTCGAGCCGGTTGACATCGTGGAGTCTGTATTCCAATGACGGGCCGCGAGCGGCCACCAACTTTTCCTATTTCGGCACCAGCACAGCAACCAACAGCATTCTGGAGTCGACCTTTGATGCCGCAGGGGGGCTCGTGCTGGAGATAACTCGGAATTTTCGAACCAATGGTCTACTGGGGGACTTTCAACGGCACCTCTACTTCACCAATGGCGAGTTGGCAGAGTCGGTGCAGTTCGAACTCTTCGGGAACGGGCAGACGAATCAATACACCGCGTGGAGTTATCGTTCGGACGGTTCCCTGATCTCCAGTCTGAGTTTCAGTTCCTACACCAATGGTATCGTGGAGAGCTGGAGCCAGAGTGCGTATGCGACGAATGGCAACTTGGCCACGATGACGAATTATAATCGTCGGAGTGACGGCTCCTTGGAACTGACCTCTTCGCTGG
>JAYPXF010000442.1:0-656 GCA_038154405.1 Verrucomicrobiales bacterium | reverse complement strand
GTCGCGTGGAGCGCGAGTATCATCTGGATGGAACGACTTTGAAGTCCGTCTTGCGATTTCTGGGCGAGAAACTGGATGGGCGCCAAGAAGGGCGATTTGCCAATGGCTTCATCGAATACCGTCGCGACTACGCGTCCAACCTGCGGCAAGGCGTCTGGCAGGAATGGCGCAGCGACGGAACGCGGATCGTAGACGGACGATATGCCCAGAATCGGCGGCATGGTGATTGGAGGGAATACGATACGGCAAACCGCCTGATCTCGGAGCAAGCCTGGGAATACGGGGAGAAAAGGTTGGAAAACACCTGGTCCTTCTCTTCCGCTGGGGTAAACACGGTGCTGAGTTCATGGCGACTGCTCGCGAACGGCGATCGCGAATTCGTCGAGACCAACCGTGTCGACAATGGAGTAATCGAAAGGGTGGTGCGCCTGTTGAACGACCGTCGGCACGGCGAGAATCTGCGGTATTATTTCGAAACCGGTCAATTGCAGTTCCGCGAGAACTACCAGAACGGGGAACTGCATGGTCCTTGGGAGAGTTTCCATGCCGATGGCCAGACTCGCCATCAGCTGGGCTCCTACCTGAACGGTGTAAAACATGGACAGTGGGAGGAGTGGAACCCGCAGGGCGCACTTTTGCTGCGGGAAAACTACTTC
>JAYPXF010000441.1:0-2175 GCA_038154405.1 Verrucomicrobiales bacterium | reverse complement strand
ACTTCGGGTGGCGTGCCCTGCGGCAGCGTGACGAATGCCGCCATGTCATCCCCCTCCACCGCCGGAAAGAACTGATACTTGATGATCCCGGAATGGATCAGCGCCACCATCAGTGCCACCGAAGAAATTCCGACGGAGATCGTGGTGTAACGCCAGCTGAGGCAGATCTCCAGAAAGGGGCGATAGACTTCGGAAATGAACCAGTTCAAAAAGCGACTGATGACATTCTGGATCTTGGTCAAGGGATTGCGCGTCTCCGCGTTGTCATCAATCCGCTTCATATGACTGAGGTGGTTGGGCAGGCCCCACATGGATTCAAGCAACGAGATGAGGAGCGTCGGCACCACAATGAGAGGAATGCCCTTGAGAATCTTGCCGGTGTTACCTTCCACCAATGCCATGGGGAAGAACGCGGCCACGGTGGTCATGATCGAGAAGCACACGGGAACAGCGACCTCCTTTGCGCCTCGGATGCTCGCAACGAGCGAATCATCCCCATCCTGCACGTGGGTGTAGATGTTTTCAGACACGACAATTGCGTCATCCACCACGATGCCAAGCACGATCAGGAACGCGAACAAGGTCATCATGTTGATGGACACATCCAAGGTCGGCATCATCCAGAGCGTACCGAAGAAGGAGATGAAGATTCCCACACTGACCCAGATGGCGAGGCGCAGACGCATGAACAGGGTCAGAACCAACAGCACACAAACGAGTCCGTAGGCCGCGTTCTTGGTAAGCAGATTCAGGCGATGCTTGAGATACTCCGAATAGTCTGCAAACGGCGCGGTGCTGATTCCTTCGGGCAGCTGATAATTCGCCCGCGCGCAATACTCGTGCACGGCCCGAGATATACCGAAAGCGCTTTGATCCCCCACCCGGTAGACCTGCACAATGACGGCAGGTTCGTCATTGAAGCGGGCGAACTGAACCACGTCCTCGAATCCGTCGACCACCTTCGCGACATCGGCTAACAGCAACCGTGATCCGTCCGGCAAAGTCTTCAACGCAATCTGTTCAAACTCTTCAGCCGTGTAAGCCTGTTGCTGAACGCGCAACAGATACTCACCACCCTCCGTGCGAATGGAACCGCCCGGCAGATCGAGCGAAGAGCGACGCACTGCCTGCGCCACCATGTCGAAGGTGAGACCATGGCGCCGCATCGCGGACTCGGAGAGCTCAATGGCGATCTCGTAGGGTCGCGCCACTGCGAGTTCCACCTGCGTGATTCCCGGCAGATGCGACACCTCATCACGGACACGTTCGCCATAGCGTTTCAGGGTCGTTTCATCCACCTCCCCGCTGACCGCGATGTTGATGACCTGGCTCTTGACGATGAGTTCCTGAATGACGGGTTTCTCCGTCTCGGAAGGGAAGGTGTCGATCGCGTCCACCCCGGCCTTGATATCGTCGAGCACCTTGTCGGCATCGGCCCCATGAAGCAGTTCGGCGGTGACCATGCTCACACCTTCCGCGGAACTGGACCGGATCTTGGCGATCCCATCGATGCCGTTGATTGCCTCCTCGACCCGAACGCTCACGGCATTCTCCACCTCTTCCGGCGCAGCGCCGCGATAAGAAACGACAATGGTGATCAAATCGGCGGAGAATTCCGGAAATACCTCCTTCTTAATCGTGAAGAGTGACATCAGGCCGCCGATGAGGATCACCACGATCATCATCTTGGCCGCGACACCGTTCTTGGCCATCCAAGCGATGGGGCCTGTGAACTGTCGCAGTTCTTCGCTCTCCTGATTCATATCCTGAAAGGCATGCAATCGGTCATCGATCGACCAGTCTGGCGTCCACCTTCATGCCATCGACCGGGGAATCCAGAATTGAGACACACACACGGTCGCCGGCTTCGAGGCCGGACTTCAACAGCGCCTCATCCTTGAGCAAGCGGATGACCACAGTGTTTCGAAAACGAAACCGATCTTCAGAATCCACCACCATCAGCTGATCGCGACCACGCATAGCGGCTCTGGGAACGCGATACACGGATTCAATCTCGCGACCCTCAATCTCGGCTTCGACAAACAAACCGACCGGCAACGGGGATCGTTCCCCTGCTCCGTTCAATCCGTAGGGATCGTCGATTCTGACCTCTCCCTTCATCATGCGCGTCTGCGGATGAATATCGCCGGCCGTACGAACCAAGCTTCCGCGCCA
>JAYPXF010000440.1:0-2322 GCA_038154405.1 Verrucomicrobiales bacterium | reverse complement strand
GTCAGCTTCATGGCCGCCTCGCTCGGATTTCAGGTGCAGGTTGTAGAGCAGGATCTGGTGACCGGCGAATTCGACCGTGGCACGCATGCCCTTGATGACCATCGTGTCGTCTTCGGTGTCCGCGTCATCAGGTTCCCGGAAATAACCCTCCCGACCCGGTAAAGGTGTGATGACATCCTTGAGCGGATGCCGGGAGAGAATGGCATTGTACTGGCGCGTCTGCGTGTCGTAGGAACGACATACCGCCCAATGTGGATAATCCGTACCGATTGCCTTCAAGCGCTCAACGAGCAGCGCCGTGTCCGCGCGCTTGCCGACCTCCTGCAACACCAGCACATCGGCCTCAAAAGTCTTCAACAACTTGGCGACCGTGTCCGTCGCCTCCTGCATCTTGGCTGCGCGATACTCAGGTTTTGCCCAGCGTTCGACCTCTGCCGGCGGTGCATTCGTGATGTCGAAGGGCAGGCCGAACTTCATATGCACCTTCGGCGTGGTCAGAAACTCACAGTTGAAAGTGGCAATCGTCAGTTTCTCTCCCGCCCGCAGATCGGTGCCAAAGAGCAGCAGCAGGGCGAAAGCAAATCGCGCGTGGAAGATGGGTTTCATCATGGATCAAGAACCTTGGATTTCGAGCAAGGGATGATCCTCGCAGCGCAAATCAATGTCACGCAGATTGCGCGGCAATCAAAGTCTCCCTACGTCGGCCGACTACTGCGGTGAAGAAATGTCCAAACGATAGAAGCGATTGGTTGGCGGCGTCTGAATCAAGCCGTTGCCATCATCGAGAAAGGGAAGTCGAGCTCGTTGGCCCAGGATCTTTTCACTACCAGGCTTCCAAGTGCGCAAATCATCGGAATACATCAGGCGGTATTGCCGGCCTTCCTTGGTATCCGCTTCGATCGAGATTGAAGTCAGGGAATTCGTGGTGATGCGGAACATCGGCGCGTTTGTATCGGCGATTTGCGGATCAGTATCGAAAAGATACTCCTGCAGATTGGTCTTGTTGTCGTTGTCCGGATCGGCGTTGGCATCCACCGGTGAAGTGAATCCGTGGCGGGCTTCCCAGTGGTCGTCGATGCCATTCCCATCATCGTCGCGAAAGCCGGGGAAGGCACCGACACCGAAGTGAGTGTCGTAGACGCGAGAGCTGATCGGAGTTCCAGCGGCGTTGGTTGCGACGAGTTGATATGAAATGCGATAGCGACCGGTTTTGGTAAAAGCCCAGAAATAGTGATCGTGGCCGTTGGAACCGATATGATGCCTGTCAACATTGGGATCCACACCATCGGCCGAATTCATGAACAACTTCGCGGCGCCAAGGGAATCTACCTGAAAGAAGCTGAAGTGGCCGTTCGTGGGGCCGTCCACGCCAATCAAGCGAAGTTCCACGGTATCGTTCAGAAGCGCGGCGTTGGTCGCGCCATGCACAGTCAGGCCCATGAAAATCGTATTGGGATCGTTGCTCTGAGGAAATGCCCAGATGGTATCTCCCGGGTTGCCGAGAAAATCGAATCCACCTCCAGGCACCGTCAACGCGATGTCGGACGCGTTGGCATAAAACAACGCCTCTTCTGGAGGGCGGCTCTTGTTCCCCCACGCGCCGGCGATGCCTTCGATATCACTGCGTATGGATATCTCCATGCTGTTGCTGGAGAAGCCAAGCATGTGACTTACGTGACCACCGTCGAGAATATGCAGATTGGTCATGCCACCCGGGACGAAAAAGGTGAAGGTGCCACTGCCGTTGGTCGTGACGCCAGTACGATGGTCACCTTCCGCCTCAAATCTTACCTGGTATTCCCCAGGTTTGGTGAACGCCCAGTTGTAGTGGGCGTGCGCCGTCAGCGGAATGGGGGCCACTGCATCGCTGTTGTCCAGTCCGTCCGCTGTGGTGAAATGAAAAGCCGGAGCCCCCAGACCACTTTGATACGCCGTGAAGTGCCCCCCTCGATCTCGTCCACTGCCACGCACATCTGTAACCTTCAAACCAATGACAGGTGTCCCGAAAAGGGACGAGAACTCGCTTTGCTCGGCATCCTGCGTCCGGTACCCAAGGAAAATGACACCCGGCGTCTGACCCTGCGGAATAATCCAAGCGGGTTCTCCGGGATTGGCACCAAGAGCAGAAAACCCAGTCTGCGGCACGGTTGTCCGGGCCGTTTCGGTGAGGCCGATATCCATGAGTTTGGTTGGAACGCGATCCTCGTTGTCGAAGTTGTACCAATTGAATACCCATCCTACCCCATTGGTGAAGGTGACGTTGAGATCGTAGTGCCCGGTGTCGATCAAATCCGCCGCGCGACCACTGGTTCCACCCGCGAC
>JAYPXF010000439.1:0-2366 GCA_038154405.1 Verrucomicrobiales bacterium | reverse complement strand
CGTCGCCGTCCTGCAGCACCGCGCCGTCCGGAAGCTGCTGGGCCTTGACGGTGAGCGGTTGGCCCTCGGGGTCGCTGGCGGTGATGGCAGCCTGGAACGGAGTGCCGACGCCGGCCAACTGTGCACCGACGGGTCCGGTGCAGGTCGGCCTTTCGTTCGCGGCGACGGAGATCAGCTCAATGATGAATTCCAAGGGCACTTCGCCGGTGGTGGTGAAGCCCGGATGATTCTCCTCGATGATCAGTTGCGCCGCGTAGCGATTGCTGACCGCACCGCCGGCGGTGTTCCAGTTGAGGACGCCGTTGGTGGTGACGGTCAGCTGGTTTGTGCCGATGGCCGGCAGATTGGGAATACCGGATTCCGCCGCGGTGGCGAGACGCACGCTGATCGGGTCACCGTCGGGATCGACCAGCGGGATGGCGACAGAATTGGTCGTGTCGATCGGCAGCTGCAGAATCACCGGCGACAGCGTGGTGGGCGTTCCGGTATTGGACGGTCGCACGTCCATGACCATTTTCATCGTCGCCTGCGAAGCCGGCGCGTTCTCGAGGGTAGCCAGCCGGACGGTGGGCGAACTGGTAAGGGTATAGACACCGTTGGAAGGAAAGGTGTGGGACACGATCCGCCGATAGAGCGCGTATTGCTCGCCGGTGATGTCCGTCAGCGTGCCGATCTGGCTGGCTCCGGCACTGGTGAATCGCTGGTTGTTGTAGTCGAAGATATAGTCGATCTCGCCGACGCCTCCGGCGCCTGCCCGCCACGCCTCAAGAACGGTGATCTCGACGGTGTTGTTGGTCTGGCCGCCGCCGGCGCGTTGCCACGACAAGTGGCCGAAACGAAAATGCGAGGCCGAGGCCGTCGCTGCCAACAGAGCCACGAGGAACGCCGACAGCAGGATGCGAATAACCCGGTTCGACGGTTCCCGATATCCCTGGCGCCCTACGGTCGCCTCGCCCTGAACCAATTGTTCCACCATTCAAAAAAAGGTTAATTCCGGAGAAAATATTCTGCTTACGCCCATCTGAACGCGCAAGAACGGAATGGATTCCCGGATTGATTGCGAAATTCACCTATTTCTCCAGCGGCGGACTTGGGGACAACGCGTCATTGCGGAAGCAGACGTGCACAAAGTTCCTCCAAGCGATCCAACATGGCTGATAGACTGTGTTCACGGGCGACATATTCCAACGCGTTCCGGCTCATCTGATTCGTCCGCTCCGTGTCCCGCAGCATGGATTCAAGTGCATCCGCAAGTGCTTCTGCGTTTTCCGAAGGGAACACTCTCCCGGTGATGCCGTTCCGAATTACATCGGGAATCCCACCCGCGTCGCTGCCCACGACCGGCACGCCGCAGGCCATCGCTTGAAGTCCCACCTGCGGAATGCTCTCGTGGAGTGAGGGAACGACCGCACAATCAAATCCTCGCAGCATGTCGGGAATGTCCTGCCGATACCCGGTGAAGGTGACCCGGTCTGTCAGGCCCAGCCTGTGTATCTCATCGTCGATGGGATTGCGCGAAGGTCCGTCACCGACAAAGACAAGCCGCACGGGCAGACCTCGGTCCGCCAAGGTGCGCGCCGCGCGGACGAGGAAAATGTGCCCCTTGGCCTGGCGAATCACCGCGACCATGCCCAAGACCGGCCAATCATGTTGATCCGGTTTTCCTTCGATGCGGGTCGCCGGTCCTTCCGGATTGAACCGGTCCAGGTCCACGCCCGTCGGGATCGTGGACACCCGCTCATCCCCCAGGCCAAAAGCACGCTGAAAGTCCTTTGTCACCTTGGGGCTGGTCGTGATCAGGTGATCCGCCAGTCGCTTGAACACAATGCCCTTGAGGAAGTTCGCCGAAAACCGCGTGTCAAAATGCCGTGACCGGATGATCAGTGGGCAGCGGGCGAGCCGGCCGCCGATCCCGGCAGACCAACCGTCCTGCGAACTGTGCGGGTTCACAACATCGACCTGGTGGTGACGGAACCATCCGGCCAGCCGGGCGGCGTTGAACGGAAGCGACCATTTAGCGGCGCCGAGAGCCAGGGTCTCGAATCCGGCCTCATTGGCGCGCCGGTAGATTTCGCTTTCCGGCTTCGCCGCCAGCACCATCCGGTGTCCCCGCTCGCGCATCCCCTGCATCTCGCTGAAAATGCGGATTTCCTGGCCGCCCCAGGCGACGGAGCTTTCCGTGTGTGCAATGACCAGTCGGCGCGACGGCATGGGGAATCCTAAGCGGATCGACCGCCAATCTGGCAAAACAATCCGACCGGGAGATTTGTTCAACACTCACACTTCGCTGCTTGCCGACCGCGAAGAACGGGGAAATCATGCTTGGGCATGAAGACGCCTCTCATACAGATTGTGCGGGTGGTCGC
>JAYPXF010000438.1:0-2434 GCA_038154405.1 Verrucomicrobiales bacterium | reverse complement strand
TGTCGCGCGAATCATTGCTCAACGAGTGTTGGGGGCTGGAATACTATCCCAACAGTCGTTGCGTGGATCAGCAGATCTCCCAATTGCGCAAACGCGTGGAGATCGATGCTGCGAGCCCCACGATCATCCGTACGGTGCACGGTGTGGGGTATCGCTTCGAGTGAACGTGATCGAATGAGATCAGTCACTCTGGGGTGACGCGAACCGCGATGAGCTTTTTCTTGTCGCGGGTATAGAGGATGCCATTCGCAAGGGCGGGGTGGGCACGAACCTCGAATCCCTGGATCTGGCTGCGAATGATTTCGCGATAGCCATCGGGTGAGATGTTCGCGTGGATCAACTGACCGTTCACCGTGATGATCAGGATTTGATTGCCAACGCGGATGATTGATCCCGCATCCGCCCGCGAGGTCTTCCATTTCACTGCGCCGTTCTTCAGCTCCATGCAGCGAAGTTCAGGGCGCGGACCCGTGTCGAGTCGGCCGTGAAAACCGTACAGATGCCCGTCGAGTTCGACGGGAGTCTGGTATTGGCAGGAAAGACTTTCGTCATTCTGCCAGACCACCTTTGCCGAATTCTGGGTCAGACGGAGTGTGACAGCTCCGGCACCGTAGGAAGCGGTGGCGAACAGGAGGTCGCCAATCTGCAATGGTGTGGCGGCACTGACGGACGCCTGCATCGCGGGGCTCAGACGATGCTCCCAGATGAGCTTGCCTGTTCTTGGATTCACGGAGACGACTTTGTTCCGGGTGACGAACGCAATCTGCCCTGAATTCTTAAGGTTGATCTGCGCTGGGGACGAATAGCTGGCGCTGTCATCGTGGGCCTTCCACAAAATCTTTCCGGTGGCGATGTCAATGCCGACGATTCCCGCGCCATCTTCTCCACCCACGTTCAACAGCACATGTTTGGCGGTCACTATCGGGGAGCATGCCAGACCGAAGAAACCCGAGTCCGCCTTCAATGGTCGTTGCAGATTGACGGACCAGTGAACCTTGCCGTCAGTCATTGCTAGGCAGTGCAGATTGCCATCGGCGCCAAACAGATAGACTCGACCTTCGACGATGCACGGGGTCGCGCGAGGACCGTTGTCGAATCCGAACCCGTCAACATAACTGGTGGGGAATTTCTTGTACCACACGGATCTGCCGGATTGAGCGTCGAGACAATCGACAATCTCGTGATCCTCCTGGCGATGAAAGATGACAACCCGCTTTCCGGAGACAACCGGGCCGGACCAGCCTTTGCCCACGGGGTGGGACCAGAGCTTCTTTGGTCCTGACTTCGCCCAACCGATGTCGTTTCCGCCGGACGGATAGGTTCCATTACGCTCAGGCCCTAGGAATTGAGGCCAGTCGGACGCCGGCAGCGTGATCGTTGAAATGATTGCGGCGATGAACAGGGATCGCATTTGCGAATCGTTCACAAGATGCGCCCGAGAAGCAAGAGCAGGAGAATGCCGACGGCAACCGCCCAGACCCACCACGCAACGCCCTCGGTCTTTACACGGTTGTTGTTCTGCGTGCCAAATTCGTTCTCGATGAACTCATCGTAGTCAAAGTTAGCGTCGGGAAGATCGAGACGTTGCTCGGTGGCATGGTCGCTCCAACCGGTGTTTTCGTCGGCGCCACATTCCGGGCAGGCGACGGCGTCATCATCCTCGATGAAGGCGCCGCAAATTGGACACATGGACGGCGCCATGTCAGCCCATCCCGGCGTATTCCTCGTCGGTCGTCAGCGGCAACCCCATTATGAGGTAGTCGTGTGTGATCGCCTGCATGTCTTTCACGTAGTCCTCCAGGCGGAGCATCTCGATGAAACCCAGATGGGCGAACACCTTGATGGCGGCTTCCTGTTCGCCCATGAACTCCGCCTCCAGGTGTTGGAGGCCGGCCTGGCGTGCGATATCGATGATCTGTTCCGTGACTGAATAGCCGACCCCTTTGCCGCGGTAGTTCGGATGGGTGTGTGAGCTGACCCGGCCGATGTGGCGTTTCCATCCGCCGAGGGTCTGGTGCAGGGTGGCGACTCCGATCACCTTGGCACCGTCCATCGCCAAGAGCGGCAGGATGCGGCCGAGATCGATGTTGTCGCACCAGTCTTTGATCACCTCGAAATCCGAAACCCGATGTTTCATGTAAAGCAGTTCGGCCTGCGGCATGGCCGAAAAGAACTCATGAAACGCTTCTGCGTCACTGGACTTGAGCGGTCTGATCGATACCGACAGACCATGCTTGGTTTCGATCTTTCGGGGGAGATTCTCCAACGCTATTTCAAGAGACATAGGCGTGATTTATTTGGAGCTTGCAGTTTAGTGGATGGGTTGCCGAGAGCCAGCCCAATCGCTCAGCCGAGTTCGCCGGTCAATCCGGGATACGGTGATATCTTGCGGGCGTCGATCGCCGAAGGATCGATGCTCCAGCGGGCCGAAAGG
>JAYPXF010000437.1:0-2437 GCA_038154405.1 Verrucomicrobiales bacterium | reverse complement strand
GCACGGGACCCAGTCCCATTTCCTTTGGATCACAACCCGCTGAGGCTGTGTTCTCAATGATCGCCATGATCGGCCAATGATTGGCGAGCGCGTGTTCGCGTGAAGTGAGCACCAGCATGGCGGCTCCATCATTGATGCCCGATGCGTTTCCGGCGGTCACCGTTCCTTCCGCGTCAAAGGCGGGGCACAGCTCAGCCAGTGAATCCGATGTCGTGTCCGGCCTTGGATGTTCGTCGCTCGCGAGTTTGTCGTGAGGCACCAACTCGTCAGCAAAGGCTCCTTTGGCTTGCGCGGCGGCAAAGCGCCATTGCGATTGGGCCGCAAATTCATCCTGGGCCTCGCGGCTGATCTGGTACTTCGCGGCCAACGCTTCGGCAGTGAAGGCCATGTGCCGATGATCGAAGGCGTCCACCAATCCGTCACGCAACAGGGAGTCGACCAGTTTGCCGTCCCCGAGTTTGATGCCGGTGCGCGAACGGGCGAGCAGGTGGGGCGCATTGCTCATCGACTCCGTGCCACCGCAAAGAACGGCCTTGGCATCGCCGGCACGAATGGCCTGAGCCGCCAGGGCGATGGCTTGCATGCCTGAAGCGCACATCATGTTCACCGTGAAGGCGGGCGTGCTGATCGGCAGCCCGCAGTTGACGCCGACCTGTCGGGCGATGTTCATGCCCAGGCCCGCACCCAGGATGTTTCCGACGATGACCTGATCGATCTTCGCGCGATCGATGTCGGCAAGCGCGATTTCAGCCGCATGACTGGCAAGATCGACCGCACTCAGGCGGGAGAGCGAACCGAGGAAACGTCCGAACGGCGTTCGGCGCGCGGTGACAATACAGACTTCATTCATGGCTAAATATCTCAACGGCCATCGGTTTGATGTCCCGGATGATGGGCTTGAAATCCATGACGTCGAGCACGTGTCGATCGAGGTCGATGCCCGGCGCGATCTCAATCAATTCCAGTCCATCGGTCGTCAGACGAAAAACGGCACGTTCCGTCACATAGAGAACTTTCTTGCTCGATTCGGTTGCGAGCAGCCCGCTGAACGACACCTGCTCGACCGCTTGAAGGAACTTGCGATTGCGTCCCTCCCGGGCGATCGACAAGCGACCGTCTCGAACTTCGGTCTGTAATCCACCGGAAGTCATCGTGCCGCAGAAGATCAGGCGTTTGGCATTCTGCGAGATGTTGACGAAACCCCCGACGCCGGCCAACCGCGTACCGAACTTGGACACGTTCACGTTACCTTGCGCATCAATCTGGGCGGCGCCCAACGCGGCGAAGTCGAGGCCACCGCCGTCGTAGAAATCGAATTGCGCCGGCTGATCCACGACTGCAGCGGGATAGGCGGAAGCCCCAAAACTCAGTCCACCGGCCGGCACTCCACCGATGGGTCCGCTTTCCAACGTCAGGGTCACGTCTTCCAGCAATCCGCGTTCGGCTGCAATGCGGGCAATGCCTTCCGGCATACCGATGCCAAGATTGGCGATATCGCCCGGACGGAGTTCGTCGCACGAGCGGCTCGCGATAATACGCCGTTCGTTCAAAGCCATCGGCTCACCGGTGAACGGATCGGTGTCCGGAGCCGCAGAACAATACTGCTCGTTCATGCGCTCACCAAAGGTCTGGTCGTGCTCACCTTCCTCAGCCACGACGATCCGATCGATCAGAACTCCGGGAACGGCGACGGACTGCGGAGGAATCGGCTCTTCGCTCAGTCGCTTCACTTGGGCGATGACCATGCCCCTGGAATTCCTGACACCCTGGGCAATCGGCAACACTTCGCCGATAACCGCTTCGTCTTCCATTGAAAGGTTTCCCGACGGATCTGCCGTGGTGGCGCGGATCAATCCTACGTTCAGCGGAAATGCCCGGTAGAACAGGTAGGATTCGCGATTCAGATCGATTCGGCAGACCAGCGCTTCGGTCGTGCGATCATTCAACCGCCCGCCGTCGTTCTCCGGATCGATGAAGGTTCCCATTCCAACCTGGGTCACCAGTCCCGGTCGGCCGGCGGCAATGTCTCGCAGTAGATGACAGATGACCCCCTGCGGGAAATTATAGGCTTCGATCTTGCCTTCAATCGCCAGGCGTCCCATCCCGGGAACGAGCCCCCAATGTCCGCCGATGACCCGTTTCACCAGACCTTCATGAGCGAGGTGATTCAGCCCCCGCGATTTCCCGTCGCCTTGGCCTGCCGCATAAACCAAGGTCAGGTCGCGCGGTCCGTTTTCGTCGAAGAATCGTCGCTCCAATGCCGCCGTCAATGCTTCCGGATGCGCCGCTCCCACGAATCCCCCACAGGCCAACGTGTCGCCGTCCTTGACCAGACGCGCCGCCTCGCTGGCACTGCAGAGTTTCTTGTCACGCGTCCGGTTCATCCGAACCAGCCGCCGTTCACGTGGATGGTCTGGCCCGTGATGTAGTCGGCCAG
>JAYPXF010000436.1:0-2448 GCA_038154405.1 Verrucomicrobiales bacterium | reverse complement strand
GGGCATCTGTGCATTGGTCTATTTCACAACCAGTGCACCGGATCTGCAGGAACTATTCCTCCCTACCGATCCGAATGTGGAACCCGTCAACAATCTCTACGCCATGCCGATTTTCCTGGGGCGTGTATTGCCGGTCGGACTCATCGGAATCATCACCGCCGCCATGATTGCCGCCTTCATGTCCACCCATGACAGCTACTTCCTGTGCTGGAGTTCCGTGATCACGCAGGACGTGGTTGCACCGCTTAGAAAGAACGGTTTGACGGAAGCCGGACGGATTCGGCTAACCCGATTCGTCGTCGTTTTGATTGGCGGCTACGTGCTTTACTGGGGGCTGTTCTACGAGGGGAACGACGATATCTGGGACTACATGGCAGTGAGCGGAGCGATCTACTTCAACGGCGCCATTGGCGTCCTGGTCGGCGGAATCTATTGGAAGCGAGCGAGTACTGCCGGGGCAATGGCGGCCTTGGTGGCCGGATTCAGTGCCATTTGTGGGCTGGGGCCGGTGCAACAGGCGATCGGACTGCAGTATCAAGATCCAGCCACTGGAGAATGGATTCAACGCATGTCCGGTGCTCAGGTGGGGCTGGCGTCCGTGGCTGCTGCCCTGATCGCAATGGTCGTTTTCTCCATGCTCTGCCCGGACAAGGACAAACCGCAACCGGAGGTCAAGTCATGACGTGGATGTTGTTCTGGAAGATCGTGTTTATCGCCGTCCTTGGGTTGTTCGCAGTCATGACCGTCTTGACGACGATCAATGGCGCGAAGGACGTTCGCCGTCTGCTCAAGGAGCTGGATGAAGAGGCTGATTCTGGCGATCAGACGAAGCGGTAGCTGTAGAGATCCGCGTCTTTCAGTTCGAATCGCAGGCGGACTGGCTTGCCGGCAAGGTTGGTGAGATCGCTTCCGGATTTCCAACTCATTTTCCTTCCGACCGTGTCACCGAAATGAACGTGGCTATCTGCCAGTGAGAATCCGTTCACCGGCTTGCCATCGGGGTGCTGGATTTCGATGCGCATGCCGCCGGCAGCGGAGGTGGCAAAGTTCAATTCAAGTTGCGAGCCTCGGAAACGGATTGGCTTGGTGATCAATTCGCCACCCTTCATTCCTGCTTTCACGGAAACGAAACCATCGAGGCGCAGAGTGTAGCGACGTAGGGCACTGCCCTTGCCATGCCAATATCCTTCGGTGGCGTAAAGTGAGAGTTCGTCGGGTGCGCCGGGGAGGGCGGATTTGGTCTCCACTGCGTGCCATCCCATGTATTGCGCGCCGTAATGCCACGTACCGGGACGTTCGATACCGGGACTGAGAAAGGCTTCATTCCAACGTTTGAAATGCACGCCATCTCGGCTGGCCATCAGCAAGGTTTCGGACAAGGCATTTCCATAACGCGGGTTTGCGCTGGTGCGGAGTTTGCGTTGCTCCGGATCGGGTAGTGCGCTCATCGAAACGGATGGACCGCGATCGAAGTAGCGATTCGGGAAACCAATCAGGATGTGCGGAGCCCGGTGGTAATGCTTGATCTGATTGGTGTAGAGCTGCTCAGACGGTGAATCGACATAGGCCAGATCCCGCACGTTGGTCCATTTCACCATGTCCTTGGAGACGGCGGTGCGAATGGCGCGATGGCCTTTGGGTTTCCATTGTTTGTCGGTGATGCCGCCACCGCTGAAGATGCGCCAGTACGCGCGATACTTTTTGATCGTTGGATCCCAAAAGGCGAGATTCTGAGAATCGAACGCACCGAGGGCGTGGAGAATGACGTCATCCGACATGGGTGACCAATGGAGACCGTCCGGTGACTTGAAGGGAAGCAGTCCGCGCTTGCCGGAGGAGCGAAAGATTGCCTTGAAGCGCGCATCAGATTTCGCATTCGGGTTTTCATCCATGAACACGGCCGGATGGCCCGGATCCACTTTGAGGCCATCCACCGTGCTGGTGATCATGGTGATGTTGTTCTTCTTCGAGCCCTTGAAATCGTATATGCCGAGATCGGGTTTGCGCCATTTGATGCCGTCATCGCTTTCTGCGTAGCAGCAGTAGAGGGGGTGCCGGCCGGTGTTGATGCGGCCTTTTGATACTTCAATGTTCCAAGCCTTGTAATACATCCGGTATTTCTCACCGTCGTGGAAGACGCTGTGGTAACCGCTGCCCGTGCCTTCCCAGTCCTCATCGTGTTCGAGGGCGATTTCCTGCGGGATGGGATGATGCAGTCGCTGAGTCGCGGTGCCGCGGAGTGAATCGACCAAGTGACGGTCGATGAACAATTCGCGTCGATTCCCGATGTCGTTCGCCCGTGGATCGGCGGCGAGCAGGACGGTGGAGCTGGACGCGGTTGCCACGGCCGTGGTGCTGAGAAAGAGGCGGCGG
Source organism: Verrucomicrobiales bacterium (assembly GCA_038154405.1). GTDB lineage: Bacteria > Verrucomicrobiota > Verrucomicrobiia > Limisphaerales > JAYPXF01. The sequence goes on along the minus strand of JAYPXF010000436.1, from coordinate 75 downwards.
TTCATCGTTTGAGACTAGGTTGTGTTCGAAAACCCTTATCGAAGCCAATCACAGATGGCGCCGAGAATAACGAGG
>JAYPXF010000435.1:0-2452 GCA_038154405.1 Verrucomicrobiales bacterium | reverse complement strand
AAACGTGATATACTGGCGACTTTCCTCGGTATTGCCTTCCGGTTGCTTCAGGGTAGGCGCCTGCCGGGAAGCGGCCGCTTTTTCCGCGCGAGTGATGCGGCCTTCCACCGAGTGAACCGACTCCATGTATTCGTCGAGCTTGCCCTGATCCTCCTTGCCCAAGCGCCCGCGCAGGCGTTTTGCATCGTCCAGAACCAAATCCAGGATGGCGCGATCACGCGAATTCGGCTTGCCGAACAGCCACTGAAACACCTCCCTCGGATTCTTCTCCGGCGCGGCGGCATACCCGGGTGCCAACCAGGACACCGTTTCGAAATGCTTCGTCTCGCGGGCGTTCTGATGATCATTCGTGCTCAGTTCCAACGAAGGCAGCAAGGTCTGTTGACCGATCTTCCTAGCAATCAACTGATCCACCGTGATGTTGGTCGGGAATCCCCCATCCAAGGCTTCCGATGGCGGCGAACTTGTCAACCAAGCACAGGCCGCCTGCGCATGGACACCCGTTCCGCCACGAAACTCACGATCCAATCCGGTGAAGACGTTCAACTGTTCGCGAAACTTCTCCAGCGAAGTCAGCGATTTCGACATTGCATAACCCCTGCCCGTCTCAGCCGGATGCCAAGCATCCTGCACCACGCCATTGGGGATGTAGAAAAAGGCCGCCCGCTTGGGTGCGACCGTCTTGGCAGCGCTCGCCCGCGAGGGATTCATTGCTTCCAGCAGAGGAAGCCCCAACGACACCCCCATGCCGCGTAGGAACACACGTCGGGACAGAGACTTGTTCGTAAGCACATTCATCTTCGGTCAAACGGGTCGGAGCACCCTACCGACGCGGAAACTCGCGTAAATAATACTCTGGTCATGGAAACTCCCCGGCCCGCAGCGGAATCCGCGAGAAATTCCGATTGGGTGAACTCCATGTTTCGGAAGATTTCGCATCTTCCGCTACTTCGTGATGGCGACCGCTTCGCGGAACATGCACCTCAACGCCCCTCGTCGATGATGTGTTTCGCAAGGACGTTGGCGTCGTGGGCGCCGCGTTTCCACGGGTCTTCCAGATCGCCGGTGGTAACCTTGATACCGGCGTCGCGGAACTTATCAAGATCGCCTGTCTCCAGATAGCGATCGCCGCGCACGTTGCGCCAATGGGTCGAGCTGTCGTGGGCGATGATGTGGGTGACATAGTGCTTCGCATCCCGCTTCTCGGTGGCGGATTCGTGACAGGTATTGAGGAACAGATCCACGAGTTCGGACACGGACCAGCCGAAGCATTCGTTGCCTTCGAGCATGTTGCCGACGAAGACCTTGGGTTTGTTTGATCGGCCCAAAGCATCAGCCACGTCGGAAACCATGAAGTGCGAAATGACACTTGAGAAAAAGCTGCCGGGACCCAGTACGATCACGTCCACTTCCTCAAAGGCGCTGATCACCAGTGGATTGGCATCGGCATGCACCATTTCGCGCGTCTCTATATTGCGCGTGAGAAACGGTTTCTCAATCCGGCTGGTGATCTCGGGGCGTCGGATGCCGGTCACGTTCTCTTCACCAACGATGACTTCGCCATTCTCCAACCGCGCACACAACTGCAGGTCGTTGACCAGGGAAACGGGCCAGACGTTGCCGTTGATGCCACAGAGCTGACGGAACACATAGATGGCGGTGTTCATGTCGTTGCCGTGGGAGAGATAGGCACCAAGCATGACGAAGTTGCCGATGCTGCCGTTGTGCAGATCGATCTTGCTAGGATGATTGATCCAGAAGGTATCCAGATACTTCTGGATGACGTTGCGCAAGTCCGTCGGCACGGCCGCCATACGCGGATGTTTCTGGTCAAGGAACGCCTCGATCTCCTTCGACAGTTCCTCGTCCGATCCGTCTTCAGACAGCCGACAGTTGAACAGGCGGATGACCTCGTTCGAAATATTCTCACCATGCGCCATCGTCATCAACGCGTGCCGGATGTCACCGATGGACAACACATGGAATTCATCCCGCAGAGTTCGCGAACTGCCACCGTTGTCCCAGGCCGGAACCACGCGCGTGACCCGATGACCACGACGCGCCAGGGCGATGTTGCAGTTTCGGAAGGCGGTCCCCCCGGCAAAGATCAGGGCGCTCACCGATATGCCGTCATCCAATCGCGCCAGCGAAGGATGGACGGATGAAACATCATGGCGCGCCGGGGGAAGCTCGCGTCCATCAGTGGGCACCGCGGACAAACTTCGTTTCACCCCATTGATAACACTGCGCCGAAAAGCCAGGGCACTCGCCAGCGCCAGAACACCGAACAACATCGCCGCCGCCCAACCGCCCGTGGACAACGCAACCACAAACAGCAGCACGGCACTGGCTTCCAGATTCCCAGCCAATCGGGCCATCGCACGATCCCGCCCCTGAGGCTCAAGCGTTTCGATTCCGCCCTCCCCGGTACCTTGAGATTTGACCCAACGCT
>JAYPXF010000434.1:0-2553 GCA_038154405.1 Verrucomicrobiales bacterium | reverse complement strand
GCTTTGAACCACCAAGGCACAAAGGACACAAAGGGCTGCCGTTACAGTTTGTTTCATATCGTTGTCAGAAACCACACGTCGTTCACAAACATCCGAAGGAACTCTCCGACAATCCCAACATTTGCCGAAGAAAGATTGAAGGCGTTCCGGCAATCCTGTGCCTCATCCGCCTTCGCCTGGCGCGAAGCCGTAGTAGGCGCCGAAGAACGACGGGGCGGGCACGTAGCAGGCGAACTTGACCGCGTTCTCGCAGACCACGCCGTCGGTGAAAGCGTCGTATCCCGTTGCCCCCGGATCGATGTCGTCGTCCGCCACCCCTGCCAGATTCATCAGCCGATCGAAGCGCGCTGAGCGGTATTCGAAGCCTTCATCGTGCGCGACAAACAGGACATGCCCGCAGGTTTCGAAGGTCGGTGGCTCCTCGGCATCCGGGGTGTAGGCCTGGGCGCCACAGAAGGGGCAATGCAGCGGGATGTCCTGACCGATCAATTCGACGCGTTGGATCTGATGCGAAGTCTTCTGGCTCATGGGAATTCGAGGATCTGCGGCGATTCTGTTGACAGCAGAATCCGCAGTCCCGCAAGGCAGATCAACTTTTTTCATTTTTCACCAACAAGATCCGGGAGGGCTGCGTAGTGCGGATTGTCACCCGGATTTCCGGGTACGAATTGAATAACAAAGAAATACCTGATTATGAAAAAGCAGATCATTCCCGTCCTCATTGGAGTTGGCCTTGTTGTCAGTGTCTTCGGCACTTCGGCTGTGAAAAGTCACCTGGACACCGTCAGCGACGGCATTCGCGAAACCGCGCGGAACGCCGTGCCCGCCGAGTATGAAATCAACCGTATCCGGTCGCTCATCGGCGCCATGTCCGAGGACGTGGCCGGGTTCCAGGACAAGCTCGGCGAGATCGAGGCGACGGTGAAGGCCAAGCGCGAGGATACCCGGCGCCTGGAGGCATCGATCGCCGAAGACCTGCGCGATCTCGTCACCGAGAAGAACATGCTCGCCCGGGAAGGCGATGAGTTCACCGTGCGCGGAGTGAGCTATCGGCGCGAACAGGTCGAAGCCAGCGCCAAGGCCCGGATGGCCCGGGTCAAGCGTCAGCAGTCGACGCTCGAGTTGCTCGCGAAAGCGATCGTGCCGTTGGAGCGCGACGTTGCGGACGGCCGTCGGCGTCTTGTGGAGGCCGCTTCGGCGCGCGACGACAAGTTGCGCGAGCTGGAGCTGTTGACCGCCGAGTTGAAAAACGCGGAATTGCGCGGCGATCTCGCCGAACTGACCAAGCCGCTCAGGGACGACGTGATCAACCGGTCGCGAGGCGAATTGGCCGAATCGTTGGAGGCCTTTTCCCGCCGGGTCCGCCGCGAACAACGCCGCGTGGACGTCACCAACAACACCGCCTCGCCCGCGCTGATCAAACACGTGAATCCGTCGCGACCAGGAGTGATGGACGAACTGGAATCGTTCCTTTCCACTCATCAGACGGAGACACAGGAAGCGCAACCCGCCCGTCCGGAATGATCCGAGACCGGGAAGGGCAGAGTGGCGCAGTGATCGTGACAACCGTGCCTCGCCTCCGTCGCTCGTGCCCTTCCCTTTGGACTGCTTCAAACCACCACCAGTGCTCGACACCTTGCTGATGCCTTGCCACAAGGACCACGACGCCATGCCGCAACTGGGAATATTCTGGGTTTATCAAGAACGGGTGATTGGCCGGGCGCGAGCGCTGGCCGACGGCGATGAGTCCCGGCCGGGATTGCTGGACAGCCCCGACGATCACGTCTCGCTCTGGGAAAACGCCGAACTGCGGAAGCCCGCACGCCTGCACTCGGAATACTTCGACGTGCCCCGAGGGCGAGTGGTCTTCTCCACCGAGGAACATCGCGCGATCATCTACCTGGACGCGTCGCTCTCCGGTACAGCGGTGCGGAAGCGGATTCTGTCGTTCTTCGATCTGGCGGACACACCGGTCACGTGGAAGGAGGACCCGCATTACACGACGGACGTCCGCAAACTGAGGGCCATGCTCGACCGGGAATTCGGCGACGAGCCGCCAGCAGCTTGATGTTATTCGAATGGACGCAGCGTTGTCTGGAGCATCGGCAGGGACAAAGCTGCCGCTTGTCCGCGGACGCGCAGCAGCACGTCCCTACCCCGGCGTTTGCATTGCCAGCATCGTGGCCGACCCTAGAATCCTTGCGACCCGCACACACATGGAACAGGAAACGAGAATTGATCCGGACTTTCCGGAAGCGTTGCTGACCGGCGACTCGCCCCGGGCTCTGGATCCCCCGCTTCGCTTCGGCGCATGGGAACTCGTGGCCTTGGTCAATCGCAGCAACTTCAGTCTCGTCGCCGAGGGACGCTCCATCGCCGACGGCAGACGGGTGGCGGTGAAGATCTGTTCGCAGGCCGCCGACAGCGAACGCTTCTGCCGCGAGGTGGAATACGCCCGGTCCATCAACATCGCCGGGGTGGTGAAGATCCTCGACTCAGGCCGGGCCAAGGGCGGACGGCCGTATCATGTGACGCCATGGATCGAGGGACCGT
>JAYPXF010000433.1:0-2583 GCA_038154405.1 Verrucomicrobiales bacterium | reverse complement strand
AGACAAACCGAAACCACCGGAAACTGTCTCATAAGGAATGGGCCAAAATGTGGGGCCCAACCACATCGAGCACCTCATCGGTTTGGGAGCTCCGAAACAAGACTTCGAGGAACTCCTACGCAAGCTTTTGAAGCACGCGTGTTCCGTCAATAGAGATTCCTGCCGGAGCTTCTTGTCGAAACACGACCATTGGCTCGACGGCACCGATTGAAGCAGCTCCATACCTTGGAGATCAAAAAGTAATTTCCACGAGGGAATCGTGGCGGTGTTTAATGCTGACCACCCCGACTGCCATCCGCTAGGTTCACAGCAGTTTCCACGATGAACAGAACCGTGAATTCACCCTTTATCTGGGCATGCACCATCCTTGCGATGCACCTTGGCCTCACATGTTCCCCTAGTCAGAACGCGGTTGTCGCCAAAGCCGCGCAGCAGGTGGACCGGAAGACAATGTCTGTCGCGAAGCCGGAAGCGGACAATTCAGTGGCGGCGGAACTGGCATCATTCATTCACGATGACCGCCTAAAGGTGAATCTGTTTGCGGACGAGACGCTGGGAATCGCCAATCCCGTCTGTTTCGAATGGGACGCGAAAGACCGGCTGTGGGTGTTGTGCACCTGGGCTTATCCGCAGGTGAAGCCGGGCGAACGCCCCAACGACAAGCTGATCATTCTCGAGGATCGGGACGGCGATGGGCGGGCGGATCATTCATCAGTGTTTCTCGACGGACTGGATATGCCAACCGGATTTGCTCTTGGACACAAAGGCATCTACATCGGCGAGGGTCACGATCTCATCCACGTGAAGGACACCGACGGAGACGGCAAAGCGGATTCGCGCGAACTGTTGTTCACCGGCTTCGGCACGGGGGACACCCATCAAAACATCAACTCGTTCGCTTGGTCACCCGGCGGGGAACTTCTCTTCTGCCAAGGGCTTCATTGTTTCTCGCACGTGCAGACACCGTGGGGCGTTCGTCATCTCGAAGAACATGGTTCCTGGCGGATGCGTCCGTTGCGTCGACAACTGAACAGTTACCGTCGCACCAGCAGTGGCGGGAATCCTTGGGGCTACGCCTTTGGCAAATGGGGTGAACCGTTCATCAAGAGCAATGGCACAGGAGTCAGTGAACTCCTGCCATCGATGATCCAGACCGAACACATCGGCGGCGGCTACTGGGGCGGTTCGATGCAGATCGGCGGGACCAAGATCAAATCCATGATCATCGAGATCGTGGACTCACCACACCTCCCAGATGACCTGCATGGCGACTTCCTGATCGCCGGTTATTTCGCCCGCAACATCGCGCGACTTCGGCCTTCCGTTGATGGAGCCGGCCATCGACTGGAAACCCTCGATCCGATTCTGACTTCGACCCACAACGCCTTCCGCCCGGTGGATTTGAACATCGGTCCGGATGGAGCACTCTACGTCGCGGATTGGTTCAACCCGATCATCGGACACTATCAGGCTTCGCTGCGTCATCCGGATCGCGATGTGAAGCACGGACGCATCTGGCGAATCACCGCCAAGAAGCGTCCCCTGCTCAATTCCCCCAAGCTCGGAAACATGAACGTGGATCAACTGGTTCGCCAACTGGCTTCACCGCGGGACCGAAACCGCCGGCTGGCGAAACGTCGGCTAATGGAGCTACCCAAGGCCGAAGTTGTTTCCGGCGTTCGCCGTTGGCTCAAGGCTTTGGACAAGTCGGATCCGCAGTACGAGCATCGGATCTTCGAAGCGATCGGCGTGTTCGAATCGCACGAGGCGGTCGATGTCGCCCTGCTCGACCGACTACTCGCCGCCAAGAACCCTCGCGCCCGCGCCTATGCCACGCGAGTTGCCGGCCGTTGGCACGATCGATTGGACGACCCCTTGAAACGGTTGCGCAAGAGTGCCCTCGATCCCGATTCCCGAGTCCGCCTGGAAACGATTGTCGCGGTGACTGAAGTCCCAAGTGCTGAGTCCATCGTGATTGCCAGTCGCGCGACGGATGGTTCCACCGACAAGTTCATCAACTTCGCCCTGACCCAGGCGGTACACGGTTTGGCCGAACATTGGAAACCAGCCCTGATCGCCGGCAGGCTGAAGTTCGACAAAGGCGAGCATCTCACGCGGGTGATCGCCACTTACGGTGGCAACGAACTGATGATGATCGTCCGGCAACGATTGAACGATCCGGCCATGGTAGCGGTGTTGGCCAGTTTGGGAAATGCAGCCGACGCGGAGCGCGCGCTGGAATTGGGAGCCAACCAGGCGGAGGTTCTTCAGGCCCTCATCAAGTCCGCCCGGGAACGCAATCTGAAGCCAATGGGCAAGGCCGGCCAGTTGCTGCAGGCGGCGTTGGAAGACAATTCAAACCCAGCCCGAGCGGACGCCATCCAACTTTGCGCCCAATGGAAACTCCGATCGAGCATCGGCGCGCTTTCGTCCATCGCCAGTGATCGCAAGGAAACGACACCGATCCGATTGGCCGCCATAGATGCGCTGGGCGTGATTGGTGGTCCTGGCATCAACCAAAAACTGAATCAGCTCGCGGATTCCGGATCCACACCCACCTTGGCCGCTGCAGCTGTAGCCGGA
>JAYPXF010000432.1:0-2609 GCA_038154405.1 Verrucomicrobiales bacterium | reverse complement strand
CCCGGGCGCGCAGCACGAAGCGTTCATGGTACTTGTAGAGCGCACCGCAGCAGGCGAGCGCGTCAAGGTCTTCCAGATAAGATTGATCCAAGCCATCACCACTGCAGTAGGCGTAATCGACCAGCGCCCGAAGCCCCTTGGTTTCGATGAAGTTGTTCAGCATGGCCCGATCAAGCATCAATGCTGCGCGTCCTCGATCTTCTCCATAGACCCGGCGGATGATCGCGCGCGCCGCCTCGTGCAGTTCATCGCCAAGCACGGCACCATCGTTGGCGGTTACCTGAAACGCGGCGTGCCGATGATTCCCGGGCCAGAGGATGGATTGCACGTTCAGGTGCGTCTTATACTTGCGCGAGAGCAGGGAAAGGGTCTTGCCGATTAGCAGGTTGACCTTGCGGATCGTGTTCGCGTGCCAGAACCGCTGCGCGAGACCGGGGAAGATATACCAGTTCAAGCGCACGTCCGTGTCATGATCCACGCCATCGTGCTTGAGCTGGCGCTTCAGATTGCGAACCCGCACATCGGTTGCCAGATGGCCGGCAAGGGGAGGATGGCTGGAATCGAAGAAGGTCTGTCGGAGCCAGGTCTTGTATTCGCTGAATGAGTATCCCGATTTCTCCTGGGTTTCGCGCTGGGCTTCATCGGAACGGAGACTGAACATCAACGTGCGGTGGAATGCGGACTCACAGGTCTCAATCCCCGGGGACGTGGGAGTCTCGTATTCCATCGCCAAGGCCAAATCAGCCAAGGCGTCCTCCCGGTCGGCACCCTCGAGATTTTCCAATTCAAGATGATCGATGCTCTTCGAGGAGAGCCCCGACTCCAATTCCTTGATCAACTGTTCGCGAGTTTGGAGGTAACTTCGCTCAGCGGCAGCCATTTCATCTTCGGTAAACGCCTCGCGGGTGTGGTAGACGAAATGCCGGTCCCAGAGCAGCTTCGCGTGTTGCGCCCGGCGATTGCGCTTGAGTTGGACCATGTTGATATGGCCCTGGAGACGCGCGAAATTTCGCTTCGCGGCGCTGAGGAAGTTGGGAACCTTCAGGGCGAGACCAACGGCGCAGATTCCCGCGGTGATGAACAACGGCGTATAGATCAGCTTGTTCCAATCAAAAGCATCGCCGCCGACCTGATTACCGAGCAATCCGGTGGCGGCGGCGGTGAGGGGAACGTTGATGTATTTGCGAGTGAACCGGAAGGTGTAGGTGCCCGCCCGATCCATCAGGTCGTAGAGATCAAAGATCTTTACGCCGGAGGCGATCAGTGTGCGGACCCGTTCCCGTTCCCGGACTTTCATCGTTCGGTTTCGATGCCGCCGGAAACGAGGTCCGGTTCATCGTGATTCAGAGCGCGACATCCAGCTTGCCGGCCTTGCCTTTCGCACCGGCACGCAGTCCCCGAATGGTTTTGGCATCAGGCTTGTCCGTACCGAGCTTGAGGGTGTAACTGCCTTTGGCGTAGACCGGGAGCTCCAGTTTGTCGCCCTTCACGCGGATGGTGTAGAGTACTTCATTGTCGGCCTCGTTGATCACCTGGGCCACCGGGTTCATCGGACCGGTGACGTTGATGGTCGGCAGATAGCCAGCAATCTCGCGTCCGTCGTTGTCCTGCATCTTGATCGTGATCGGCCAACCGGGGAATTGCGCCTTGTCGCCGTCGTCGACGCTGGCGAAACGTGGCCAGCATTCGAAGGTGATCGTGCGAGACTTCTTGTTGAACCGGGCAATGCCATAGCCGTCCGAGCGCTTGAGTTCATCTTTGCGGTCCTCGGGATTGGCGTAGGCCTTCATGGATATCTTGTTGCCCAAACCGTCGAGGAAGTCTCCCGTCCAAGGCAGCGGACTGTTCTTCACCGGATTCCCGCCGGGCTTCTCATCCAGGGGATGCCACCAACGCCCGTAGATGGTGTTGATGATTGCCGGACTCGTGAATCCGAAAGGGCCATCGGAAAAACTGTCGATGCCGTGTTGCACGACCACGGCCAAGTGTTGGTCCCCACAGAGATGCGGAGCCCAGGCACGGCGAATCTCTGAGAGCGCCTTGTTGCGCCCCGTCTGCGGCCAGGCATTGGAATCAAGATCTGCCAGCAGGCGTCCGTTTTCGGAACCGTGCATGTGAACCGCGCCACAGAATGCGGTCTGCGAAAGCACGGCCTTCATTTCGGCGCCGCTCCAGTCCTCGCTCCATTTGTTCAGAAAATCCAATTGGCGGTCCCCCAGCAGCTTCAAGCCCTTCACGTCGACGGCCTTGCGGTTGTATTTGGGATCGTTGATGTGATCCGGACGCGGACCCATTTTGGGAATGGTACCCTGCGGGCCGGTCTTGAATTTGCGATCCTCCAGAATGGCGAAGTCGATGCCGCCGACCCGCATGCGCGTGTAGTAGACGCCGATGCCGCGTTGAATGGGACGTGGATCGTAGGCGTCCGGCAGATGCCAGGTCTGGTGGCGCTGCACCATGTTCACGTACTGCACCGGATAGTAAAAACCACCATCGGGACCGGCCGGGGTGGATGCCCGCTTGCCGTTCTGTCCCCAGATGTTTGCCTGCCCCACATCATGATCGTCCGGAATCGTGATGACCGGACGATTTTTCAAAATCTCGCGGAA
>JAYPXF010000431.1:2300-2624 GCA_038154405.1 Verrucomicrobiales bacterium | reverse complement strand
GTAATAGACCGTGAACAAGTGCCGTTCGAAGTCCGGAAGGATCGCCACGTGCCGCCACAATCCAACCGTTCGAGGCATCAGCGATCCCGCGGCAATCAGCCCCAAGTGAGCCACCGCGGCCAGTTTGAGAATCAGTACACTTGTCATATCGCCAGTCCTCCCACGATTCCCAATTCCGCAAAGAACGGGATCAGCACGTGGTGAACAAAAGGTCCGTGAATGAATAGCGGCAAAGGCACCAATGCGACCACGATTGTGAATAGCCGCTTGACCAGTGGATTGTTCAGGCGCTTCTCAAACAGCACCCCAGCCGCTTGAATCAGA
>JAYPXF010000431.1:0-2290 GCA_038154405.1 Verrucomicrobiales bacterium | reverse complement strand
ACCGAATCCGCCGACGGCCGGGAGTGAGATGACGATTTCATGAAGCCATCCCGAAACCGCGAACACGCCAATCGTTGCAACATTCCCACCGAACCGTCTCGCCCATGGCCGAAACAGATATCGGCGAGCCGGAACACTGAATCCTGGATTCCAGCGAACACTCCACAATTCCCCCAAGGTCCACCAGAACTCTCTGGCCACCTCGAACAAGACACTCGCCCCCCGAAGAACCTGACCACTGCTCCGAATCAAGACGGGTTCACGAATTGCCTCCGGATTTCCGATCCGATCCATCATCCAAGCTGTTGGAATCGGAACCATTCCGAATCCGATCGATGCAATCCATTCCTTCAATCTCCGATAAAGCCCCGAGCACAGTCCGCACCCGGCGTCATAACCGACCCATCCTTTCCCGGAACTCGATGCATCCAATTCTGTAATTTCTGTTTTCACTGAAATTAAAATCTAAAAAAACTCATTTCCCGATCCCCAACACTTTCACGGCCCTGTCCCCCAACTTTATGAACTTCTGTACGACCGCAGTTGGCCATTTGCTCACCACGGCATACCAACCAGTGGTTGAACGGAAGAACTCCGACAGTTCCTCAAGTCTTTGCCGCGTGTAAACATCCTCTTTTCCTTTGCCTTTCAGATCGGCAAGACATTCCTCCAAAACCGCCATCGTCGGATCAATTTCCCGCTTCTTGCGCTCGTTGAGAACCACGCGAAACATTTCCCAGGGATCCTTCATGGACTCAAAATGATCCCGCCGATCACCCAATACGTGAGCCAATTTCACAATGCCCCACCCTTGCAATTCCCTAAGACTGTTGCTCACATTCGAACGCGCCACCTTCAGCGTTTCGGTGATCGTTTCCGCATTCAAGGGCTCCGGCCAGATGTAGAGCAGCGCATGAATCTGCGCGACCGTGCGATTGATGCCCCAGCGCGTGCCCATTTCTCCCCAATGGAGGATGAATTTCTGTTGAACTGGAGTAAGGCTGATCACTTCCCAAATTCTGTCTAAACAGAAATTACTGATTTACCAGCAAATCGCAAACGCAAAGTCAGAATTTTTCCCGGGGACAATCCCGCGCCCGAACAACTACACTTCCGACGTCATGCCCACAATCGCTGTCCTTGGCACCTTTGACACGAAAGGCCCGGAGCACTCCTTCGTTGCCAACATCATCCGTTCCTGTGGACACCAACCGCTGCTGATCGACGTTGGCAGCCGGGGCCGCCCGCGATTGAAAGCCGACATCAACCGTTCCCGGATCGCCAAGTCAGCCGGTTCGTCCATGGCGGAGATCCGGAATCGCGACGACCGCGGATTTGCCGTTGCCACCATGTCCAGGGGCGCCCCGGCGATCCTCTCCAAGCTCGCGACCTCCGGTAAGATCCAGGGCGTCATCTCCCTCGGCGGCAGCGGCGGTACTGCCATCTGCACGGCCGCCATGCGTGCCCTTCCGATCGGATTCCCAAAGGTGATGGTATCGACCATGGCAGCCGGAGATGTGTCCGACTACATCGGGGTCAAGGACATCGTCATGTTCCCCAGCGTTGTCGATGTTGCCGGCATCAACCGGATCTCACGGCAGATCCTGTCGCGCGCAGCGGGCGCCATCTGCGGCATGGTAGAGATTGACATTCCGCCATCCAATGATCGCCCGTTGATCGCAGCGAGCATGTTTGGGAACACGACCGACTGCGTAAGCCGCGCCCAACGCGTCCTTGAAAAGGCTGGATTCGAGGTGCTGGTCTTTCACGCCACCGGTGCCGGTGGTCGGACCATGGAATCACTGATCGAGTCCGGTATGATTGCCGGCGTGCTCGACGTCACCACCACCGAGTGGGCGGATGAACATCTTGGGGGAATACTGAACGCTGGCCCCAATCGCCTGGAGGCCGCGGCCCGAACAGGTGTTCCTGCCATCGTGGCCCCCGGTTGCCTCGACATGGTGAACTTTGGTGCACCGGACACGATTCCCGACAAGTATCGGGATCGCCAGTTCTACGCCCACAATCCGCAGGTGACACTCATGCGGACAACACCCGAGGAGTGTGTGGAGCTCGCCCAACTGATTGCAGAACGCATCAACCTCTCAACCGGACCGGTCACCTTCATGATCCCGGCAAGCGCGATCAGTGTGATCAGTGCGAAGGCGCAGAAGTTTCACGACCCCATTGCTGACAAGGTCCTGTTCCAGGCCATTCGAGCGTATCTTCGGGACGACATTCCAGTGCAGGAATTGGATCACGAAATCAATGACCAGACCTTTGCAGAAGC
>JAYPXF010000430.1:0-2629 GCA_038154405.1 Verrucomicrobiales bacterium | reverse complement strand
ACCTTCTTCAGCTCATCGAAAACCTTGTCGGCTCCACCGGCCGCGCATCCGGTACACTTGCAAAGCCGCACGTCGCCCACGGCATTCTTGTCCGTGCCGATGTCAGTTCCATCCGCACTCCTGAGTTCGGTGGTGGCTTGAAAGTCGGTGATCAACTTCGGGACGTTCTTCGCGTCGACGTTGCCATAAATCACATCGTCGATCTGCACGACCGGAGCGAGCATGCAGCAACCGAGGCAGGCCACCTTCTCCGCGGTAAACTGCCCGTCTTCGGTCGTGTGCTCGCCATCCTTGATCTTGAGATGCTGACGCAACGTGTCATCGAGGATATTGGCGCCGCTCACGTGGCAAGCCGTTCCAATACAAGTCTGGATGATATGCTTGCCGACGGGGTAGTGGCGGAACTGTGAGTAAAAGGTGGAAACACCGGTCACCGCGTCCGGTGTGATGTCGGTGAGTTCGCACAAACGTTCCAACGCGACGGGCGGAAGGTAGTTGAACTCGTGCTGAATCGCCTGCAATAGCGGAATCAGATCTTCCGGTCGCCGACCAATGCGGGCGACCATTTTGTCCACCAGAGATACGTCGACCTCCTGCTGGGTCGCGCAGCTACCCGGACACGTTGGAGTTGCTACAGCCTCGCTCATGTTCCAATTCGAAATAGATGTTTCACGCCACGACAGTAAATGTTGCCGCCAAGGACCGCGGGAGTGCAGACCGATGCCTCACCCAAGGCGTTCTTTGACACGGATTTGAATTCCTTGGTTGTCTCGAAAATATGCATCACACCCTCGCGGTCCATCAGATAGACCCGGTCACCCACCAGCAACGGAGAGGCGTAGAACCCGTCGTCCGTATCTTCATACCAGACCTCTTCACCGGTCGTGACGTCCATGCAGAACATGCCCCCGTCATTCATGCCGCCAAACATCATCCCCTTGGTGACAATCGGTGTCGACACCCCCGGAATCAGGTCCTCATTCCGCCACAGCTGCTTGTGAGTCTCGGCATCAATGGCAACCACCGCCACGTAGTCACATGCCGCAAAGATCTTTCCTTCGGCAAAGACGGGCGAAGGCGCCACTTCACCACCTTCGAGACATTCCACGTGCCAGAGTTGCTTGCCCGTTTCTGGGTCATAGGAAACCACATCCGGCTCTGCGGACAAAATGACTTCGGTCTTGTCCCCCGAGCGGACGACGGTTGGCGATGCCCAAGACGGACCGAAATCACGATCGACCCGCCAGCGGTCCTTACCAGTTCCGACATTCAATCCGGCAAAGAAGCTGTGTTCTTCCTGGTCATATTGCACGAGCAGAATGTCTTTGTGCAGTTCCAAGGACGAGCCATGTCCATACGGATTCTCCGGCACTCCGACATTGCGTGCCCAAACCTTCTTGCCCTCGAAATCCAATGCAACCAGATCACCGGTGGAAAAGATCGCGAAGACCCGTGTGCCGTCAGTGGTCATGGTGGCCGCTGCGTATCCCGTATCCGCGCTCACTTTCGGTGCCTTGTCCGGAGAACCTTCAATGCCGGTCACATCATAGGTCCAAAGCAGATCGCCTTTATCAACGCTGTAGCAATAGACCTGACGTTTCGATTGATCACCGCCGGAAAGGAAAATGCGGTCGTTCCAGACGATCGGAGAATTGAAACCTGGCAACGGAATCTCTTTCTTCCAGATGATGCCGGTCCCCTTCTCACCGTCCCATTCCGTGGGCATATCCCCCTCGTTGACGATGCCCGCCGCAGCCCCACGCAAACCGGGCCAGTTCTGCAACATCTCCGCGCGCGAGGCAACGACAACCGGAACCGCCGGAGCCGGCGCGGGTTGCGGGCCCGCCTCCGCGTTTGCCGGTTTGAATTCAGGGCCAGCCGGACCTGCGACAACTGCAGAACCTTCAACGTCAATGACGGTGGTGACGGTTTTCTGATCCAATGTCGTCTGCCATGGCAGGGCCAGGATCAAGGCGAAGCCAACCATGACCAATCCGGCGTAGGTCACCGACTTGCGCGCCCAAGCGGCGTTCTCGATTATGTCGTCCTTGGGATCGCGACCATCCGGATACGGAAATTTCGCCTTGTATGCTTCCAACGCCTTGAAGGCGCCGACCATCACCACGAGCCCCCCCACGAGCATGTAGATGGCCAGGCGGTTGAAACGTTGGCTGGTGAAAAATGCCTGGCGGGTGAGCAGATCAAGTTCCCGGATCTCTTCCCGCAACGCCTCATTGTTGCGATCGGTGTTCAGGTCATTCTTGAGCTTGAGCAGCGCCGGTGAATGGATCGGATCAGTCTTCTTGAGGCTGAGATTGTTTGCGATCATCAGAGCCGCGATGATCAGAGAGAAAAAGGCGGAAATCACGCCGAGTCCCTGCAGCACCCGGTAATTCAGCGACGTTGTGTCTTTCTGATATTCGACAATCCTCATGCGGAACTACTTGACTCCGGCGACGGGCGTTTTCTTCGCCGATTTTTCCGATTCCGGTTCCGGATTTGCGAGCGCCAAGGCGGCATTGTAGGCTGTCGTACCAGGGACAAAATTAGGTTTGTGCATGTCGTCGCTGGGACAATAACCACAGCAACGCGCGCAGCTGAAACAACTGGGTTTCACCACCTCATAGTC
>JAYPXF010000429.1:0-2633 GCA_038154405.1 Verrucomicrobiales bacterium | reverse complement strand
CGGACATCGAAGACCTTCAGGACGCCGCGCTGGGTGACGGTCCGGTGGACGCTGCTCTCAAGGCCATTGACCGGCTGACTGAGACGCGTGGTCGGGTGAAGGACTACAACATCCGTTCGGTATCCGAGGGCAAGGACGCGCTGGGTGAGGTGACGATCAAGGCCGACTTCGGTGAGGGTGAATTAGTGACGGGCAAGGGCGCGAGCACGGATGTGATTGAAGCGAGCGCCAAGGCATACTTGAATGCCGTGAACCGTCATCTGTACGCCGACCGGAAGCCCAAGTCAAAGAAGGGCAAACGCGTGGCGCAACCCTGAGCGATCGACGATATTGATTCTGCGAGAGGGGCCGGTGTTCCGGTCCCTCTTTTTGTCGGGCTGCGGACTTGCCAACGTCCGGCAAATTCGGAATAGTAGGATACCCGCTGATACCAGCCAACGATCTCGCATCGGAAGGTAAACCCAATGCGAGCAGATGACCGGGCCGCACTGGAATTCCGGCTGCACCGACCCCCATCTATGAAATGTCGCCGCCTCCATGTCTTGCTGTTCTTGTGCCTGCTTGCTTTCGGCGCGCGGCCAGTCATTGGTCAGGATCCCTTGACGACCTTGTCGGCAGTCCGGGGATTGTCCGATGCGGAACGGGCCGGGCGACCCGACGCGAAGGTGACCGGACTGGTCATTTCCCGACTGCCTAATGAGCGGCTGTTCTGCCTCTATGACGGGGAGACCGGGATTCTGATTCTCAATTCGCCGGAGCAGGCGCTCACTGTGGGTGAACGGGTGGAGATCGAGGGGCGTTGTCTGCCCGATGTGGGTTTTCATCTGGCGGCGACCACCATCAGGTCGTTGGGGACCGTGGCGACCTTGCCGGTTCCGAAAGCGGATACCCAGGCACGGCCCGACGATCCAGACGCCGCGTTTCTGTGGACTGAAGCGGAGGCCGTGATTCGTGGTCTGCACATAACGGAGGTCGGCTGGCATCTCAAACTGAATATGAACGGGAAAACGTTCACGGCCCTGGTTCCGCGAAGGGGCAAGGCCGTCACGCCCGAGTTCCATCATGCGCGGGTGCGGGTTCGAGGGATCATCGCGCCGCTCAATCTGCTGGGAGAAGAGTCGGATCAACTCGGCATCTGGGTTGATGATTGGAACCGGATCCTGCGATTGGATCCGCCGCGCGATCCCGGCGAGATCCCGGCGCAAGAGATCGCGGATTTGGTCGAATCCGAGGACGGGAAACTGGACTCGCGTCGCGTCAAGCTGCGGGGACAGGCGGTGCAGATCGGTGAGACTGGAGAGATTGTCCTGCGGGACGGGGTGGCGAGCATCGCGGTGATTCCCAACCGCCTCGGTATCGCGCAGGTGAATGACCATCTTGAGGTGCTGGGTTACCTGGAACTCGGTCCGCAGGGCGTGATTGTGGCTGCTGATGGGATTCGAAGCTACGGTCTGGCCGGCACGACGGCGGAGTCAGGTGACTGGTCAGGCATGCGTGAACTGCAGCGCAGTATTGCAGCCATCCGCGAGTTGGATGAAACCGGATTGCTGGAGCAGCCGCCCGTGCGCCTGACCGGTGTCATCACGATGGTGGATACCAATGACGCTGCCTTCTACCTGATGGACGAAAAGGGTTCGATCCGGGTGAACAGCGCCTCGGAGATCGGTCAACTGGCAGCCGGGGATCGGATCACCGTTTCCGGCGTGGCCAAGCCGGGGAGTTTTGGTCCGGTGATCGAACTCAAGGCGATGAACTGGATCGAACACAGTGTGCTGTCGGCGCCTCAAGATGAAATCTCGGGGACACGCCTGATCGGCGGACGTCACGAAGCCGAGCGGATCGCTTTTTCCGGCGTGGTGAGACGGGTTGAACCACGGAGAATCCATACTTGGCTTCACATCGCCTATAGCGATCGTCGATTTCATGTGCGGATGCCGCACGGGCTGAAACTTCCGAGGGCGATCATTGGCGCCCGGGTCAGGGTGGATGCCATCGTGCAGGCGCGGGCGAATGAAGCGGGGCAGGTTGTGGGCGTAAATCTTTTGGTGGCAGACAAATCGCGGTTCCGGATCGTCAAACCGGCATTGGCGAATCCCCATGAGATGAATCGCGTTGCGATTGGCAGTCTGTTGCGTTTTCAGCCGGAAGCGTCGTATATTTGGCAGAAACGGGTGGTGGGCAAGGTGTTGTTGGCGTGGCCTTACCGGTTGTTTCTGCAGGACGATTCCGGCTCGGTGGAGGTGCTCGCCCATGAACCGCATGATGCCCGGGTGGGGGATCGCGTGAGTGCCGTCGGGTTCACCCGCTTGGCTGATCTGCAACCTAAGTTGGTTGATTCGATAATCCGCACGGAAGGACCGGATGCGCTGCCCGAACCGCAGATCACGGATGCCGGTACGGTGCTCTCCGGAGATTTCCACGGGCGGCGACTTCGTCTCCAAGGCATTCTTCACACGGTGGCATCCGGCGCCGACGAGTATTCACTGGCACTGCATCATGGCAGCACGATTTTCGAAGCGGCATTGCCGGGCTCACTCGGAGGCGAGAAGCTGTTGGAGCTGGCGCCCGGATCACTGATTGAACTGACCGGCCTCTGCGCGATGCGGCCGGCGATCGAAGGACATTCGCAGGCG
>JAYPXF010000428.1:0-2652 GCA_038154405.1 Verrucomicrobiales bacterium | reverse complement strand
GTGTTGGCGTTCACGGTCTGGTCGTAGCCGTTGGCGCGGAGCTTCAGGGATTGGATGTGATGCCAGCCGGTGGGTTCGCGGGACGTGCGCATGTCGGTGAGCGGGATCTCGATGGTCTTCCAACCCTTGAAGTTCACGTTGATCTTGGTGCTGTAGTAGTCAGGGCCCTGCGTCTTGCTATTCTCAGAGGCCAGGATCAGAACGAAGGTCGAATAGGTGGCGCTCTTGCTGTGAAGGTTGAATCTCAACGTCTTGAATTCGCTGAGGTCGCGTGCGAACTGAAAGATGTTGTCGGCACCGGTTGAACGGCCGTGGTGCCAGCGGATCCCGGCGGGCCAGTCCTTCTTCATTTTCGGATCCAGTCGCGTGCCGCCCCAGCCGCCGACGTCGACCGGCTGATTGTCGGATTCGATCACCGCCGTCACGTCGTCGATGTATCCGGTCATGGTGGTGGCATTGAAACTGTGAAACCAGATGAGCGCCTTGGCCGTGCGATCGGGGGCGATGCGACTGGCGATCATCAGATTCCACCGGTCGCGATCCAGGAGTGTGCGCTGGCCCCAATGGTTGCCGATGCGTTTGCCGGCCTGATCGCGGAATTCAATATACATGCCCAATGGTTCCGGCGCGTTGCTTCGTTCGAGGAAACACCAGGCAGATACGCGCAGGCGTTGGCCGGGCTTGATTGGGATTTCATGCGACCATGCGCTGGAGCCGACTTTGCCGGCGGCGTTGTCCACGATGCGCAGGGCACGGTCACCGGTGCGTGCACGTTGGGACGAGATCATGGACATTCCCTTGTCGTCGAGAATCCAGCCGTCTGGGAAGTCCACCGACCCGGATTCGAAACCGGATGAGAAGGCGGTGTCCGCGGCTGGCAGTGAAGCGGCGATCAGAATTGCCGTGAAGGAGATCAGGACTTTGAGTTGCATGTTGGAGATGGGGAAACGGTCACTTCTTCTTCCGCAATTCCTTCGCGAGATACTTCGCGGTTTCACGGGCGATGACGTTGTAGCCGGCGAGATTCGGATGGCGGTCGGAATACCAGCCGGGCAGATGACCGAGGATGGCGTCCAGTTCATTGGCCATCACACAGACGCGACCGCCTTTGATGAACGGCTTAACGAGTTCCTGATACTGATCGGGCACTCTCGTGACGGGATAGCGTCGGTAGTTCAGCATGTTGTAGCCTTGCTTCAATTCCGCGGCGTAGGCGGGGTAAATGTCAAATATGGGTAATTCTTCCTTCTTTGCGACCAGGCGGACGAGGTCGTTGATTTCCTTGCTGGCGGCTTCATTTGAGAAAGGAATCACCGTCATGGGAATGATCTTTGCCTGCGGATGATCCTGGCGCAGGCGGGCGATCAGTTCGTGAAAGTGCTTGGGAAAACTGGTTTTGAAATCCTTGATCCGCGCCCGGTCGTTGATGCCGTAGCGGATGAAGATGTAGTCAATGCCCGGCAGCTTCGCGCCCTTCTTTTCGTAGCGGCCGCCGTCGAGCAACCGGCGTATGTATTCTCCGCTCTGGCTGGAATTGATCACGTGACACACGGGGAGATCGGATTCTGCCGCCAGCAGTTGTTCGATGACGCTCTCCAGATGCGGGCCCTCGGGTTTCAACAGGCGGGGAATGCTGCCTTCGGTCGTGCTGTCTCCGAGCAACAGAATCTGGATCTTGCCATCCTGCTTTGCATGACCGGGGGGCGCATGGCCAAAGACGAGCGTGGTGATCAAGATGGCCAGACTGAGCGAGTGCTTTTTCATGGAATTCGGTCGCCAGCCTCTGCCAATCGATGCCGACGGACAAGTCGGATTCTGTCTGGAAATTGGATCGCTAGAGCAGTGATCGAATGATTCCATCTGCGGCATGAGGTATCCAACAACCTTGCTGGCGATGGTCGTGATCGTGTCGCTTGCCGGATCCGCCGCCGCCGCGACGATCGAGTGGTCGACGAACAAGACGAGTTTCGCCAAGTCAGACGGCAAGAATTCAATCTCGCTGAAGGGGACGTTGATTGAAGCCGTGAGTCGGGGACATCCCGATGCGGGTCCGACGGGGGCTGTGAAGGTGAGCAAGGATGGCAAGATCGAAGGAATTGAGTTCAAACAATCCAACGACGTGTTGCCGCGCAGTGGGCTTCCGACCGCGCTGAATCTCGATACGGGCGATGCGAATTGGGACGCGGTCATCAAGAGTGCGGATTGTTGCGGAAGCCCCAATCCGATGGCGATCACGTTGGAAAAGTTGAAGGTCGGCAGTCGATATCAGATTGAGTTGTTTGTGTATGATGAACGGGATTCAGCCATCTCGGCTAGGACGGCGACCTTCGACGATGGGGCAGGGAACAAGTCGGAGACGATTGGACAGGACGCCGGCGTCAACATCATCGGATCATTCCTCGCGGATGGTCGGAAGCAGACCATCAATCTGACGCAGGGCAACGCCGCGCATCCGGCGCTGAACGCCTACATTTTGAGACGCCTTCGTTGATGTGGGTATGAATTGGTTTTCCGCTGCCGGTTCGGTCTGATAATTTCCAGTGATCGATGGCCGCCGACAAAGCTGAACAACATCTGATCGATCTTTGCCGATCCGGCGACGGGGCGGCATGGGAGGTGTTGTTCGAGCAGAACTACGCCTCGGCGGGGCGC
>JAYPXF010000427.1:0-2661 GCA_038154405.1 Verrucomicrobiales bacterium | reverse complement strand
GGCCAGTTCGCGCACGTTGCCTTTCCACTCGCAGCGGAGCAAACGCTCGCGACCCTTGCCGGTGATCTTCTTCACCGGCAGCCGATGGCGCCTGCAAAGGCGCGCAACGTATTCCTCTGCCAGCTTCACAACATCTTCGCCACGTTCACGCAAGGCCGGTATCTGAATGCGGTACAGATCCAAACGATGATACAGATCTTCGCGAAACTGCCCACCGGCGATCGCTTCCTTCAAATCAAGATTCGTCGCGGCAATCACGCGAGTATCGATCGGAATCTCCTTGTTGCCACCAACCCGGCGGATCTTGCCGTCCTCCAAGGCCTTCAACACTTTCGCCTGCAATCCCAACGACAGACTTGGCAGCTCATCCAGGAACAAGGTCCCGCCGCTCGCCGCTTCGAACAACCCCATCCGCGCCGCCCGGGCATCGGTGAATGCCCCTTTCTCGTGACCAAACAACTCGGACTCCGCCAATGTCTCCGGCAAGGCCGAACAGTTCACATCAATCAACTCCTGTCCCGAGCGCGGCCCGTTGTTGTGAAGCCAGCGCGCAATCGTCGTCTTGCCCGTACCAGTTTCACCGACGATCAACACTGGAGGCAGATCCGTTCCCAACCGTTGATCCGCCTGGATGATTTTGTCCAACCGGCTGCGAACGGCCTGCAACGACTCCCCGAAAAACAGACCTTCATCACTCCCCTGCTCTTCCCGTTTGTGTTCCTCGGCGCGCCTAGTCTGTTTGGCCTTGAGCGCGCGATTGAAAAGCAAAGGAAGCTCTCCGACATCGAACGGTTTGCTCAGGTAATCCAAGGCACCCAAGCGCATGGCCTCGACCGCACCGTCGATGTCTGTATCGCCGGTCATCACGACAATGCCCGTGCTTTCCGGAAAGACACCTTCTTTCAACAGTTCCATCGAATTTCCATCGGGCAGGTTCACGTCCAGCAACGCGAAATCAAAACTCATCTCCGCTGCCATCTGACGCGCGGCGGCCAGATCGCCGACACCGGTCACATCCATGTCGATGCGTTCGAGCCCGGCGCCGATCTGCTTGCGCATCAGCACCTCGTCGTCCAGCACAAGAATGCTCAACCCGGAGAAGTTCGATTTCCGCATGCCGTGTATTTACAGACAAAGAGCCGACCTAGCAGCTTCAAAAGTGCTTACTCGACAAACGGCGAAATCAATTGCCTTGATGAAGGGCAATCCGGACTATGCGCGCCCGCATGAGCAAACCGGCCAAATCCAGATCGTGGGGAATCCGATGCGTATTGGCTTTGCTGGTCGTGGCCGTACTGTTCGTCATCGCCGATCCGCGCAAGGTTCTGCCACTGGTGGGCCAGTCGAATCACTTCCTGATCGCGGCCGGCACCTTCTCAGTTTTCGCGATGTATTTCCTGCGCACAATTCGATGGCGGGTGCTGCTGATCATCTGTGCAAAGCCAATCCCCAGCTTTCTGCTCCTCGTGTGGACACTGGCGGGAACGCTGCTGAACTTCCTGCTGCCCACCTCTATCGGCGGCGATCTCGGCCGGTGGTATCTTGCGCAATCCCAGTCAATTTCCAAGGCCGCCGCCGGGTTCAGTCTCATTCTCGATCGCATGCTGGGCTCACTGGCCTTTGTCCCGCTGATCGGATTGACCGTGCTTGGTGGACTTACGCTGCCCAAGGGCATTCAGATCGGAAAGGAATCTGTGATTCTCATCGTCACCACGGGAATTCTGATGTTGGCAATCACGGCGTTCCTCATTCGCCTGATCACCAACGAGCAAGGGCGCGAAAAGCTCGTTCAACTCTACAACCGTTTCTTCACCGACTCGGCCGATGCTGATTCGCTGGACGCTACCATTGAGAAACTCCGACATGGAAGGCGCACCGACTGGTTGAATACCATTCTGCTTTCGCTCGCCGCGCATCTGTGTTTTGTCGGCGCCGAATACAGCTTTGCCACAGCCATCGGCATCCAGGTGACATTCTGGCAGATGAGCTTCCTCTCTCTCATTGCCGCCACCGCCATGCTGGTTCCGGTGACGCCCAACGGCCTGGGCGTGCGCGAAGGACTGAATGTGTGGTTTCTCACCGCGCTGGGAAACACCACCGAAGCGGCCGTCGGCTATTCCCTGATTTCCCTGGTGATCCGCTTCATCACCTGCATGCCCTCCATGCTCTACGTGGATATCCGGCCACGAAAGACAGGGGATTAGACGACCGACATTTCGATTGTCACACCCGGGAGCTCTCACCACTGTCCGGCCAATCCACTCATGAGAAACTCACGCCTCCCCATCGTCGTTCTTACCGTCGCCGCAATTTCCACTGCCAACGCTGAACTCAAATTCAAGCAGCAGAAAATCGACGACATCGAAATCGGCTACGGCATCCAGCTCGCCGACGTGGACGGCGACAAGAAGACCGACATTGTCCTGGCCGACAAGAAGACCATCCAGTGGTACCAGTCGCCTTCTTGGAAACGTCACAACATCGCCAAGGATCTGACCGAACGCGACAACGTGTGCGTGACCGCGCGTGACACCAACGGCGACGGAAAATGCGAGATCGCGGTTGGCGGCCGGTGGAATCCCGGCAATACCACTGATGACAAGCAAAGCGGCGCCGTCTTCATGCTCAAGGCTCCCGAAGACCGCACGCAGACGTGGCACC
>JAYPXF010000426.1:0-2697 GCA_038154405.1 Verrucomicrobiales bacterium | reverse complement strand
TGGGAACTGGTGAAGGAGGCCGTGGAACTCGATGGCGGCACGCTGCCGAACTTCGCGAAAGTGCCGCAAAAGCATTGGCAGAATCAGGTATTCACCAATCAGTTTCTCTACGCTTTGCTCGCCGAAGAGAAATGCACGCAGGCCGGCGTGGAGATTGCCTACTACGAATTTCCTCAAGCCGTAACGAAGACCGAGCGTGGTTGGGCGGTGGATTGCGTCGGTTTCGGCACCCGACGGCGGGTGAACTGCAAACAGATCATCGACTGCACCGGCGGCGCTGAAGTGGTGGGCATGTTGGGTTTTGCGCGTCTGCGTGAAGAAGAACGACAGCCCGGCTCCTATCTCTTTCGAATGGGCCAAGGACACCAGCCCGGACGAATCCGCCTCCACCGTCTTTACGTGCACGGCGCGGATTCGACCAACTCACGCACGGTAACTTTGGCGAACATGACCGGACGAAAATCGATCCTCGCCAGGATTCGCGAGAAGAAACAACGACTGACGCATCTGCAGCCGGAAACCGGTTTCCGCGAGTCCTATCGCATCCAGGGAGAAACCTTGATCACGGTGAACGACTACACCTCCGGCCGCGTGTTTGACGACGCGATCAGCAATGCCTTTTACCCCGTCGATCTCCACACCAAGGCCGGTGTTCGTCCGAAACCCCTGAAGCCCGGCAAGGTTCCGACCATTCCGTTGCGCGCCCTGATTCCCAAAGGCAGCCGCAACATCATCGTCGCCGGCCGCTGCGTCAGCAGCGATCGCCTCGCCAACTCCGGTCTACGCGTCCAAGCCTCCTGCATGGGCATGGGGCAAGCCGCGGCGGTCGCCGCAACACTTGCCGCCAAAGCCGGGACGACTCCGTTGGATGTACCTTTAGAAGAGATTCACGCAGTCTTGCGCAAGCACGGCCAGATCATTCCGGGGAAAGCGTAGTTCACCACTATTCCATCACACCAACTCACCATGGATCGTCGCCAATATATCAAGCAGCAGATTGCCGGAACGGCCATTCTGGCTTCTTCCGGACTCGTCCACAAAGCCAGTGCCGAGAACCTGCCGTCTCCGGACGCTCAGAACCCTGACATACTCGATGTCAATGTGCTCGTCGTGGGCGGAGGCTCCGCTGGTCATGTGGCCGCGATTCAAGCAGGTCGCATGGGAGCCAAGACGGTGTTGCTCGAGCGCAACTCCCAACTCGGCGGAACGACCACCACCGGCGGCGTGAGCTTCCCCGGCATCTTTCACGCCTGGGGAAAACAGATCATCGCCGGCATTGGCTGGGAGTTGGTCGCGAAATCGGTGGAAGTTGACGGGCGCAAACTGCAAAACTTCAAGGTCGCAAACAAAAGGCATCCCTATTATCAGGTCCGCTTGAACGGCCAGCTGTACTCGCTACTCGCAGAGGAGGCCTGCCTCGATGCCGGCGTTTCCCTGGCTTACTACCAGTTTCCCCGCAAGGTGGTTCAAACCGAAGACGGCTGGCTGGTCGATGTGGTCGGTCAAGGTGTTCAATATCAATTGCGCTGTCGCCAGATCGTCGATTGCACGGGTGGAGCGGAGGTCGTCGGGATGCTGGGGATGGAACGCCTGCGGGAAGACACCCGTCAGCCGGGCACCCATGTCGTCAAGTTCACGGGACTCGACGAAAAGGTCGTCAACGAGAACAGTGCACTGATTCAGGAGATGTACGACGAGGCGATCAAAGAGGGCAGACTTCAGAAGGGCGATACCTGGAGCGGAAAGGCCAGGCAACTGATCAAGAGCCGAGGCAGCAGCAACCACATCTTCGGGGCGGATTCGTCCACTGCCGCGACACAGACCCAGACCAACCTGGCCGGCCGAAAGTGTGCGCTGCGCCTTCTCAAGTTCTTAAAAACCATTCCCGGAGGCGAGAACGCCACCATCGACCGGATGATGAACGAAACCGCGAGCCGGGAGACCTATCGAATCAAAGGCGAGACCATGATCACCGTTCACGACTACACTTCGGGTCGGGTCTTTGCTGATGCCCTGTCCTACTCCTTTTACCCCATCGATCTGCATGATGAGAATGGCGTGAAACCCCGGCACCTGTCCCACGGCAAGGTGCCCACCATCCCACGAGGCGCCCTGATTCCGAAGGGATCGAAAAACATCATGGTCGCCGGTCGCTGTGTCTCCAGCGATCGTCTCGCCAACTCCGCCGCCCGCGTCCAAGCCAGCAGCATGGGTATGGGACAGGCTGCCGCCGTCACCGCCACTCTGGCCGCCAAACTCAAAGTGACACCCGGTGAAGTTCCGTTGGCGAAAATCTGCGAGGAACTCAAGAAGCACAATGCGATCGTCCCGGGGAAAGCGTAGCCCGTAGCGGAATTTGCAAAAAATTCCGATCCAACGAATGCTCAAAGCCAAGATCGGAAGATTTCGCATCTTCCGCTACCCATGAAATCCAGCAAGCGCAGTACCGTCTCCCTCCTCACGGCTTTCAGCTTCATCGTCCTCGCGGTGACGGGAGTTCTCGCGTTTGCCCTGCCGTTTTCGATCCGCATCGTCGGACTCCATTCGCTGATCGGCTTTGTCTTCATCGGGCTGATCGCTCTGCATGTCTTCAACAATTCCGGGCACCTGAACCGCTACCTCCGGACTCGCATCGTGTGGGCGACGTTGGGAATCACCTTGTTGCTGGCCGGGCTGTTCTTCTGGCAACCCGCGCCG
>JAYPXF010000425.1:0-2701 GCA_038154405.1 Verrucomicrobiales bacterium | reverse complement strand
CACCGCCGCGGCCGCCCTTGATCACCACCACTACACCACCCTACACCTCCACTTTGATGTCGCGCAACACCACAAACGACTCGTAAGCCATCGTCAGTCCACGGATCTCAATGTGGGGTGTCTCGTCGCTCATATGTCCAGAATGTGAAACACCACCGCAAAAACCGCATCGGCCAACACGATGGCTGTGATCCCGGTAACCACCGCCGAAGTGGATGCCTCGCCGACCGCCGCAGCGCTGCTGCCGCATTGGATTCCGCGCAGACAACCGGTCAACGCGATGAGAATCCCGAACACCGACCCCTTCACGATGCCGGTGAAGAAATCCAGTGCCGTGATCGAATTGATTGTCTGCGTGACATACTCCGTGATTGTCACGTCCATGATCGAAACGCTGACCATGAGTCCACCCAACATGCCGAACATATCCGCGAAGACGCATAGCACCGGCATCATCAACATCAGCGCGAGCATGCGCGGCAGCACAAGAAAATCGATCGATGAAAACCCGAACGTGGTGAACGAATCGATCTCCTCGTTCACCTTCATCGTCCCCAACTGGGCTGCAAAGGCCGCTCCCGTTCGTCCGCACATGATCACCGCCGTCATGATGCAACCCATTTCACGCACCACGCCGACGGCAACCAGGTCTGCCACAAGTATCGATGCCCCGAACGCTTCCAGATTGATCGAACCAACGAACCCGAGAATCAGCCCGGTCAGCAGACTGATCAGGCCGACAATCGGCAGGGCCTCCGCACCGCATTCCTGCATGATGAGAAACGCGTCCGACCACCGGAACCGTGCCCGGCCGGTGAACATCCGGAAGAAGGCCAAGGTCGCCTCCCCGATGAACCGAACAATCTGCACGGTGGCGGTAAAGAATCCGATCGCGTCACGTCCCAGGCAATGGAGCGTGCCATGACACTTGTCCGCCTTGCGCGCATCCTTCTTTTCCGGGACCGCCGTCGCCAGATCGAGGAGATGAGCGGCGCCTTCGGGCACATCGCCCAGATCGAGTTTCACATCCCGCGCGCGACAGATCTCATGACAACGCAACAGGAAGGCTGCCAACGGCGAACTCCAGTCGTCGATACCGCCATCCTTGAACACCACGCGAGCGGGGGGATTTCCACCCGCCTCAATTCGTTGCCGGATTTCAACCGGATCCGGTGCGCCCCCCGTGTGCGTCCAATCACCGAGCAATTCGACGATGAGTTCGTCGGCGGAGTCTGTATTCAGCGAAAAGGATCCCACGAGCAACCTGCGGATTGTTGGTCGTGGGAGACTGGTTTGGGTGTGGCCGAAATGCGAGGGATTTCTGTGTTTCCTACATCCCATGGACGCATTCGAGTGTCATCTCGAACGGCACAAAACGGCGTAGCGGAATCTGCAGGAGATTCCGACAGATAGCGTGCCCAGTCGGAAGATTCTGCATCTTCCGCTACATGCTGCTCACACTCACACCGGCTGCGCGCCGATGGTGCCTTTCAGGTCGGCCACGTAAGAGTCCTCGGCAGACCGCTTGCGACGCTGTTTGGCATCGTCCAGGCGAGTCTCCAACCCAAGGTGTTCCACGACCGGAGCATTTGGCGGCTTGCCGATAAACTGCTCGAGATAGTCAACGTGCCGCTCCCAGAGTTTGGCATCCACCGTCTGGCGCATCTTGAGCCGCTCGGCATACCAGTCACTGGCCAGCAGGTTTTCCCGAGTGAACAGTTCGCGAATCTCCGAATCGTGCAGCCCTTTGCCTTCGTAGTCACCGTTCGCCATGATGTGCAGGAGCGCCTTCAGCGGAGGACACGCCATTTCAACACTGTTGTCGGAGAAATAATGGTCCGCCACCCGCTTGTGGGTTTCCGTGATGTTCTTCATCGCGTCGACGAACACCTCAAGATCCTGCTTCTCCGGCTCGAGCATTTCCTCGGTGAACACGGATTGCGGGTAGTTGAAGATGCGCGCGAAATACATCCGGACAAATCGATAGGTGATGCGATAGCCAAGCCGGCTGGCATGAATGGTTTCGCCGTTGTGTTCAAAGTCCTCCACCTTTTCGAGACTGCCGTTTTCAACCAGCGTTTTGAAATCCCGCTCTTCCGGATACATCTTGCACCAGACTTCGGGCATAAGCAGGCTGACATCGTGGTCCATCCGGCATTTAGGTCCGACGTAACCGGCTGCCGAAAGGAAAGCTCCTTCCCCGGTCAGAAGATAGCTCACCAAGGCGTTGTTCAAATCGTAGATCGGCGGCAGCGCGTTGAACGGTGCCTTGGTCAGTGCCCCTTCCGATCCGGCTCCGGTCGTCGACGGCGACTTGCCGGTGATGCTGCAGATGTATTCCATGAACAGCTCCGGCAGCTCCATGTAATGAATCGGATTGTAGACCGACAGGGCACGGATGTTGTTCTTGGCATCGGGCGGATTGTTCCGTCGACCGGGCAGCACGGCACCCACCGGATTGTGAATCGGCTCATCCATCGTGAGCCGCCGATGCAACCGCGTCGCCATGTGCGCGAGATGCACGCTGCGCGGATCCACCAGGTCCGGACGCGTCTGCAGATAGCGGGGATTCTTCGTCTGCTTGCCGTCCACGCGACGCGGCTCCGACGTGCTGACGAAATAGTCGGGACGTTCGGTCGCATTCGCCGCTTCCACGATGCGCTCACGCATCGGATCGGTGAACTTGCCGAACTCCTCAAAG
>JAYPXF010000424.1:0-2709 GCA_038154405.1 Verrucomicrobiales bacterium | reverse complement strand
GGCCGTGCCAGACCCAGCCATACCATTCGACATTGCGCCGCGTGGTGGCACGGGGGCCGAAACGCCAGTGGTAAACATCCGTGCCCTGTGAGGTGTCGCCCTCGATGATACGTTTGCCGTCGAGCCAGGCGAGAATGGTCCGGGCCTGTTCGTCGGAGGCGAAGCCGTAATGGATTGCCTCCAGGTTGAGAAACGTGAATCCAAAATCATGATCGACGCCGTCGGCATCGTAACAGGCGACAAAGCGTCCGCGATCCTGGTTCCAGAAGAGTTCGTATGCTCGTTTGCGGAGATCGATGGCCATATTGTCGAGATCACCGTCGGCGCGTGCCGGCAG
This sequence comes from Verrucomicrobiales bacterium, assembly GCA_038154405.1. Classification (GTDB taxonomy): domain Bacteria; phylum Verrucomicrobiota; class Verrucomicrobiia; order Limisphaerales; family JAYPXF01. The sequence goes on along the minus strand of JAYPXF010000424.1, from coordinate 2,372 downwards.
GTTCCACTCAGGGTGCTTCTCTATTGCGCGTTCGAGATCGGCGGCAGCCCGGATGGCGGCATAGAGGATGACCGTGGCGTAGCAGTCACGATGTCCGAAGGGCAGAAGATCGTAGTAGTTGTTCCCGACACCGCGTCCGAAGTGGAGTTTCTTCTGATGGGTGGGGCCCGGATCGAAACCGGCCCGTCCATCGTGACCGACCCAAGGGACCAGGGCGCAACCGTGTTGCTCGAAGGCGAACTCGCTCCGGGCATAGGCGATGGTTTTGCGGATCCGTTCGATATTCTGTCGCAGGAATTCCACCTCACCGGTCCAGCGGAAGAAATCGGCGCAGCCGAGCACAAAGAGCGGATTGGTGATGGGGTGGCGCGAATCGACCGCGGTGTGAATCGACCGCACAACGATCTCGCGTGACGCCCCGGCATGGTTCCACCGCAGTCTCAGGCTTCTGAAATGCCCCTTCCATTCGGGGTGCCGGTGCATTGGGACGACGGAGAACCGCAGCGGATGACCGGGGCGGGCATTTTCAAGCGGCACGGGGAGACTGCGGACTTCGTCAAATTCGGGAGCCGCCTCGGTAGTCCACTCCAGACGAGCGTTCGCCTCGGATGGCACGCCGCTCCATTCGATCACGACAAAGGGAGCGATGAGCGTGTTGACCCGGAACGGATGCACGGACGCCAAGGATGTCTCCGAACCCTCGGTGGTGAGGACGAGACCGCGGGCGGGATCAATCCTCGCCGCAGCAACACCCGTCTTCGTCAACCCTTCTACCGGAGCAAGCGGGACCTTCAGTTGGATGGAATAGGGATCATCCGCGTGCGTGAAATGCCATCCGATCCCGCCTGATTGATGCCAGGTCGGAAAAGGCCAGCCGCCCGGGTGAGCCAGCCCCCGGTGCTGGTTCATAGTGACATAACCCTCGGCATCGATGTTTCGCGTGTTCAGTGAATGCCGATAGAAATCGCGCATCGCCTTCGCGCTTTCACTGCCTTCCGGACCCGTCGCCGGCCACAGCGTTGACATCGGCAACCACGCATCCCACAGAGTGCAGATGATCTTCGGGCTGTGATGGAGGGCAAACAGCCGTTCCAGCCGCGCCAACTCTCGTTCGTGCCCGGGAACGCTGAAGGATGGCAGTTCCAATTGAGCGGCGAAGGCGCCGGAGCAAAACGCCAGGAGGCAACCGGCCATTGATATTGAGCGTGTCATACCTGGCTGAGATTATCGCGCAGCACGGTCTTTCCCTGTGCATTGTTGAGTACCTGGAACTGGGCGCGCGAGGTGTTGTCGCTGATGTTGGCATGGATCACATCCTTCTCGAGAACGACGTGATCGCGTGGCGCGTGACCGTCGATGAATTCACAGCCGCGCACCTGCACCCGTCCGGACTTAGCGTGAATCAACGGGCGCGGTTTGTTCCGGGGATCGATGCAGTGGACATGGCAGTCGTTGAACGACACGCGACCCTGCCCTTCGATTGAAGCCTGCCCGACGGCATTGCCACCGTAGACGCTGCCAAAGAGGCCGCAGTTCGAGAACATGAGCGGACCGTGGTTTGTCTTCTCGACGATGATGTCGCCGTAGATCTGGGAATTCGCGAAGCGGGCTCCGGAATGGCCCTGGAGTTCTTCAACGTGAACTGCGCGATTGCACATGTCCGCACCGCCTCCGAAGACCATCGGGTTGCCGCCACCTTGGTAAGCCGGATGGGGGCCGGCGCAGCGAATGAATTGGAAACCGGTTTCGTAGCTGATGCAGAAGCAATTGTTGAAGTGCTGCCAGTCCGTGCGCCCGACAATGAACGCCTTGCCATGCTTGCGGACAAAGGCCGCCGCCGCACCGCTGGCGCTCCAGAAGGGCCAGAAATGGACGTTCTCCACGCGGCCGACGTCAAGGCAATGGTCGATGTAGAGCCCGCGGTAGAGCGGTTGGCCGTTGAGGTTGCGGATGTAGTGGCGACCGGTGTGGCGACCGCCGAAATCGACGGCCTGATACGGGTTCACCAACAGGACATCGACAATGGAGCAGTTGTCCGCGCCGGAGAGTTCGGAGCTGACTGTCCACGGGTAGGCGAGCGGCGGATCAGTGTCGGTCTGTTCGGGATAGAAGACCGCCAGACCCTTGAGCGTGGCATTGAAATCGAGCTGGATGAACGGTGTGCCCGTGGCTTTGCCCTTGCCAGCGAACGCGAGCAACACGCTGCCACTTTGGACGTTGCTCCATGGAACGGTCGGGGGTGCAGTAAAGATGCCTTGAAGCGTGACGTTCCGAGGGATCAGCAGTGTGCCGTTGATGCGATACGATCCAGCCGGAACGAAGACGATGCCACCGCCTGCACTGTGCGCCGCGTTCATGGCGGCCTGGAAAGC
>JAYPXF010000423.1:0-2813 GCA_038154405.1 Verrucomicrobiales bacterium | reverse complement strand
ATCCAGACCGCGCCGGCGGTGATGGTATGCAGCACCGGGAGGCGCAGGCTGGACTCGACTTCCTCCACGGTGTTCGCCGCGGTCGAATAGTCGGTCTCAAATTGTGAGGATGCGGTGTCGCTCATTGACGTGCTCGAAGGCGCTGCGTCTTATTCGAAATCGCTCGGCTTTTCCGGAGCCTTGGGTGGCTGGGCGGTGGCCTTGGCGAGACGATCGTTGAGATTCTTGCGCGGGTCTTTCTTGTCCTTGTATTCCGCGATGATCAGGGCCATGCCGCGATCGACGGGTAGACGGACAATTCCCTTCTTTTCATTGACCCAACCGAAGCTATTTTCGGCGGCGGCGGTCTGGGTGAGTCGCTCGCGCTCGGCCTTACGCTCGGCGCCGCGGGCTTCACGATTCTCCTTTTCCACCTTCACGGTGTAATGGCGGAGCATGCCGTTGAGTCCCCAGACGATCAGGATCGCCACAGCGACCGCCACCACGTAGCTGAAGACGGACCAATAGCGCGAACTGCAACAGACTGAATTTTTTTCTTCTTCCGTGCTCATCAAAGAATCCTAGTTGGTGGCCGGTTCCCCGCCCTCTGGTTCCACGTAGACTCCCATGGTCTCGGCAATGCGCGGATCGCGCTGCGGATATGGCGGATGGGAGGCAAAACTGTTGTTGAAGAACATCCACAAAACGATGCCGATGAATCCGAAGCAAAGCGGGTCCCAGATCGTCACCGTCATGCCCGCAGGGTAAAGAACCGGCATGATGTTGAACTGCATGTCCATGTAATGGATCAACCATGCCCACACGCACATCGGAATCATCACGTTGAGATTCAACTTCGCATCGATGCGCAGCAAGGCGAGGAACGGCAGGAAGAAGTGACCGAAGATCAGCAACTGGCCAACCCACCACCAACTGCCCTGTTCTCGTTGCACGTACCAGAATGTCTCTTCCGGGATGGCGGCGTTCCAGATCAGGAAGTATTGCGAGAAGTGAATGTAGGAGTAGAAAACCGTAAAGGCGAAGAACAGCTTGCCGGTGTCATGAAAAGTCACCGTGCGAACAACATGGGCCAAGGGACCATTCTGCTTCAACCAGAGGGAGATCAAATACGAAGTTGCCAACGCAACCCATACGCTACCCGCGAAATAGTAGACACCATACATCGTGGAGAAGAACTGGTGTTGCAGTCCCTTCATCCAAAAAATACAGGCCAAGGTTAGCGTGCCGGCAAAGAGGATGATCCCGTAGCTCGCATGGATGTTCATCATGCGGGAACAACGAACGGATGGACGGTCTTCCACCTTGTGCCCCAAGGCCGTGGATATTGCCGCAATGATACTCTCAGGAAATACCATCTTGCCTTCGTAACCTCCGTTTTCAACTTCAGCGACATCCTGCTGCAATGACCAGTAGCGAAGTCGACGGGCCAGAAACCCCCAGAGGAAGAAGATGACAAGTGAGCAGATGTAAAAGGCCGGAACGGTGAACAAGGGGAATTTCGCGTGCAAGGCGTGATCAAGATGCGGATCCGTCGTAAACCACGGATAGATCTGAAACGCTAGAAGCCCAACGGGAATCCAGAGGATAAACATCCAAGGAAACAGCAGACAGGCAATGTGTTCCAGATACCTACGGATTGGGACAATCCACTGCGCATCGAAGAGATGATTGATCAAAACGATAAACAGCGATCCCAGGCAGATGCTCAGGAAGAACATATATGCGGTGAGGTAGGAGTAACCCAACTTCTTGAGAAAGGTCGGCTTTCCAGCCGGTCCATACTGCGGACCGTGTCCGTGATTACCATGACCATGGTCGTCATGGGCACCTTCCGCATGCCCGTCATTATCATCGGAGCCGCCTTGATGTTCGGCTGATTCGCCCTTCTCGCCACTCGCGTGGTCGGCTGCCTGGATCGACCCGGCTCCGATCACCAGCGCACCCATCACCGCGAACAGTGCGGTCAGGAAGCGGAATGATTTCATTGATTCGCTCAACATCTGAATTCTTTCTTATTCGAACTGGCTGCGACGTTCCGAGGGCACATCTTCCGCGATGGCCAAGCGGCTGCGTTGCAATGCACGCACATAACCGATGATCGCCCAGCGGTCTTCAATGGAAATGTTTGCGGCGTATCCCTGCATCAGGTTGCGGCCGTTGCTGACGACGTGGAAAAGCTCCCCGTCAGCCAGTGCGACAATGCGCGGATCATGCAGGTTGGCAACGACACCCATGCCGAACTTCTTGGTGACGCCATTTCCATCACCCAGCCCACCATGACAAACCTTGCAGCTGATGGTGTAGCGTTCTCGACCACGAGCCATCAGGCTTTCGTTCAGTTCCACAGGAATCGAGACCACGTAATTCGTCGTTCCTGGAACCTTGCCCGTGTTGAACGCATTGTTCTCGTAATTGCTGCCACGAGCGACGGTTCCAGAAACCAGCGGCTGCGATGTGCGGCCGTTGGCAAAGAAGCTGTTCGGCTGTTGCGGGCGGAACTTTTCCTGGCGCACCATGTCATCGAAGATCTCGATGGGTGGCTTGCGCGAGGAGTCGCCCTGTTTGCCGGCGATGAGATAGACCGCGGCGACGGTCAAAACAAATATGGCGAGAAAATAGCGCATCTTATTCCTCTACGTACTCTATCTGCCCGCAGCCGGTTCCTTCCAACAGTTCGCGGGTCTCAGTCTGTGAATAGCGGGGATCGCAGGTCTCGATCACCACGATGAATTTGTCGTGTGTGGCTCCCTGGCAGAAGGTCCGATTCTTCAACAGGGGATTGTGAAGTTTCGGGAGGCGGTTCAAGAATGCCA
>JAYPXF010000422.1:0-2833 GCA_038154405.1 Verrucomicrobiales bacterium | reverse complement strand
CTGTGAAACTCGACCTGCTGGGGTTTCTCCACGCCGGCCAATTCCAGGCTCGTCGGCATCACGTCCTGCAGATAGATCGGCGCGGCAGTCTTGCGACCGCCCTTGATTCCCGGTCCCACCGCGATGAAGGGAACACGCAGGCTGTGGTCATACATGTTCTGTTTGCCGAACAAACCGTGATGCCCGACCGCCAATCCGTGATCCGCGGTGAAAAAGATGTAAGTATTCTCGTCCTGCCCTGTCTCTTTGAGCGCCTTGAGAATACGGCCGATCTGTTCATCCATATGTGTGGTCAACGCGTAATACTCCTGCCGATGAACCTTCACCGCATGATGGGTGCGAGGAAACGGCCCCAGCTTTTCATCACGCAAGGTCTTGGGATTCTTGATCTCATCCTTGTAGGGATATTCGGGCAGAAAGCTCTTGGGGACCTTGATACGATCGAGCGGATAATCGTCGATGTATTTCTTGGCGACCTGACGCGGATCATGGACCGCGTTGAAGGCAAGATACATGAAGAACGGTTTGTCGCTCTTTTTGGAGATGTTCATGAATTCAACGGCGTCATCAGCCACCACTTCGCTCCAGTGCTTGCCGCCCTCCCAGAAACCGCCCAGCGATTTGTCATAAGGACTCCAGACATCCGACTTGCCCTTGAGCGGCCGATTGTAGGTCGACGGAACGGCTTTGGGCATGCCGCCACGGACATTCTGCGACACATCAAAGATCTTTCCAGTGTCCGCCCGTACATGCCACTTGCCGGTCATGAAGGTCTGGTAACCGGCGCCGCTCATGTATTGCGACCACATGCGACCGTTCTCCGCCTCCTTCGCCGTGTTCTTGTAAATCACATTGGCGTTCCAGATGTAACGACCGGTGTTCAACATCGTGCGACTGGCCACGCACACCGCCCCGCTCCAGGAACCCATGTTGTAGGCGTGGGTGAAGGTCGTGCCTTGGCGGACCAGCCGATCCAGGTTCGGGGTGTCAATATCCGTGTGACCGAGCTCACGGATCAGCTCATAGCACATGTCATCGGCAAAGATGAAAAGGATGTTCGGCTTCTTGGCCGCAGCGGCTGACGGGGAGCCCGCGAGCATGAGCGCGGCGGCAAACAACAGGAGGATGTTTTTCATGTTCTTTCGTTGTCGTGAATTTCGCGGAATGACAGCGGCGCCCAGCGGTCCCTGGAGGGAGCCAGGACGGCAGTGCATTCTCACGGAAACGGCGGCAAGTTTAGACGCACGTTTTCCCGGCCGACAGGGAAATTTATCGTGTCCCTTTGTCGAAGCTCTGGAGGGCCGGAAACTAGGAGGCGTTTTGCTGATGCGCCTCGTTCATCTGGCGAAGTCGATTGCCGACTTCCAGCGCCATATTCTTCATCACGGCCAAGCCGAGGTTGGGTTCGCGCTGGGTCAGCTCGTAGAACTCGTTGCGCTTGAGGATGAGCAGGATCGTAGGCTGCGCGGCGATTGCCTTGGCACCGCGGGGACCGCCGTCGAGGAACGCCAGTTCCCCAAAGACCTGCCCGTTCTCAAAGCTCGCAATCGGCTGCTGTTTTTCGTCCAGGAAGATGTCCACCTTGCCACGCATGATCACGTACGCCTCATCACCGGCGTCGTCGCGGTTGAAGATGACCTCCATCGGTTTCACGAGTTTCTGCGTGAACAACCGCCCCAATTTGCGCAATTCACCGTCACCCAGTCCTGCAAAAAGAGCGAGGTCCCGCAGCAGATTCACCACCGCCGCGCCCACGTTCTGATCTTCCAGACAACGCCCCACCACCTGTGAAATTGAATTGGCCTGAGCCGTGAGTTCCGCCTCCTCGATAACGAAGTTCTGGTTGAACTTCACCACCTTGACCACATCCACAACGCCGTCGGCATGTTTGTGGAAACCCGGCAAATAGGCCACCGGCACAAACCCAAGTTGCTCGGAACTGATGAGCAACCGGGTCGCCGAACACAGGATGTCCAGTTCCACATAGAACGCGTTGTGTTTCTCATGCGACACTTTCAGCAATCTGCTCAACGCCGCTCCCATTGACAGGTCGTCCGTGCAGAACGTGCTCAACACACGCACGCAACGGTCCAGTTCATCAAAGAGGTAATGCACGCCGCCGACGACCTTGCGGTCCCGCTCCACCAGAAACGCCTCCGCCGGCATTTCCTGATCCACACTCATGAAACCGTAGCCGGTGTTGAATCCACCGGACACTTCGCGCGGAGGATTCTGTTTGCGCGCGCGATTGCGCTCCGCTTCAAACCGGCCGGAGCCGACGCTCAGAAACTCGACGTCTGAATTCAGCGGATAGCCCTGCCCGCCGTCCTTGACGACGTGGGTCTTGGGAATGTGGAGATTGTCCATCGCCGCCGCCGCAAGTTCGCCGATGTGCGGCAGAGATTCGGAGAGCGCGACCCGATCCCCGATGATGGAATGCGCAGGCCGGATGTAGAAAAGCACCTCTTCCCGGATCGTGTGAAAATGTTTGTCCGGCTGAAAACCCACACAAAGGAAGCCGGCCTTTTCGAAGGCGATCTGCTGGGCGTTGTCCGATGCCAGCACTCGCGCAATCACCATCTGGTCACGACCGGCGGCAATCTCGGCCAGCTTGACGATCAGTTCCTCGGCCGAGCCGACGTTCACAGCATCTTCCAGCACGACATTGCGGGCCACGTTGCAGACCGGGTTTTGAAGAAACGAGTAATCCCGAGAAACCCCGCTCGCATTCAGATCAGCATCGTCCGCCCCCTTGGGGTTGAAGTTCAGGATGGTCGCCGAAGCCGTGATCTTGCCATCCGTCTCAGCCACCCAGGTCTCGTGCCCCGAATCA
>JAYPXF010000421.1:0-2872 GCA_038154405.1 Verrucomicrobiales bacterium | reverse complement strand
AGCTTCCCTTGTTCGCGCCGTTTCCCTGGCCGCCGCCATCGGCATCGCGTTGACGGCAGCCCCCCTCACCGCCAATGCCGCCGGCAACTCGCAAACCGTTCAGGAATGCGTCCGCGATATCGCGATGATGGAACGGGCAGCCGCCCGGAAGCACAAAGGCCTGGAACGCCGTGTGATCATCGCCAATCTGGGCAAAATCAAGATTGCCTGCATGGACGGCAAGATCGAGCAGGCCTATTCAGCCGCCGCGAAGTTCCGTGACGCGCCGCAGCAGGCAGAGGACCGTAACTAACACCCCTTACCACCCCTCCTGAATTATTGGGCGACCCTTGCGGTCGCCGTTTTTTCTCACGTCAGTCCGCGATCCGCCATCGCTGCCGCACGTTCTTCGTCGGACATAAAGGGCAGATGGTGATCCTCCTTGGAGGATGCGGGCGCATCGTCTTACAGACATACCTAGGACCTGCAATGATCGTCCGTTGCGTATAGCTCGCCGGTGGCGGTGCCGATGACCAGCATCATCCCGCCATACCAGAGGTGCATGCTCATCGCCTCGAACGCCCCGATCACGGGATTGGGAAAACCGGCGTTGGGTTCAGTCCAGTTGTCGCCCTGATCGATTGACCGCAGGATCGTCGAATCCGCGATTCCGTCCTTGAACCATTCGGTGGGATTCAGTCGCGACCCCGCCATCAGAACGGTCTTGTGGTCGGCGGGATAGAGATACAGAAACTCCGGATATCCCATTCTGAGACCGCGATGATGTACGTTTTGGAAGGATTCGCCGCCATTGCGGGTCCGGTACAGGCCCTCGCCGGTCGCCAGATACATCAGGTCCGGCTCGGTGGGATGGATCAGCAGCCTGTGCACTTCCTTCCAGTGCCGGTCGTCTGGACCGGCGTAGGCATCTAGCTCCACGAAAGTCGCCCCGTCATCGGTGGTTTTCAGCAGCGCGCCCTGCTCCACCAGAACGAAATAGGTTTCCGGATCGGCAGGATGGAACACCACCCCTTTGACGTGAGGATGGTGCGGCGGCGGGATAAAGGTCCAATTGTCGGCCCCCGGCACATCCTGCAGGGCGCTCACCTCCGCCCAGTTTTCGCCCAGATCGTCGCTGCGATAAAGCGCTGCCGGCGAAGTCCCGGCAAACAAGGTTACCCGGTCTTCGACAACGCGCGAAGAAAGCGAATAGATATGCGGCCGGTCGATCCCGTTCCCGAGCTGACGCCATTCCCCCTCTCCGCCGTTCTCCGATACCCACAATCCGCCACCATGATGACATCCGGCAAACAGTTTTCCCGACCCGCCGTCGTGAAGAAGCGAACCGACATGCAGATGGTCCAGCGCCCGCGCCGTTTCGACCCACGGTTTACCGCGAAGCTGGCGGTCCAGCGTCACCACGCCCTCGATCGTGCCTGCATGGATACGGGTGACGGTACCGGTACCGAAGGAAACACTCTGACCGTTGGGGGACAGATAAGTGATGTTGTCCGTCATCGAAGCGCTACAGGGTAGCCCGGCTGTCATCATAGCAACTTGGAATCGCGCGCGCGACGCGCGGAGATCGTGCAGGCAAACCGACTTCTTCGAATTGACAACCGGCCGGTCTCCCCGAGACACTCGTGCACGTATTTGACGGGGAGGGAAAAATGCAGGGACATCAGGACCGGATACTGACCACTCATGTCGGCAGCCTGCCGCGCACGACACAGGTGCTCAACGCAATGAAGGCCAAGCTGAGCGGCGGCGAATTCAGTGAAAAAGCCTATCAGACGGAGATCGCCAGGGGCGTAAAGGATATCGTCAAGAAGCAGGCCGATCTCGGAATCGATGTGGTCGCAGACGGCGAAATGTCGAAATCCGGCTTCTTCACCTATATCGAAGAACGCATGAACGGCTTCGAAGCCCGCAAGGACGAGAAGTTCAAGATGTTCGAAGCGGAAATCGAGGCGTTCCCCGAATACTACGAGGATTACTTCGCGCGGGCGATGCTCGGCGGCACGGTGGTCCCGATGTTCCCGATGTATTGCGTCGGCCCGGTATCCTACAAAGGTCACGATCTCCTGCAGCGCGATATCGACAATCTTAAAGCCGCGCTCGACAGCGTCGATGTCGAAGGCGCATTCATCCCCGCCACGGCGCCCGCCGGAGTGGGCTACAACGACTATTACAATACAGAAGAAGAGTTCGCCGAAGCGGTCGCCGAAGCGCTGCGGGAGGAATACGAGGCGATCGTCGATGCCGGGTTCCTGCTGCAGATCGACGATCCGTTCCTGTGCGACATCCTGGTCGATCCGGAACTCAACGAAAAGGAAATGGACAAAAAAGCCAATACCTATGTCGAGGCCATCAACCACAGTACGCGCAATATTCCGGAACAGAAAATCCGCTTCCACACCTGCTACGGCATTAACGAAGGTCCCCGCATTCACGAAGCGCCGGGCGGCCAGGTCGCGAAATACATGCTGAACATCAAGGCAGGCGGATACTCCTTTGAAGCAGCCAACCCGCGCCACGAACACGACTATCACATTTGGGAGGATTTCAAGCTGCCGGAAGGCCGCGCCTTCATTCCGGGCGTCATCACCCACGCCAGCAACATTGTCGAGCATCCGGAACTGATTGCCGAGCGGCTGGTGCGATACGCAAAATTGGTGGGACGCGAAAATGTCTTGGCGGGCGGCGATTGCGGGTTTTCGTCGCAGGCATGCTATCACACGGAAGTTCATCCGAAGGTGATCTGGGCCAAATTCGAGGCCATGGCGGAAGGCGCACGGCTGGCGACGGAACAGCTCTGGTAATGCCCCATTCGATTCCCCGTTCGGGTCTTTTCTCGCGAGGATCACCCGCTATGATGGCCGCAATTCGATGC
>JAYPXF010000420.1:706-2905 GCA_038154405.1 Verrucomicrobiales bacterium | reverse complement strand
CGGTAGTCCCGTCACAGCCCGGTTCCAAGTCACATGAACAATTGCAACGCTTCATTGGAGGGCATCGCTCCGTCGATGCCGGGGTGTGAACGGATTCGACGGAGCGATGCCCTCCACAGATATGCAAAGATACGCCTTAGCGACGCAATTGGGGCGCCCTGAATGCAGGTGGAATTCGGAAAGCGGCTAAAAGGCGCTGCTATGGTTGACACGCCGGAGTGTCGACACAGTGCAGAAAAGAGTTTCCCTGACTGCCCGGGCGGTGAAGCATGGCGGGCATGCTACTTGAAGAGGCGGCCAAGGGTGCGCACAGCGCGGAGAGTTTTCTGGCGCCATACCTGCAGGATTCGCTGCCGTGGCTCTACGCGGACTCGTTCTGGTGGACGGTCGTCGGCTCGGTCGGGGGGATCTGCTTCGGGGTGCGATTCGTGATTCAATGGATTCTTTCCGAGCGCGCCAAGCGCGTGGTGGTGCCGGATATATTCTGGTATCTCAGCTTCGTCGGCAGCGTGATCCTGCTGGTTTATGCCTTTCACATCGATCGTTTCCCGGTCGTGATCGGGTTGGTGTTCTCCCCGTTTCTCTATGGTCGGAACCTGATCCTGCTGCATCGGGAAAAGAAACTGGCGGCGGAAATCGAATAGCCTGGGAATCATGGAAGGGGAACATAGCGCGGAGGCGAAGACGTGTCCGAAGCGTCGCCGCGTGTTGTTCTTGGTGTTGGTGGGCGGACTTGTGTTGCTGTGTCTGGGGTTTGCGCTGTTGTAGATTCTGGTTCCGGTCAAGACGGCTTTGGAAAAATGGGTGGCGCAGCAACGGGCGCAGGGAGAGGCGTTCACCATTGACGAACTGTTTCCCCACGGCTTCGGGGAATTCAGCACGAACAAAATCGGGAAGGTTGAGCGTCTGCATTCGTTGCTGGATCCGTTGTCGTCGTGGATGATCGATAATCCGTTGGTTCACATCAATCCCCAGTCGACAAACGTGCCACCGGAATGGGTTGACCTGCATCATGCCGTGGACGGATCGACGATCGAATTGGACAAGATCGTGGCCTTGTTGCATGTGCCCGATCGGGACTACGGGGATTCGCTCCGGTGGGCGAAAAGCAAGAATCCGAGTTTTGTGAAGAAGCGTTCATTGGTTCAGCAGCTCGTTGCCATGGTGATGATTGATCTTCATCGAGGGCGCTTTGATCGTACCCTCGAGATTTACAACGCTGCTCTCCGTTGGCCCGAATGGCATGCCGCTCACAAGACGCTGGTGAATCAGATGATTCGCGTGGCGATGTCGAATCTGCTGCTGGACGCGCAGTGGTCGATGCTGGCTCATTCCGGGTGGTCGGATGATGACTTGCAGCAATGGCAGCGGCATTGGAGCACGAATGTCTTGGTTGGTGAATTCTCCCAATTTTTGCGCGTTGAACGTGCGCAGGCATTCGAGATGTTCGACTCCATCCGCACCAATGGCGCTACGGGTTTGGGCAAGCTCTACGGTAAATCGGGAGTGTTCGAAAAGGTGGCGGGGAAGGTGTGGAGCTTCGGTTTGGCGGATGCGGATCAACTTTTCTATGCGGAGAACATTCAGGGCTGTATCACCGCCAATCTGAAGGGGGAGGAGCAGCAGAATTACCGTGTGGTCGATACGGAGGTGGGGCGCATCATGGCAGATGTCGATCGCAAGATCGGCAGTTTCCACGGGTCTTTCTTCATGGTTTCCGCGATCGTGATCCCGCCGGTCGATCGGGCGAATGCCGCGGTGTTCAAGTATGAGGTCCATCGGGAAATGGCGGTCGCCGCCTTGGCGCTGCATCGTTTTCAGCGGAAACATGGCCATTATCCGGACGATCTTAGGGTGTTGGTACCGACTTTTCTCGAGCAGGAGCCCGTCGAGTGGATGGATGGAATGGGTTTGAGATATGTGTGTCGTCCGGACGACGAATACGATCTGTGGTCCGTAGGTCCGGATGGCGTCGACAACGGCGGCAAGAGGGATGACACACTTTGGTACAGGTAAGTAGATCGAACGAACGCCATGGGAAAGGCGTCACATAGGCCATGATCAGCAAGTTTTTTATGGTAACTCGGGACGGCTTTTTTCATTCTCCGCTCATGATCCAAGTCAATCGAAACGGATTTCTGAAAGGAATGCTCGCGTTGGGTTTGAGCCTGACGGTGGGCGATTTGTCGGCAGCTTCAG
>JAYPXF010000420.1:0-670 GCA_038154405.1 Verrucomicrobiales bacterium | reverse complement strand
ATTCAACACCTCGAAAGGCAAAATTGTCGTGAAACTGGAATTCGAGAAGGTTCCGATGACAGTGGCCAATTTCGTCGGGCTCGCCGAGGGAACGAAGCACTACAACAAGAGTGGAGGAGCTCCGATCAAACAGGCCAAGCCGTATTATGATGGCCTGAATTTTCACCGGGTGATCCCTGATTTCATGATTCAAGGGGGCTGTCCTCAAGGCTCCGGGCGCGGCGGTCCTGGTTATCGCTTTCCCGATGAGATCGACAAGAGTCTCAAGCACGATGGACCCGGGGTGTTGTCCATGGCCAACGCGGGGCCGGATACCAACGGCAGCCAGTTTTTCATCACGCATAAGGACACTCCTTGGTTGGACGGGAAACACTCGGTCTTTGGCAAGGTGATCACCGGACAGGACGTGGTCGACAAGATCGCGAAAGGTGACAAGCTCACCTCGCTCAAGATCATCCGCGTGGGCGACCAGGCCAAGGCGTTCAAGGGCGGAGAGGAACCGTTCCAAGCCTTGATGAAGAAGCATTCCGATGTTATCGGCAAATTGGAGAAGCAATTCGGCAAGAAGGCCGTGACCAAACCGAGTGGCTTGAAGTACATTGTGCTCAACGCTGGATCAGGTGATCCCGTCGGCAAGGGCAAGGATATCAAAGCACATTATACCGGCAAA
>JAYPXF010000419.1:0-3030 GCA_038154405.1 Verrucomicrobiales bacterium | reverse complement strand
AATTTGATCAGTTCGACCAGTTCACCAGCTTCATCAAATGGGCCTGCGTGATTGCCCGTTTCGAAGCGCTCGCCTATCGGCGCAAGATGGCCCGCGACAAACTGGTCTTTCGCGAAGACCTCATGGCCAAACTGGCCGAGGAAGCCGCTGAAGAAACAGAAGACCGGAAACTGGAGAATGCCGCGCTGGAAGGCTGCCTCAAGAAACTGCCGGCCGAGCAAAGAGAATTTGTGACCCTCGCCTACACGCCGGGCACGACCACCAAGGAACTCGCCGAGCAGGCGGGCGTGAAACCCGGCTCGTTTTACATGCGGCTCAATCGCATTCGGAAGGTCTTGTCAGACTGCGTTGAAACCACGATGGCACAGGAGGGTGCGGCATGAAGCTTACCGATCAGGAACAGCACTGGATCGAGGATTACTGCAACGAGTCGATCTCCCCCGAGGAATTCGAAAGATTTCAGGATGCCATGGAGGCCAGCGCGGAACTTCGTCTGGCTTTCCGCAAGTATCTCTCCCTCGATTCCGGACTTCGACAGGGAAGCGAATCCGTTCAGGAAATCGGCGCCGCATGGTCGGCTCCGGAACCGAAACCCGGAACGGTGGTTGCCTTCCCCGGCCTGTGGCAATGGACTGCGGTCGCCGCATTGTTCATGGTCGGAATCTCCTTCTTCGCCACCCGTCCGTTGCCCGTAACACCGGTTGCCGGCTACGAAGAGAGCAAGGTGGAACCCAGCGCCCAAGGCTTTGGTGTTCTGACCGGTGTCGATAATGCGGTTTGGGAAAGTCATCCGGAGTTGGCACAGGGTGACCTGCTTCCAGCCGGTGAAATCCGCTTGAAGTCGGGCGTGGCACAGTTGGAGCTGTTCAGTGGCGTGACCGTGGTCGTCGAGGGCAATGCGTTTTTTGAAGTTCTCTCCGCCATGGAGATGAGTGTCCACCACGGCAAGATGCGCGCAAACGTTCCGGAACCCGCACATGGGTTTCGCATTCGCACGGCAGACGGCGAGGTCGTCGATCTGGGAACGGAATTCGCCGTCAACATCAGGTCCAACAAGTCCGAGGTGCATGTCATCGATGGCTCGGTCGAATGGCATCCCGCCGGCAAGAACAACAAACAGTTGATGGTGAAGGGCGAAGCCCTCAGTGCTTCCGGCGGTGCGGAAAAGAAGATGGTTGCCAAGGCCGGCGATTTTGTCGGCATGCGGGAATTGAACGAACGCCTGAACAACGGTCGCACCAGTCGCCGCGACGAATGGCTGGCCTACACCCGCAAGCTCAGTCGCGATCCCCGCCTGGTCGCCTACTATCCGATGTCGCAACCGGGTCATTGGCATCGGCAACTCTACAACGAAGCCCTGGTTCCGGCCGCTGCCACCGACGGAGCCATCGTCGCCGCCAAGCGTTCCGTCGATCGTTTCGGACATTCCGACGGCGCCTTGGACTTCAGTGCCACAGGCAGTCGCGTGAAGGTGAATGTGGCGCAGGAACTTACCTCGCTCACTTTCATGGCCTGGGTGAAGATCGACAGTCTGGATCGCTGGTACAATTCCCTCTTTCTCACTGACGGTCACGAGTTGAACGAGCCGCACTGGCAGATCATGGACGACGGCCGGCTGTTCTTCTCCGTGAAGCGTCGCGAAGCTGATCGCGAAAAGAAGCTGTGGGACAAGCACATTGTCTACTCCAAGCCCTTCTGGACGCCGGCCATGAGCGGCAAATGGACGCACATCGCCACCTCGTATGATGTTTCAACCTACACGGTCACGCATTACATCAACGGCAAGCTGTTCCACCGCGAGGTGCTGCCCGAAAACATGCAGGTCGACCGTGTAAAGATCGGGCCGGCTTCCATCGGCAATTGGAGTGAACCGACCCGCGACGAAGCCAAGTTTTCCGTCCGCAATCTCAATGGCAGCATGGATGAATTCGCGATCTTCTCGGAGGCCCTGAGTGCAACCGAAATCGCCGAGTTATATCAAAAAGGCAAACCCTGACCGGTACGGACGTAGCGAATACAAATCGATATTTGACCTATGAAGAAACACCTCATCGTAGCAAGTGCCCTCCTCATTTCGGTCGGTGCGCTGACCGCCAAGGACAGCAAGGCCGACATCGAACGCCTGTTCACACTGAAGGTGAAGCCGGTCCTGTCCGAAAAATGCGCCGGCTGTCACGGTGGTGATCCGAACAAGAAGCCCAAAGGCGGATTCAAGATCCTCACCCGCGAGCAGTTCATCAAGGGCGGCGACGAATTCCCCGACAGTCTTGTTCCCGGTTCCTCCGCCAAGAGCTACGTGATGAAGATGGTCAAGTGGGAGGATGAAGACTACGAGATGCCGCCCAAAAAGAACGATCGCCTCAACGCCGATCAGATCGCAGATCTCGCCCGGTGGATCGACGCCGGCGCGCCGTGGCCGAGCGAAGAGCGTCAGAAGGCAATCCACCTGGCCGAACAGAACAAGAAGCGCACCAAGGACGGCATCATGGTGACCACATCCGGTGGTCTGGCGGACGAATGGACGTTTCGCCGTTATCAGCCCGAAGACATCTGGGCTTTTCAGCCGGTCAAGAAGCCGCAGCTGCCCAACCTCGGCAATCGCAACCCGATCGACGCCTTGATCGGATCCAAGCTCCGCGAGGCCGGCCACCAAGCGGCACCGAAGGCCGATTCACGTACGCTGATCCGGCGCGCCACCTATGACCTGACGGGGTTGCCGCCGACCCCAAGCCAAGTCTACAAGTTCAATCAGGCCTACAAGCAGGATCCCGACAAGGCGTGGAGCGAACTGATCGATCGTTTGATGGCGAGCAAACATTACGGCGAGCGCTGGGCTCAGCACTGGTTGGATGTCGCCCGCTACGCTGATACCGGCGGTTACTCGAACGACTACGAACGTTCCAACATGTGGCGCTATCGCGACTATGTCATCCGTGCCTTCAACGAAGACAAACCTTACAACCGGTTCATCATCGAACAACTCGCCCGTGACGAACTGGCCGACGCGTCACACCCCGATCGCAACAAGGA
>JAYPXF010000418.1:465-3047 GCA_038154405.1 Verrucomicrobiales bacterium | reverse complement strand
GGGATGGGCCACGGATGAACCTCGATCCTCCGGATCCACCACCACCTCCTCCGCCACCACCTCCACCTCCTCCACAGCAGGACACGCCGCCACCACCGCCTTCACCGGCACAGGCAAATCCGTTGGACATCCCTCAGCCTCCGATCAATTTCGGCGGTGGCACGGGGCCTGGCATTGTCATGGACAACAGCATTTTCGAGAAGGCGGCCGAAGCGGCGACCTCATCGATCTTCAGTCTGGCGGAACTCGACAACAAACCGGTGCCGATGTCGCAGATCGCGCCGAAGCATCCGCGCTCGTTGCTGAAAGCGAAGGTGGAAGGGCAGGTGGTGTTGCTCTTCGTGGTGAACGAAGACGGCCGCGTCGAGGACCCGCGCGTCGAGAGCTCCACCCGTCCCGAGTTCGAAAAGCCGGCGCTGGACGCCGTAAAGAAATGGAAGTTCAAGCCGGGGCAGAAGGACGGCAAGTCCGTGCAGACCTACGTGCGTCAAGCCCTTCGCTTCGGACTTTCGAGTTAGAGAGAATTTGCCATGAAACTGATCAGAACCATTTGTTGTCTCCTGCTGCTTGCCGGTTCCGTGCAGGCGCAGAAGGGAGGCAATCGTCCCAAGCCCCGCAAGCCGTCGGTTGAGAAGGAAGAACCAAAGTCGTCGAACGAGGGCGCTGAGGAGAAGTCGGCCGCGGCCGAAACGACGTCCGACGCCGACGGGCCTTCGAAGAAACGCAGCTGGTTCCGCCTGGGCAAGAAGGACGAGGAACAGATTGCCGCGGATGAAGCGGCGGCCAACGCGCCGGTGTTCCACTTGCCGAAGACCCTGGAGGGAATTGATTTTCCCGTTTCCTCCGATGGCGCGATCGCGAACGACCCTTGGCAGAAGCTGTGGGGCAGTCCCGGTTTTCAACGCGCCTGGATGGGGCGCTATGCGTTTCACCCGAACGTGGAACCGGAGATCACGAGTTCCAACGAACTCGCGTTCATGCGGGAGTTGGGACCTTTGCTCAAGCCGGATGCGAAACTGGCAGCCTATATTCTCAAGACCAATCTGACCGCGACCAACAACGCCCAGATGGATTTTACGTTGGGCAGCCTCTATTTCCAGATGGGTGACTTTCCGAAAGCAGAGGATGCTTTTCGGACGGCGATCGACAAGTATCCCGACTTCCGTCGGGCTCAAAAGAACCTGGCGTTCTCGCTGCTCAAGCAGGGCAAGTATGCGGATGCTGTTGATCCGTTGAGCAAGACGATCGAATTGGGCGATCGTGACAGCACCAGTTACGGTCTCCTCGGCTTCTGCCACATGACGGCGGAGCGCAACATTCCCGCCGAAGCCGCCTACAAGCAGGCCATTCTCTTTCAGCCGGACAATCCCGATTGGCGCCTCGGCCTGGTGAAGGCTTTGGTGGCGCAGGAGAAATTTGAAGAAGCCAATCGCATGGTGGAGGAAGTGCTGCAGCGCGATCCGGCGGCAGTCGACATGTGGGAACTGCAGGCCGGCATCTTTGCCCGCATGGAAAAGCCGGAACTGGCCGCTGTGAACTACGAGATCATCCGCAAGCTCGGCAAGGCGGATCCCAAGATGCTCTTCGCGCTCGGCGACATCTACATGACGATGGAATCGTCCGACCTCGCGCTGCCGGTCTACCTGGACGCGATCAAGCGAAATGGCTCGGCGGATATTTCGCGGGCGTTGCGCACCTCACAGATCCTGGTGAGTCACGGTGCGTTGGATGAGGCGAAGAAGATGTTCGCCCAGATTCGTTCTTCGGCCGGCAACGAACTCAAGGGCGACGATGAACTCACGTTGTTGAAGGCCGAATCCAAGGTGGCCAATGCCGAAGGGGAGCCGGAAAAGGCGGTGAAGATTCTCGAGACCGTGGTGGAACGTGATCCGCTCGACGCCGAAGCGCTGATCCTGATCGGGGAACATTATCTGCGCAACGAGGAGCTGGAGAAGGCGGAGCATCGTTTCGATCTCGCCTCCAAGGTTGCGGGCTACGAAGCCGACGCCTTTGTGAAGCTCGCGCAGTTGCGGGTGAAACAGCAGAAGTACGATGCCGCCATCGAACTCCTCAACAAGGCCCAGAAGCTGAGTCCGCGCGATACCGTGCAACGTTACCTCGAGGCCATTGAAAGAATTCGCCGCACGTCGGGCGCCTGAAAGCCAACTACGTGACCCATTCGTTACGCGAACATCGACGCCTGCTTTGTGCCTTGATCCGGCGCCTGCCGGTGATCTGCATGCTCATCTTGATCAGTCTCTCGCGGGATGTGCTGGGGCAGAACAGCGAGGGCGGTTCGATCGGGGGCAAGGTTGTCGACAGTTGGCAGGGCAACCCGGTTCCCGCCGTGATCGTGACCGTTCGCGGCACGACCTTGGCGACGGAGACCGATCTTGACGGGGTATACAGGTTCGCGAGCGTGCCGGCCGGTACCTATACCCTCGTGTTGAACAAGAACGGATACGAGCGGGCCGTCATTACGGATGTCCGGGTGGCCAACGGCGTGACCTCCCATGCCGATGGCAAAATGGGCCCGGTGTTCTTCGAACTCGATGCGTTTCAGGTAACGACCGAACCGATTC
>JAYPXF010000418.1:0-455 GCA_038154405.1 Verrucomicrobiales bacterium | reverse complement strand
AAGATGGAGATCTTTTCCACCCGCCAGAATCAATCGGGGGTGGCCGATTTTCTGGGAGCGGAAGATTTTTCACGATTGGGTGTGAGCGATGCAGCTGACGCTGTTTCGAAGGTGACGGGAGTCACCATCAAGGACGGCAAGTATGCGGTCGTGCGGGGTCTGAGCGACCGTTACACATCCTCTTCCATGAACGGCGCGGAGATCCCGTCAGCAGATCCCGATCGTCAGTCTGCACAACTGGACTTGTTTCCGTCGGACATGATCGACCGGGTCGAGGTGAAGAAGACCTTCAGCCCGGATCAGCCGGGTGGTTTCACCGGGGGCGCGATCAACATCGTCACGAAATCCTTTCCGGACCGCCAGATCTTCAACTACGGCTTTGGCCTGTCATTCAATGATCAGTCGAACCTCAAGGACGATTTCCTGGGATCGGCCAATGGAGGTCACGACTATCT
>JAYPXF010000417.1:0-3069 GCA_038154405.1 Verrucomicrobiales bacterium | reverse complement strand
TTTAGAAACGTCGTGGCAGTGCAGGCCGGTCGTGGGCACGTCCAGAATGGAGAGGGTCTTGCCGGGGGATCTGCGGCTGAGTTCGGCGGCGAGTTTTACCCGCTGGGCCTCGCCGCCCGAAAGAGTGGTGGCCTGTTGCCCGAGTTTGATGTAGCCGAGGCCAACCTCGGCGAGGGTGCTGCAGACCTCCTGGATTTTTGGGATGGCGCGGAAGAAGCTGACCGCTTCATCGACCGTCATTTCGAGAATGTCGGCGATATTCACACCCTTGTAATTGATCTCCAATGTCTCGCGATTGTAGCGATGGCCGTTGCAGGATTCACACGTGACGTAAACCGGTGGAAGAAACTGCATTTCGATCTTCAGCACGCCGTCGCCGCTGCACTTTTCGCAGCGTCCACCCTTGACGTTGAAACTGAATCGTCCCGGTCCATAGCCGCGGATTTTGGCTGCCGGTAACTTGGCAAACAGGTCTCGGATTTCGTTGAAGATTCCCGTGTAGGTCGCGGGATTGCTTCGTGGCGTGCGGCCGATCGGTGATTGATCGATGACGATGATCTTGTCGAACTGATCATCGCCCTTGATTGACCGATGATCGCCGGGTTTGTCCTTGGATCCATACCATTTGCGAAACAGCGCCCGCCGCAAAATGTCATCCACCAGGGTGCTCTTGCCGGAACCGCTGACACCGGTCACACAGGTCATCAAACCGATCGGGAACCGCGCGTGGACATCCTTGAGGTTGTTGGCAGTGGCGCCCTTGACTTCGACCCAGCCGCGAAGTGGATCCGGTTTCTTGCGCTTGTGGGGAATCGGGATGTTCAGACGCCCTGATAAGTATTTGCCGGTCAAGGAATGCTGGATGTCCATGACTTCGGCCGCGGTGCCTTGAGCGATGATTTCGCCGCCGTGCACGCCGGCGCCCGGTCCTATGTCGATCAGGTGATCAGCCCGGCGAATGGTGTCCTCGTCGTGTTCGACGACGATCACGGAATTGCCCTGGTCACGCAGACCTTCGAGCGTTTCCAGCAACCGATCATTGTCGCGCTGGTGCAAGCCGATGCTGGGTTCGTCCAGGATATAGATCACTCCGACCAAACCTGCACCGATCTGGGTGGCCAGGCGGATGCGTTGGGCTTCGCCGCCGCTCAAAGAACCGCTCTCCCGATTCAGGGTGAGGTATCCCAATCCCACATCCCTGAGAAATCCAAGTCGGGTGCGGATTTCCTTCACGAGATCACCGGCGATGTTCTGCTGAAACTTGGTCAGTTTGAGATCGGAGATGAAACCGTCGGCGTCCTCGATCGGCATGTCACAGACGTCCATGATGGAACGGCCGGGAAGGTTTACTGGTTGTCCTTTCTTGGCGGGTTTGCCCAGTGATTTCACATCGTTGCCGAGCCGAACAGCCAGGATCTCCGGCTTGAGACGCTGGCGGTTGCACGCATCGCATGGTTCCGGTCCCATGAACGCCTTGAGGCGGTTGCGGGTAAACTCGCTTGCGCTTTCGACGAAAAGTCTCTCCAAGTTCGGCAACACCCCTTCGAACGGCTTCTTGTTCCGCGCCGCCTTGCCGGCGCGATACATGGTGAACTCGATCTCCTCCTCGCCGGATCCGAACAGCACGACCTGTCGGAATTTCTCGGGAAGCAGCCGCCACTTCTTGTCCATCGGAACTTCGTAGTGTTTCGCGAGTCCCTTCAACATGGCGTTGTAGTAGGTGATCATGCGCTTGCCGCCACGCTTCCATGGCAACACCGCGCCTTGATCCAGGGTCTTGTCCGTGACCGGCACGACCAAGGCGGGATTAAACACCATCTTCTGTCCGAGTCCGTTGCAGACGCGGCAGGCACCGGATGGGGAATTGAAGGAGAAGTGCTTGGGCGTGGGCGGATCGAAGGCCTTCCCGGTGGCCGGG
This sequence comes from Verrucomicrobiales bacterium, assembly GCA_038154405.1. Taxonomy (GTDB): domain Bacteria; phylum Verrucomicrobiota; class Verrucomicrobiia; order Limisphaerales; family JAYPXF01. The sequence continues at coordinate 1,151 of JAYPXF010000417.1, read as the reverse complement.
CTGTACATCCGGTTGGAATGGAGTGATTCCTTCCATTTGGTGCTGGGAGGGGCGTCCGGTGGCATCTCCATCAGGATGAGTTTTCCGCTGCCCGTCTTGAGACAGGTTTCGACCGAGTCGCTGAGTCGCACGCGAATCTTGTCGCTGACGATCAGGCGATCGACCACGACTTCAATGGTGTGGACTTTCTTTGGATCGAGTTTGATGCGGACATTTTTCTCGAGCTCGACCGTCTCGCCATCCACGCGAGCGCGCACGTAGCCATCGCGGGCAAGGCGCTCGATCACGTCGCGGAATTCACCCTTCTGCTTTTCGATCACGGGGGCCAACAACATGATCTTGGTCCGTTCCGGCAGATTCAGGATGGAATCGACGATGTCGGACGTTGTGCGCTGGGTGATCGGCATTCCCGTATCCGGGCAGTGGGCTTGTCCGATGTGTGCGAAGAGCAGACGCAGGTAGTCGTAGATTTCGGTGGTGGTCGCGATGATGGATCGCGGGTTGGAACTCGCGCCCTGTTGCTCAATGGCGATGGTCGGCGAAAGCCCCTCGATGTAATCGACGTCCGGCTTTTGCAGTTGATCGAGGAATTGCCGGGCGTAGGTCGAAAGGCTCTCGACGTATTTGCGCTGGCCTTCGGCGTAGATTGTGTCGAAAGCGAGGGATGACTTGCCCGAACCGCTGAGGCCCGTGATCACGACCAGCTTGTCGCGCGGAATATCGAGTGTAACCGCCTTCAGGTTGTGCTCGCGGGCACCGCCGATTCTGATGAATTCCTTACCCATGTTTTCGCGTGAAAATGTCGCAATTTGGCGTTTGGGCCAAACGGGCAGAATACTTGTGGCCGGTGGAGAAGGGAAGCATTGCTGTATCAGCTGCGCGTTTGACTTTCTTCATCTCGCTTCAAATGATCCTGGACGAATCAATTACCCATCATGGACCGCCGAGATTTCATTCACAACGGAGCCGTGGCCGGAGTGGCTGCCGCGGCATTGACCACCGCCTCAACCGCTCATGCCGATCACCACAAGGACGGCAAGTTCAAGCTGAAGTACGCCCCGCATCCGGGCTCGTTCAAGGCGCATGGCGGCAAGGACGTTATTGATCAGATCAAGTTTGCGGCGGATCAGGGATTTACCGCCTGGGAGGAC
>JAYPXF010000416.1:0-3073 GCA_038154405.1 Verrucomicrobiales bacterium | reverse complement strand
TCATAGCGCACGCCGAGCAGGTCGTAGACCGTGTTTTGATACTCCTTCCGGCTGAGCCGGTAATGCGCCACCGCCGGACGCGCCGCCATCCGCGCCGCCCGCCCTTCCTTGAGTCGCCCGTCGAGAGTGGTGACAAACGCCGAGATCTCCTCCTGCGTCGGTTTCTTCTTCGGCGGCATTTCGCCACTGTTGACCTTCTCGATCACCTCCGCCCAGACCTGCGAATCCTCCCCCATCTGAAAATTGCGCGAAAGCCGATCGACCCGCAGGTCGCCCTTCTGCTTGTCAGGACCATGGCAACTGACGCAGTGCGTCTTCAGGAATCCATCAAACCGATCTGCAGCCGAAACCAAGGTAGCCGAGGCGAGGCAGAGGAAAGTCAGCTTCTTGGCAAAGGTCGGTCGATTGACGAGGGGCATTCGTTTCACGTGCTGGAACTGGAATTGAAAAAGCATCGCGAAATTCAAAAAACATGGCGACTTCAATTCTCGAGGATGGCGCGGCTGCGGATGCGATCAGTCTCTTTTCGATCACTGATCTTCCGGTGCGCTACGCATTCGTTTCCGGATTGTTTGTCTTGGCCCATTCACTGGTCGGCGAATTGAAGAATCAAATCGACCGGCACGAGGCCGGCAGTCGTCTTGACGAAGTTGCCGGGCTCAGCGTCGAAGGCGAGCAATGAATCGGTTCGTCGCAACCAATGATCCCCAAAACGATGCGTGACCCGTTCAAATCCAATCGCCTGCATGAAATCATCGATCTCGACGTGAGTGGGAGCTTGTCCCGCGATGAATGGCTGCTCAGTGACGATGCGAATTCTTCCCGCTTCCTTACAAAGACCGATGACTTCCCATGGAAACGCAAAGGCTGTCTACGCAAGATGGATTCGCTGCAGATATTCGGAAGGGGATGCGAACCGGCGGCTACCCCATCTTCGTCCGTACGCGCCCGGCAGGGTTGCTTTCAGCACTCGAAGGCCGTCCGACCAGACCTCATGTTCCGATCCGACAAAATCCGGCAGTGCATCCGGTAGGGACGCGCTCAGGTCGCCGTCTTCCAGGCACCGGCGGAGCTCTTCTTCCTCGGCGCGCAACCTCTCGTCGTCCCGTGTATCCGATCCAACTGATTCAGCCAATCTTCGCGCGAGCATTTGCCCTGGTCCTTGAGGGCCTGAGTGAGAATCTCGTTCATCGTCTGACGAGCTGTTGTCACTATGTCGTTCTGAGCGTTCATCCATTTGACGTTGTCGGGACGAGCCGAGTCTGGGCCGCTTCAATCAACATCGCAAGCGAGCGAGATCTTTGCAACCAGTGATTGCTCATGTGGCGTCCAGCGGAAGACGTAGCGAACCGCTCCGTCGGTTCCCAAGTATGGGCATTGACAGGGCAATGCCTTCCAAAGTTCTCAACACTGATTCAACCTAAGATCGAACTCGCCGTCGCATTCGCATCGGCAAAGCGATCTACCGGCGCGCCAGCGTCTTGGAGCATGGTGGTCCACAGATTGGCAAGGGGCGTGTTCTTTTTGGCGGCGAGGCGATGCTTACCGTGTTTCAGGCCCTTGAAGCCTCCTCCGGTGAGCAGGCAGGGGACGTTGGTGTTGCGGTGGGCGGTGCGGAGGCCGCCGCCGTTGTAGATGAGGCTGTTGTTGAAAATGCTGCCGCCATTCGGATCGAGGGGGTCTTTCGCCGCGCGGAGTTGGTCGATGAAACCGGAGTAGAGCTGCATCCATTTCTTGGTCCGCTGCAGGTTGAGTGCATGCAGCGAGGCATTGGAACCGTAGTGCGAAAGGGTGTGGGGGGTGGAGGCGATGCTCATGCTCTTGAGCAGGCCGGCGTCGGGCATGCGATAGGTGATCACGCGGGTGGCGTCGGTCTGCCAGGCTGCGATGACAAGCTTGAACATGTCGCGGATCTCGCGTTCGCCCTGCAGTTGTGCGGGCGGTTTCGGGAGGCTGGCTTTCGGATAGGGGACGTCGAGCCATTCGCGTTCGCGGGTCAGGGAGGTTTCGATGTCGCGGATGCTGGTGGTGTATTCCTCCAGCTTCTCGCGGTCGGCCTTGCTCAGGAGGCGCTTGGTGGAGCTGCTTTCGAATTCGAGGATATCAAGGATGCTGCGTCGCTGTTTCAGCGTTTCGAGGACTTCCTTCTTGGGGGTGTTGCCGCCGAAGAGCCGGTAGTAGACCTCCAGCGGGGAATCGTATCCGGGCATGGGGCTGCCGTCCTCGCGATAGGACATCGCCACGCCGCCGTGTCCGTTTCCGGTGTCTTCCTTGGGACAGTTAAGCTGCAGGCTTTGGTAGCGGGTGGTCTTGCCGAGATGCGCGGCGGCCACCTGGTCGCAGGAAACGCTGTTGTGCCGGGCCTTGCCGGGAAACCCGACGACATTGGCGCAGGTGAGCACGGCTTCGCTGCCTTCGTGCGGCTGCTTGTTCTCCGCATTGGTGAAGTTCGAAACCATCGTCACGTGGCCGAGGTTCTTCTTCATCGGATCCCAACCGGGAGGCAGGGCGATGTTTTTCAAGTTGCCGCCTTTCCTCGGGTAAAAGTGTTTCTCCATGTGGCCGTGTCCCATGGACATCCACAGGAGACGCTTGGGTGTGTTGGACGCGAGGCTCTTTTCCGCAAGGGCTCTTGATCCGGCTGGAAGAAGGCTGGCCAGGAAGGGCAGCGTCAAAGCCTTGGAGCCATTGCGGAGGAAGGTGCGGCGATTTGAGGTCGTGGTGATGTTCATAATGAGAAATTCTTAATCTTTGTCTTAATCCTAATCCGTCCCTCTCATCGTGCTCGGCTATCATGCCTTGGAATTACGATTAAGAGAAAGGTCAGGATTAAGGACGTTGTCGCTAGGGATTCATGAAAGGTTTGCTGGTGACGATCTGTTTGATCATGGATCGGATCGGGTATTCGTCCGCTTGCAAGGTGTCCAGGGATTTCTTTATCAATGGTCGGTCGGTAAAACTTACGTCGCGCCCAAGACCGTAGCACAGCAGCCCCTCGAAGATCGAACCCGCTACCGCCCGATTCTCTTTCATCAGCGCCGCTTTTAATCCGTGCACATCCTCAAACTTCTCG
>JAYPXF010000415.1:0-3113 GCA_038154405.1 Verrucomicrobiales bacterium | reverse complement strand
GACATTGACCGATGGTAACGCCGAGACCGTGTTGGCAGCAGCCAACATCAAGACCAAGGGCAATTACAAGAACTACGCGATCACGCTTGGCGCGGACGCCACCTATGGTGAGCAGAACAGCATCAAGAACAATGAAAGCTACCGTGCCTACGGCCAGTATGATCGCAAAGTGACCGAGCGTTTCTACGTCTATGGACGCGCCGAGTATTTCAGTGACGCGATTTCGGACATCGACTACCGCATCAAGCTCAGTCCCGGTTTCGGTTGGCACGTGATCAAGAAGGATCGGCTGACCCTCGACATGGAAGTCGGCCCGGGTTACGTGTTTCAACGCCTCGGTGGCACATCTGACTCATTCCTCACGCTGCGCGCCGGTGAACGGTTGACCTTCAAGATCAGCGATACCGCCCGTCTCTGGCAGTCGGCTGAATTCGTCCCGGAAGTGGGTGATTTCGGAAACTACTTTCTGTCTGCGGAACTCGGTGTGGAAGCGGACCTGACTCCGAAAATGGCCTTGCGTACGGTGATCCAGGATGAATACACCGCCCGCCCCGCTGCCGGTCGCGTGTCCAACGACATCAAGCTGATCACGAGCCTGAACTACAAGTTCTAATCTCGCGACAAATCGGATTCGACAGGTCCTCCGAAACGACCGAGGACCTGTTTCTTAATGGACGGCACGAATGGGCGAAAAGGGGACTTCCATTCACGAAGCCAACCGCTAGTTTCCCGCCGATGATTTCACCGCTCAGGATTGCTTGCATCGGCTTCGCCGCTCTGCTGGTCGGGCTCAGTAGTGCTGATGCCCAAGATCTTCGGGGAGACATGTCGCTTTCCAAACTGCTGGTCGACGGGGAGGGTTGGGAGTTGATCGTGGACGGCCTCGGCTTTGCGGATGGGCCCTGCGCGGATGAGCAGGGGAATCTGTATTATTCGGACATGCGCAAGGGAGCGAACGGCCCGGGAATCTTCCGACAGAATGCCGCTGGCAAGACCACCAAGTTGTTCCCCGAGGCGGCCAGCGGTCTGATGTTCGGACCCGATGGGAGGCTTTACGCGTGCCAGGGGAACCTCAAACGGATCGCCGCATTCGACGTAAAGAGCGGCATGATCGATGTGCTCGCCACGGACGTACATCGAAATGATCTCGTAATTACCCGCGCGGGGAAGATCTACTTCACGGAAACCCGGAAACGGCAGGTCAGCATGGTTGATCTGAAAAGTGGAAACAAGCGGGTGGTCGACACCGGGATCACCGCGCCTAACGGAATCGCACTGTCGGCGGATGGCGGAACTTTGGCGGTATCGGATTTTCGCGGTCCCCACGTTTGGCTATTCCGGATCGAGGCTGACGGTTCTCTCAAATTCAAGGAGCCGTTCATGACCATGCGGCGACGCGTGGATCCGAAGGCCGTTTCCAAAGACGGAACGGGGCCGGTGTATTTGAATTCGTGTCGCGGAGATGGTATGACGAGTGATCTGCAAGGTCGCTGGTTCGTGGCGACCGAGCTGGGCGTGCAGTTCTTCGATCCAATGGGGCGCATTTCGGGAGTCATCCCGCACCCGGGACCGAAAGGCATCACCAGTGTCGGCTTGAGTGGCCCGAACCGGAGTTATCTGACCATCACCCAAGGCGACCGGATCTACCGGCGCAAGGTGGAGGCAATCGGGGCTTTGGGGCACCTTCCGGGGGCAGGAAGAAAAACGGCCACCAAATGAGAATCATCGATTGCTGTCCGGGGACGGGTCAAGGTAGGCTCACCCTCACGCCAGCGGGAATAGCGTGACTGAACGAAAGGCACCGGGAACGAAGATCATGCGCAAGCGCAATCCGCGCTCGCGGCATCAGTGGCATCTTCTCTATTACCTGCTGGCCTTCTTCAACATCCTGACCGTTTCATTTTCAGCATATGTGAACCACCAGGTTCATTCCGCGTTCAACCAATCCGTCGAAGCCGGCCAGGCGTGGCATGCGCGCTTTGAAGGCGTGAACGAGCTGCATGTACTGGCCGGTCGGATCAAGGCCCCCGTTGACAAGCTGTTCCAAAGCCGTGATGTGGAACGGGCGCGCGAACAGATGGAGAAGGCGCATAAGGATTTCCAAGAGGCACTGTCAGACCGCCTGGGTAACCTGCGCGAGGAAACCGAGCACATGGACGTGCAGGAACTGTTCGACGCCGTGACCAAGGCGCGGAATTCCATGCAGGCGGCCACGGAACATTCCCGCAAGTTGCTTGACAGGTTCGGCAGCGTGTCATTGGAGGAGTCCGTTGCAGCGAAAGGCAGGATTGATTCCGAGATGCTCACCTTTAATGCAGCGATCACCGGCATCAGTCTGGAAATCGGCCGGATCCAGATGAAGAGCTTTCAAGAGCAACTGGTCTTGTCGGACCGACAACGATCAGGGCAATACATATTGATTATTCTCATTGGGGTCATGTTGGTTTTGGCAGTCTACTACGGCCGGCGCATCACGGAGCGCATGGATCGCGACGCTGAGCAGCTGGATTCTGCACATCAGCAATTGGTGGAATCTGCAAGGGCGGCCGGCATGGCCGAAATCGCCACCGGTGTGCTCCACAACGTTGGCAACGTCCTCAACAGCGTGAACGTATCCGCGACCGTCGTGTGCGAAAAACTCGGCAAATCCAAGGTCGGCAACGTCAGTCGCGTGTCGGATCTGATGGAGCAGAACAAGGAACGCCTGGGTGAATTCCTGACCGACGATGAGAAGGGCAAACAGGTGCCCGGTTTTCTGGCGACGCTCGCCGAGCATCTCCAAAAGGAACGGGAGGAGATTAACAAGGAAATGAACGCGTTAGGCAAAAGCATCCAGCACATCAAGAGCATCATCTCCATGCAGCAGAGTTACGCCAAGGTTGCGGGTGTTTCCGAGACCTGCCCGATTCCGGACATCATCGAGGATGCCATCCGCCTCAATGCGGTGTCCTTGCAGCGGCATGACATCAGGCTGATCCGCGAGATCAAGACGAAGATTGATGTGACGATCGAACGCCACAAGGTGCTGCAGATCCTGGTGAACCTCATGCGCAACGCGAAGGATTCCTTGGACAAGGTCGACGGACGCGAGAAACAGATGACCATCCGAGTTA
>JAYPXF010000414.1:0-3115 GCA_038154405.1 Verrucomicrobiales bacterium | reverse complement strand
AAACTCGCGCCGGGTTCGACCGCAGAAGGTGTTGTGAGGTCTGTCGTTGTTCATGTCGTTTCCTGGGTTCAGTCCACAAATACAAATTCGTTCAGGTTCAGCGCCAGCAGGCAGAACCGTTCCAGCGGTTGACCGCCCTGTTTCACGTCACCTGCCTTCCGCAGGTTCTTCAGCTTGTTGATCGCCCTGACGCCTTGCTGGATCTCCCGATTGGTCGCCGGACGATTGAAGGTCAGTGACAGGACCCGCGACACCTGCTCCCGCACATTGTCCCCCACGTCGGCACGTACGCGCGCCGCAAAACCGATTGCGATGTCATTGAAGAACCTGCTGTTCAGCATGGTGAGCGACTGCGTCGGCAGAATGCTGGAAAAACGCACGGAGCAATGCCCGTCCGTGTCCGCCATGTCGAACGTCTTCAGGATCGGCTCATGCAGTGAACGCTTCACCACGATGTAGACACTGCGACGATTGCGCTCCTGCGGCGGTGAACTGCCCCATGCCGCATGCGGCCGTGAAGCCGTCGCCAGGACTTCCTGCGGAACATCGGAATAGATGCTGGGACCACCCATCTTGAGATTGAGTTTCCCGGTGAGGTTGACCGCAGAATCCCGAATCTCTTCGGCCGTCAGGCGGCGCAGGTTGAAACGCCAGAACAGGTCATTTGCAGCGTCCTTGGCCAAACCGGCTTCCTGACCGGCCGAGCTCATCTGATACGCCCGACTCATCATGATCCGCTTGTGCATTCGTTTGATCTTCCAACCACCCGCCATGAACTCCGCCGCCAGCCAGTTGAGCAGTTCCGGATGCGTGGGCTGTTCGCCAAGCCGGCCGAAGTTCTCACTCGACTTCACGATACCCCGGCCAAAGTGATGCTGCCACAGTCGGTTCATCATCACGCGTGCAGTCAGGGGATTGCCCTTCGACGTGATCCACTTGGCCAGTGCCAGTCGGCGCCCGGTGGACTTGCCGTAGGCCGATGCGGCGATTTCTGGTTTCGGCGGTGAGAGGATCGACAGGAAAGCCGCTTCGACTTCCGGCCCCTTCGCATGGACGTTACCGCGAATCAACACGTTCTGGTTCGGCGCTGCCGTCCCCTTCTCGGTGATGACCAAGGCCAGTTTCGTTCCGGTGTTCAGACGGCCTCGCAGCTCTTTGGCCTGTTTGAATTCCTTCACGTACTGCTCGTAGTCCTTTTGCTTGATCCATTGACCAACGTATTTCTTGAGGATCGGCACACGGTTGTCCTCATAACGATAATCATCCTTCTCGCCCGCCTTGAGATTCTCGTTCGCCTTCTTGTCAATTCGACGCAGGAAGCGATCGAGCTTGTTCTTCTCATTGGTCAGCGATTTGACCAGCGCGTGTTGCTCGTCCGCGCGGTCCGGTGGCAACAGGGCGCGAACCGAGGCATCAATCACCGTCGGCGCCCCGCGTTGCCCGTAGTGCCGGATGTTGTTCAGGAAGGAAACCATGCCGTAGTAATCCTTCTGCGGAATCGGATCGATCTTGTGATCGTGACAGCGGGCACAGCCAATGGTCAGGCCCAACATGGACTGTCCGGTCACAGAAATGATGTCATCCAATCCGTCATAGTAGGCCTGTAGCCGGTCCACGGGTTCATCATCCCACAAGCCGAGCCGATAGAACCCCGTTGCGACATACGCCTCCTCCGAGAAGGGCTTGAGTTCATCCCCGGCCAATTGCTCGATGATGAAACGGTCATACGGCTTGTCATCGTTGAAGGACTTGATGACGTAATCGCGGTAGCGCCACACATGCGGTTTGTAGCCGTCGCGCTCGTAGCCGTTGGACTCCGCGTAGCGAACCAAGTCCAGCCAATGCCGTCCCCATTTCTCGCCGTATTGCGGACGCGAAAGCAGATCGTCAATCACCGCCGCAAACGCTTCCGGGGAAGAATCCCGTTCAAAGCGGGCGACTTCTTCCAATGTCGGAGGAAGCCCGATGAGATTATAAAACGCCCGCCGGATAAGTTGGCGCGCCGGAGCCTTGCCGTTCGGCTTCAAATTCGCGGCAGCCAGGCGGTCATAAATGAATGCATCAATCGGACCGCGCCATTCGGTGTCCGCCACTTTGGGAACATCCGGTCGCGCCACCGGACGGAAGGCCCAGTAATTCTTGTTCGCTTCGTTGATCTTGGTCGTGTCTGCCGCGTGTTCTATCTCTCCCTTGATCTCGCGCTCCGGATTGTAGGGGGCACCCATGCGCACCCATTCGGTCAGCACGTCGATCGCGTCCTGCGGCAGCTTGCCTTTGGGAGGCATCTCGTGCTCCTCGTCCTTGTAAGACACCATCTCAAGGACGAGGCTCTTCTCCGGCGCCGATGAATCGAACGAAGGTCCCAGGTCACCGCCTTTCAACAGACCCTCGCGACTCGTCAAGCGCAGCCCGCCGCGCAACCGCTTCTCCGCGCCGTGACACTTGAAGCAATGCTTCTCCAAGAGCGGATGAACCTTGGCGTCAAAGAACGCAATCTGTTTCGCCTGATCGGGGTCCTTGGCGGCCGGCAAAGACGGCGGCAGGGCGATCAGACCCAAGGCGAGCCCCATGGAAGCGACCAACCGTTTCCGTGATTTGGTAAAAATCTGATTCATCAGCATTCGCGGATCTTTAAAAGACTGCGGATACCGTCGATTTAATCATGCATTCACCTCCGGAAGCGAGGGACTTCCGGTCAAAGAATTAAGGGATTGAGAACCTCCCTATTTCTCGACCAACCAGATATTGCGGTAGAACACCGGGTTGCCGTGGTGCTGGATGTAGATGGGCCCCTTGCCTTCCAGCCCCTTCACCCGGGAGGCGGTGGTCGCCTTCTTGAGCTCCTGATTCTTGTGAATCTCCACTCCGTTCAGCCGAACCGTCATCCGAGCATGCTTCTTCACTTTGCCATTCTTGTCATACTCGGCCGCCTGAAAATCCACGTCATAGGTCTGCCAGGAGAGCGGCGGCAGACACATGTTGATCCGCGGATGAGCAATGCTGTAGATCCCGCCGGTCTCGTTCATCCGTCCCTCTAGGCCAAAAGCATCCAGCACCTGAGTCTCAAACCGGCCTTGGTGATAGACGCCACTGTTGCCCCGCGCCTGACCACGGG
>JAYPXF010000413.1:0-3186 GCA_038154405.1 Verrucomicrobiales bacterium | reverse complement strand
ACCATAGACAACCGTTTCCCAGGTGCACGGATCAGCAATTGCACGAGAATCGCGAAGCATCACTACCGAATTCTCATCACACCCGAGAACAAACCGATCAACCGCAGTCCGTGGTATGCCTTTCGTATTCATTCGCAGGACACCAACAAGGTCTCGGTAACGCTTCGCTACGAAGGCGCCGTTCACCGCTACCATCCAATGACGAGTCACGATGGAACGAACTGGAGCCGCCTTTCGAATTCCCGTCTCAAAGTCAGCCCACGCCGCACGGAGGCGACCCTTGACCTGCCGGTAAGCGTAAAGCCGACCTGGGTATCCGCCCGCGAGCTACTGGACGCTGCTCGCGTTTCCACATGGATCAGGCAAATAGCAAAGCAGCCGGGAATCGAGGAAACCGTAATCGGGCGTTCTATGGACAAGCGCCCGATTCACGCCGTCAAATTCGGATCCCGCTCGGCGACAAATCTCGTCGTCATCATCGGTCGACAACATCCTCCAGAACTGTCAGGAGGCATCGGCTTGATGGCGTTCGTCGAAGAACTCCTCGAGGATTCAGAGCTGCCCCAGAAATTCCGCGACCAACTCGCGATTCTTGCTGTCCCCCTGATGAACCCCGATGGAGTGGCGGAAGGTCACTGGCGCCACAACCTCGGCGGAGTGGATCTCAATCGCGACTGGAAGGATTTCAGACAACCGGAAACCCGAATATTCCGGAACTGGTTGGAGAAAGAGCTGAAGCAGCGCAATGCGCATCCACTGCTGTTCCTGGACTTTCATTCCACCTATCGCGACATTTTCTACACCCAGAAAGACGAGCATCCGACCATCCCGCCCGATTTCACGAAAACTTGGCTCAAAGCGATCGCGGACCGTCTGCCGGAATACCGCGTTTCCCGCTCCGCCAGCCACAACATGGACGTACCCACGTCCAAAGCTTGGGCCTATGATCGATTTGGCTGCCCGGCGATCACCTATGAGTTCGGGGACCACACTGATCGCAAGTTGGTACGGAAACAGGCAAGAGTCGCCGCCCGGGAAATGATGAAGCTCCTTCTTCAGTTTCTCCGGGAACACCCTCACTCCGCAGAGTAGACTCGTTTCGAGTTTTCCATCCCCTCATCCGATGGCAGGGCCGTAAAGATCCGGCCGGCGATCGCGGATACGATGCACCTCGTGTTTTCCGAGCACTTTCACTAGGTGCTTCTGCCGTGCGAACGCCGGATCGACCAGCGCATAGATGATTGCTTCCTCATCGTGCGCTGCTTCCGCGATCGTGTCCCCGGTCGGATCGCAGCACTTGCTCAATCCGATGAACTCGAATCCTCTCTCCTTACCGACCCGGTCGACGGCCAAGTAATACAGATGGTTCTCATGGGCCCGCGCGTTGATCAGGTACGTTGCCCCTTTGCGCGAGCCTTCCGGCCAGTTGGTCGGCAACACGATCAGATCCGCCCCGGCCAACATCAACACCCGCGACGCTTCCGGAAATGAATAGTCATAGCAGATGTTCATTCCGATCCGCAGTCCCGCCGCTTCCACAATGGCAAACGGTTCGTCGCCGGGCGTCGTGAACCGATCCACACCAAGCGATGGCAGGTGCGCCTTGCGATATCTTCCCACCAATCCATTCGGTCCGATCAGGACACAGGCGTTGAACACCTTGTCACCGTCCGCCTCCAACATGCCGAACACGACATGGGTTCCCAATTCGGCACAACAATTCGACATTGCCGACACGGCGCGCCCATCAAGCGGCTGCGCGCATTTACGCGCCTCCTCAAGTGAATCGAAACAATAGCCGGTCAATGCGCATTCCGGAAAGATGGTCAGGGCGGCACCGGCCGATACGGTTTGCGCCAGAAACGAAGTCATTCGTTCCAGGTTTTTTTGTGGGGCGGCAAATTCGACATCCATCTGCACACCGGCAATTCTTACGCTCTCACCCACGCCGCGACCAAAGCGCAACAACCTTTCATCCGCAAACAGAATCCGGCAGTACACAAAGAGCCGGCCCCGCTTCGGCTGCTGGCGAAACGGGGCCGGGTGTTGTGGCTGAACTGGAACCTCCTCTTCGGCTGCCAGTGGGTCGCTTCAGTTGCGACCGCCTGGAAATGCGATGTCGATCTGTTTGATCTTCTTGAGCCTTTCAGCCTGCCAATCCGGAGACTCATCCACGGCGCGATGCATCTGCTCGAACCACCACCGGGCTCCGGGCAGGCGACGCTGGCGACGTCGGTTGGCACAGGTGACGGGTCTGGTTTCAATTCCGAATTCCATTTGGTTTGCGATCATGTGTTGCCTTTCGTTTGTTACGCGGTTCAATCTGCCATCCAGGGTTAGACACACGGTGTCCATGGCTAAAAATTTAAAAAATTTTTCCCAGCCGCAGTTTGTTGTTTGCTCTGGGCGTGTTGATTGCCTTCAACAAACCCTACGGAGTGCTCTCCCAATTCACTCCGGACGGCTCAAAGAACCGGAACTTGAGCGAGTTTGGATTCCCCAAGCGCGTGTATCCGATCGGTCGTCTTGATGCAGACTCCGAGGGTCTGCTGCTCCTGAGTGGTGAATCCGAGTGGAACGACCGTGTGCTGAACCCCAAACGCCGCCATCCCCGCGAATATTGGGCGCAGGTCGAACGGATCCCCGCTGACGATGCCCTGCGCCGGCTTTCTCAGGGCGTAACCATCAAAGGGTATCGCACGCTTCCCTGTCGGACTTGGAAACTCGATCCCCAACCTATTGTCGCGGCCCGAACTCCTCCAATCCGCGAGCGCAAGACTGTGGCTGACATTTGGATCGGACTTGAATTGGTGGAGGGAAAAAACCGCCAAGTCAGGCGGATGACAGCCGCGATAGGACATCCTACGCTTCGCTTGCTTCGAGTGCGAATCGGGCAATTCCAGCTGCCATCTGGCCTTGGCCCGGGTGAATGGCGGGAACTGAAGACATCAGAGAAACGCCTACTTCACGTGTAAATGAAATCCTCAAAACGGATTTGGTGGGACGCTGGCGCTCGAGTTGACGTGTAATTTGTTGGGGTAACCGATTCCGGTTTCCTGCTATTCTCTCCAAATGCCCGATGCCGACATAAGGTTTAAGCTCCACGCGGCCACCTAAATCAATACTTTAGTATTGACAACTGCAATACCTTACGGCTTATTGGGCGCAGGTCACACAGCTATATAC
>JAYPXF010000412.1:0-3194 GCA_038154405.1 Verrucomicrobiales bacterium | reverse complement strand
GCGCAAATCCATCGACCTGGTCGAAGTGGAAGGAGAGTCATTTGTCTCGCTGCACGAAAGGAACTTTCCCGGACGTCCGCAACTCATCGCGGACCTGAGCGAGAAGGCCGGGTTCGCTATGGAGATTTCAGTCAAGGCCAACGGCCTGTCCGAGGCCTTGGGGATGGTGGCTGGTGGCGCGGGTGTGGCCGTGTTGCCATCCGATTTGGATCGTCTGCCTCACCTGGGAGTTGTCTTCGTAAAGATGCGAAAAACCCGCGTGGTTCTCACCTCCAGTGCCGCTTGGCGCAAGGATGCAGATCCCGAACTGGACGACTTGGTGGAGTATCTCACCGAGGCCGGACGTAGCGAGACCGATGGCAAAACGTAGCTGCGGAAATCTGAGGACCTTTGGTTGCAAGTGAACCAGTTCGGTCGGTGGAAAACGTCCGTCCCCCTCACCCTCTCCCCTGGGAGGAGGAACAGCACAGGACGCGGATAGCTGGCGCGTCCGCAATCGATTCCAATTGCACCGCTCGGATATTCCTCCTCTCCCCGAGGGAGAGGACTGAGGGGAGGGGAAGGGAGCGTCGATCCAACCAAGAATTTCAAACACGCGTTTACCGTCGACGACTGGTATCTCTGGCGTGCATGAGATAAAGGTTTTCGCCCACTGTCCGGTTCTCCATCCCGATTTAATGAACTCAACGCCGATCTGCCACGCGGACAGGTTTTTCCGTTTCGTAGAGCTCGCGAATGGTACTGCCGTCGAGGGCGTGATTGAAGAGGGCGAATTCATCGATGCGCCCGTGCCAAAAATCGGAAGGAGCACCGGGATACCGGGGATGATTGCCAATGGGCTTGGCGCCTAGGGCAAGAGCTTTGATCGTGGGAGGTCCGATCGGCCGGTGGGTTGTGCTGCCGACTTCCCGTCCATTGCGATAAAGACGCAGCGTCGTGCCATCGGCCACGAACGCCACGTGCTGCCAGACACCGATCGGAAACGGTTCGGAATCCTGCACCCGCGATCCTCCCCGCTTGGGACCGCGAATGCGTATTTCCAATTCGCCGGTATGGTCCAGCAGCCCGAAATGGAACTGCCCGAGTTCTCCTTCCCCCCAATTCTTGGCAATGCTGGCCCAGCGTGGACGTGACGTCGCCCGCACCCAGGCCATCACGGTCAGCTGACTGTTCGTGGTCTTCGGATAATCCGACACCACCGCGTGGGAACGCGTGCGGGCGCCTCGGATCTTGAACGCCGAGCCCAAGCGACCACGCCCGAACAAGGGTTGTCCAGCCGTGCCCGGATGGATCTGTGCATGCAAGCCGTTGCCGGAATGATCAGTCAGGGTCAGCCCATCACTGCTGGGTGCCATACGAAAATACATCACGGGATCCAATTGCTGGATGCGTTTCGCATAACTGGCCGAGGGTTCGTCGAAAGATCTCAGGAACCGGTCGGGAGCGACGGTGATGCCGGCGGGTGATCCGTCGACTTCATCGACCCGGGTGGCCTGATCGGTGAAGAGCCGCAGCGTCTCCGCTTTCATGGTCCGTGACTTGACCTCAACCTCGCCCTGGAAGACGTGGATCTCGCTGCCGACGCCCTTGGTCACCTCGACCCCGAACTCCGTTCCGTGATCGATCACATCAGCGTCCGGCGTCTGCACGGTAAAACCCTTGCCCGCGGGCGGCACGTTCGCAGAGAGGCGTCCGGAATGGAGGACGAAACGTTCGGATGACTCCACGCGAAAACGGGCCGGGGCCTCCACCACCACTTCCACGCCGTTCTCGAATCGCAGATTGATCAATCCGCCCTCAAGCAAGTAGTCGCCGGTGCGCAACGCGTCACCTGCGACAAGACTGACCGCGAGGTCTTCGGCCGAGAGTTTGCCGCCGGCACTACGTTCGACCGTGCCGACCGCCGGTCCAGTCAGCCACGCATTGCGACGCACTGACGGGAGTGCCGCCTGCCAGACGAGGCCGATGACCAATGCGATTCCCGCCGCGATCGCCAGCGGTCTGCCAATGCGGTTCCGGAAGGAAACCTCGACCACATTCTCAGCGTTGGCTTCCGGCGCGGTGGAAAAACTCAGATTGCCGAGAACACCATGTTCCCAGGCCAACGCGGCATGCATGCGACAGTGCTCGAGAAAACGAGCCCGCGCGTCCGCATCATATTGGACGATCTCGGCCAGTCGCCGCCTCTGCTCTTCAGTCAATTCGTCGTCGATGAACGCGGCGAGCAGTTCGTTGAGTTCATTTTCGTTGCTCATGAGTTCTGTTCCTTAATGCGAAAGCGCACGCAATCGATCAGACTGCAGCGCGCCCGAAAAAGCGTCTGTTTGATGGCACTGGCGGCGATGCCCAGTTGCTCGGCGACCGCCTTGATGGATGCGCCTTCGCGGTACCGCCGGCGGACGATGTCGCGCTGGCGGCCGGGCAGTTTCTGGAGGCAGGTCTGCAGGGCGGCCTGTTGTTGCTCCATCACCTCGCAACTTTCCACGGCTTCCTCGGCCAATTGGGAAAGGAAATCATCGTCGGCAATGAAGATCGCCTGCTTGTTCATCTTCCGGCGATGCTCCATCACCTGGTAATAGGCGACCTTCAGCATCCAGGCGCCGAAGTTCGTGCCGAGCTTGAACTGCGACGCCTTGCGCCACAGGACGATGTTCGTCTCCTGCATCACGTCCTGCGCCTGCTGCCGGTCCCCGACCAGCGACAGCACATACGCAAACAGCCGACTCTGGTTGCTCGTCAGCAGTGCAATGAATTCCGGGGTGGTTTCAGGTGTGTTCATGTTGGATCGACACGACTTCGCAAAGGAAATGGGATCCGTCGCAGAAAAGTAACGGGAAAATTCGGGTACGCTCCGGGAAAACGCGCTTTATGAAAAAAATCGAGGACTGGCCGTTACCTTTTCCGCC
The DNA here is from genome assembly GCA_038154405.1 of Verrucomicrobiales bacterium. Lineage (GTDB taxonomy): Bacteria > Verrucomicrobiota > Verrucomicrobiia > Limisphaerales > JAYPXF01. Next base: position 288 of record JAYPXF010000412.1, on the reverse strand, counting down.
GGCTTCGCGTTTCCCCGGTCAAACCGAATCATGCCTGAGATAACACCTGCAAAAGCAAGAGGGGAATACGACGTCGCGATCATCGGCTCCGGAGCCGGTGGCGGACAGATGGCCTACACCCTGACCCTGGCCGGATTGAAATGCGTCATGCTCGAAGCCGGTCGCTCCTACAATCCCGACACTACCGTCTCACCGATGTGCATGGCAAAGTGATCACCGACATCTTCGGTTGAAGTTTTCGGCGGTAGCGGAATTTGCAAAAAATTCCGATTCCAGAGCGCGCGCTAG
>JAYPXF010000411.1:0-3200 GCA_038154405.1 Verrucomicrobiales bacterium | reverse complement strand
GCCCCGGGCCGTTATTCAGCACGCCGACCAAGCCGTAACCCCCCACCTTCTCCGTCACTTCAAATCCGATCTTTTTCATCTCATCGGCCAGGCGATTGGACGTCTCTTCCTCCATGTAGGAGAGTTCGGGATGCTGATGAAGATGCCGGTAAAGGGACTGCAGGTAGGAGGCGTCCTTGGCAACCTGCTGGGAAACGACGGTCTTGAGATCAGCAGCGGCTACTTCCGAAACGACAAGACCTAGAGCTGCCAATGGCAGCATGACGAGTTGGCGCATGCCCGGATCATTGGGGAGCCGCTTCAGCCGGTCAATTCCGGTTCATGCGGCGGGTGAACATCGTCAGGATCTCCTTGGCGACCGGCAATCTGAGGGCAAATGCGAAGGTCATGTAGCAAAGTGAAGCGACGCCCAGCGGCACGAACACCTCCCCGATGCGCAGCGCCAAGGTCGCATGGCCGAAGCGACCGTTCCACCATCCGAACAGGAACCAACCCAAGCCGAGCGAGATGGACAGAATCGCGGCAACCTGGAGCGTCAAGGCGGACAAGCTGCGCAGTCCGATCGATCCGGTGACTCGGCGCAGCGCGATGGCCAAGAGCACCGTGTTGAGAATCGAAGTAATGCAGTTGGACATCGCCAGACCCTGTTCCTGATATGGGCCGATCAACACACAGGTGCACACCAGATTCAAAGCCAGGCAAACGGCGCTGAGACGCATCGGTGTCCGGGTATCGCCTTTCGCGAAAAAGGCGCGAGAGAGAATCGCATTCATGGAATACGGAACCAGCGCCAATCCGAGCCAGCGCAGCGCGGACGCCGAACGCAAGGTTGATTCGGCATCGAAGCGTCCGCGTTCGAACAGCAACCTGACCATCGGTTCCGCCAGAATCAGCAGCAATCCTCCCATGAGCGCATTGATGAAGATCACGTAGCCCAGTCCCTGGGTCAGCGTCTGCTTGAATTCCTTCATCTGCCCCTTGGCCGCCAGCCCTGAGAGAGTGGGCAGGAGGAAGGTGGCCAACGAGACCCCGAACACGCCCTGGGGAAGCTCGAAGAGACGAATGGCATATTGCCAGGCCGCGAGCATTTCCAGATCAATGCTCGCGGCAATGGCGCTGGTAAGGAAGACATTGATCTGAAAGGCGGCAACGCCGAGCAACCCTGGCAGCATTCGCGTCCAGACTTCCCGGACAACCGGACTGCCCAGCGGATTGATCCAGCGAAAGCGAAAGCCCACCCGTCGCAGACTGGGGATCATGAACAGCATCTGAGCGATTCCGGCCGCCAGCACGCCGTAGGCCAGTGCGAACACCTGGCGATCCAATTCCATCCCCCATCGCGGGGCCGCGAATACGATCGTCGGGATGAGAATCAGATTGAGCAACGTTCCGGCAAGCGCGGGCAGAAAGAACTGCCCACGGGCGTTCAACATGCCCATGAAGATCGCCGCGAGACAGATCATCATCATGTAGGGAAACATCACGCGGGTGAGCTCCAGCACGAGGCGAATCCGACTTGAAACCGCATCGCTCGCGATCGCCCAGGTAAGCCCGGCGACTACGGCCAAGGTGATGAGCGCACAGACCACCATCAGGGCGGAGATCACCACGTTGGCCACCCGCCACATCGAGGCTTCGCCTGCCTTGGCCTCACGCTCCTTGAAAATCGGAATGAACGCCGCGGTCAACGCGCCTTCCCCGAGCAGGCGGCGGAAGAGATTGGGAATGGAAAATGCGAAGTCAAACGCCCCAGCCACGGCGGAGGTGCCGAACAAATTGGCGAATACAATCATTCGCACCATGCCCAGCACCCGGCTCATCAGGGTGGCGACGGCCATCGCCCCCGAGGATTTCAGCATTTTCGACAACCGGCGCGGTAATAATCTCTTGTAGCGGAAGATGCAAAATCTTCCGACTTGGGGAATTCGATGCAGTAGCGTTGAACGAAGGAGTCACGGGGGACTATGGAGACCTTCGGTCTGGGAAAGTGGCTCGGTAGGAGACCGACCATAGGACAGGTTCACTTCTTCTTGCGCGGTTTCTTGGCTTTCGGCGGACGGGATTGGGCGCGAATTTGTTTCTCGGTCGGTTTGCCGGTCAGGTAGCCGAGATCGACAAGGAAAATGTCCATCTTGCGGATGGTATCGAGGTAGATCTCAGTGCCGCCCTTTGCTTCATTGAAGAATCCATGTGGTTGGCCTTCATAGAGATGCAGTTCACTCTTGAGACCGACGTACTGCATCTTCTTCTGGAACGACTTGCCTGTGCTTACTGGAATCAGCGAATCCTTGGTTCCGAGAAACACAATGGCGGGAGGGTCGTCTTTCGTGATGTTGTGTGCGGGTGAAAAGCCCTCCCAATACTCCTTGACGCGATCGTGGCCATAGCCGCCTTTGGGCCCATTGTCGTAAACCGGATTGAAAAGCACGAGAGCGTTCGACTTGGAATAAACCGACTTGTCCGTGTCGTTCGGATCATCGAAGCCATCAAGCATACCGGTCGCAGTAGCCACGTGTCCACCTGCTGAACCGCCACCGGCAGCGATGCGATCGGGATCGATGCCGAGGCGCCTGGCGTTCTTACGAATGTAGCGGACAGCCGATTTCCCATCATTCACGCAAGCGCTGGGCGGCGTGCCTTGGCGGGACTTGACCCGATAGTCGGCAACCATGGCCACCATTCCCCGAGTCGCCAGATAACGACTGTGTTGCTCGAACTGCGAGGGGTTCCCGCCATTCCAGCCGCCGCCAAAGAAAAACACGATGGCCGGACGCTGATCTTTGCCGGGTTTGTGGCCCTTGGGATTGAAGATGTAGAGCTTCATCTCGTCACCCGAAGCGACCTTGTAGGTCTCCACCTTGGCGCCATCGAAGCCGGCCTTGGCGGGTTCGGTTGACGCCGTTGCCAGGAGCCCCATTGCGGTTGCGGCAATCAATAGTGATTTCATGGCACGCAGTCTCGGGTGATCGAGTTCCACGTTCAAGTCGACAAAAACAGCGGACAAATCCGCTTTGTTTCGGCAAAGTGTCGCCATGGTCGATTACATACAGGCATGGCTCGAGAACTGGGGACTGACGATCGGCAATCCGGAATTGGCCGCCACGATGATCGCGGTGATAGCCCTGTTGCTGGTGGCGTCCGTTGTGAACCTGGTGGCTCGCAATCTGCTTCTCAATCTGGTCAAGAAACTCGTCGCGAAG
>JAYPXF010000410.1:645-3204 GCA_038154405.1 Verrucomicrobiales bacterium | reverse complement strand
ACCTGGATGTCAGCCTGAAGGTCGATCAGGAGGGCGCCATACGACACTTCTTGTCATAGGATGAAGAAGGTTCTCTTGCTGTTGTGCCAGGGATTCGAGGAGTACGAGGCGAGCGTCTTCACGGATGTCCTCGGCTGGAGCCGGGCTTTCGGGGACGAAGGTGTCGCGGTGGAAACGGTGGCGCTACGGCCGGAGGTGACCTGCACCTTCAACTTGATCGTCAAGGCCCAGCGACAGATTGACGAAATCAACGTGGACGATTTCGATGCCCTGGCCATCCCCGGCGGATTCGAAGAGCGGGGTTTCTACGAAGATGCCTATGCTGAAGATACCCTGGATCTGATCCGCAGCTTTGACCGCGCCGGTAAACACATCGCTTCGATCTGCGTCGCCGCCCTTGCGCTGGGCAAGAGCGGTATTCTGGAGGGGAGAAAAGCGACCACCTATCACCTTCGATGAAAGCAACTGGCCGAGTTTGGAGCGGTCGTCCAAGACCAGCACGTCGTTCAGGATGAGAATCGCATCACCTGCAGTTGTCCGGCCGGAGCGCTCGATGTCGCTTTCCTGCTCCTCACCGAACTGACATCGCCCGCGAACACGCACAAGGTTCGAACCGCCATGGGATTTCAGTAACCCGAAACGAAGAACGTTCTCACAACTCGATTCTTGTGGCCAAGGCCGACCGGTATAGGCTCCCGGCGTGCGAACACTGACACTACTCCTTTTCATCTCCGGATCTGTACTGGCGGAGAACTGGCCCGGTTGGCGCGGGCCCAGCGGCGACGGGATCAGCACTGAGAAGAACCTTCCCACTCGCTGGAGCAAGACGGAGAACATCGCTTGGACAAAGCCGATTGCCGGCGAAGGCCACTCTTCACCAATCGTTTGGGGCGATCGCGTGTTCCTGACCACGAGCCTCACGGAGAAGAACGAACGCCGACTGCTGTGTCTGAATCGCCGCAACGGCAAGACCATTTGGGAACGCGTCGTCCTCAAGTCGCCGCCGGAGACTCTTCATCGTCTCAACAGCCGGGCCTCGGGTACGCCGGCCACCGACGGGAAGTACATCTACGTCACCTTCATGTTGGCCAAAGGGGAAATGGTGATCGCACCCAACGTCGGCTCAGAACGCATGATCACACCCGGCCGGATCGTGGTGGCCGCCTATGATTTCGCCGGGAAGGAAAAATGGAAGACCGACGTCGGCGACTTTGTCAGCGCGCATGGATTCAACTCCTGCCCGGTGCTGTTTGAAGATCTCGTGATCATCAACGGCGACCACGACGGCGACGCCTACATCGTGGCGCTCGATCGCAAGACTGGCAAGGAACGCTGGCGCACCATGCGGGAGAACAAGACCCGCAGTTACGTGACCCCGATCATCCGCAAGATCGGCAATCGCACCCAGATGATTCTGTCCGGCAGCATTTCAGTCGCAAGCTACGATCCGCGAACCGGCAAACGTCACTGGGTCATGGACGGCCCAACCGAGCAATTCGTGGCCTCGATGGTTTACAACGGGGAATACGTCTTTGTGACCGGCGGCTATCCCGAAAGGCACATCCTCGCAATCGATCCCAAAGGCACTGGCAACGTGACCAAGACCCATATCGCCTGGCGAACCATTCGCGGGGCCGCCTACGTCCCTTCGCCCATCGTGGCAGGCGATTACCTGCTGGTGGTCGGCGACAACGGGATCGCCAACTGCTTCGACGCCAAGTCGGGCGAATCTGTCTGGCAGGAACGACTGGGTCGCGGGCAAAGCTCATCGCCGGTTGTCGCGGATGGCATCGTGTATTTCTTCTCCAAACGCGGTGAGGCAACGCTCGTTCGCCCCGGCAAGGAGTTTGCAGAAGTTGCCAAGAACAGTCTTGATGAACCCATTTCATCGAGCCCCGCCATCAGCCAGGGCCAGATTTTCATCCGCACTCACGAGGCCTTGTACTGTATTGGGAAGAAGTGATATGCGTTCTTGATTCGTCGTTCTCGGTTCTTCGTTTGCATGGCCGGCTGGAATCAGAAAACGAAGAATAGAGAACGATAAACCAGAATCGATGAGCATGCCCCTCCGCTCAACAGCCCTTGCCCTGGCGATCTCTCTCGCCGGAACCGCGTTAAGCAAACAGCCGCCCAACATCATTCTTATCCTGACCGACGACCAGGGTTGGAACAACACGGAGGTACGGATGATCCGAGCCCGGGCTGATTCACGGTCTGACTTTTATCTGACTCCTAATATGAAACGGCTGGCGGATGCCGGAATGACATTTTCACAGGCCTATGCACCGCATCCGGTTTGCTCGCCTTCGCGGCATGCGATCCAGTTCGGCATGACCCCGGCCAAGCTCAAGAAGACCACGAACTTTGGTGCCAACTATCCCGAGTTCGTCAAGTCGCCCTCCATCCCGCAGGTGTTGAAGGCGGCTTTTCCGACATACCGGGCCGCGCACTTCGGCAAGTGGCACATGTACGCCCATCCCGCAGAGCGCGGCTACGACGAATCCGACGGTCGGACCAACAACCGGACCGGACGTCAGTTGTCGACGGATCAGACCAAAT
>JAYPXF010000410.1:330-546 GCA_038154405.1 Verrucomicrobiales bacterium | reverse complement strand
GATCACCGATGACGCCGTGCAGTTCATCAAGCGTCAGTCGACGGCGGGTAATCCCTTCTACCTCCAGATCTCCCACTACTTCATTCACCTCTCCGCGGAGGCCAAGGCCGAGACCCTGGCAAAGCACAAACAGCGGACACCCGGCAAGGTGCACACGGCCTATTGGTATGCCGCCATGATGGATGACTTGGACCAGGCGGTCGGCCGGATCATCGA
>JAYPXF010000410.1:0-248 GCA_038154405.1 Verrucomicrobiales bacterium | reverse complement strand
TGCGGTCGGGCCCAGGCTCGTATTCTGCCGTTCCCATCGTCGGATACGATCTGCTCCCGACCTTCGCCCGCCTAGCCGGGTTCACGGGAGATCTGCCAACTGAAATCGAAGGCGGATCCTTCCACGATGTGCTCCTGAATCAGGGTAACGGCAGCGTGCAACGCCCGCGTAAGGGAATCTATTTCAGCCGCGTGGTGGATGGCGTCCTGATTCAAGATGACTACAAGTTAATCCGCACACATCGAACC
>JAYPXF010000409.1:0-3246 GCA_038154405.1 Verrucomicrobiales bacterium | reverse complement strand
GGATTGTCCGGTCTACGCCGGCCTGATCGAACAGATGGATGACGCGGTGGGAATCGTGCTCAAGAAACTCGATGAGCTCGGCCTCACCGACAATACGATCATCTGCTTCACTTCCGACAACGGCGGCGTTTCCTCGGGCGACAACTTCTCAACCAGCTGCCTGCCCTTCCGAGGCGGCAAGGGACGTCAATGGGAAGGCGGCATTCGCGAACCCTTCTACCTCTATGCTCCTGGCGTCACGAAAGCCAACTCCACAACGGACATTCCCGCCAACGGCATTGATTGGTATCCCACATTGCTCGAACTCGCCGGTGTCCCGAGTCCCAAACAACAGCAGGTCGACGGCGTGAGTCTTGTCCCTGTGCTAAATGGCGGAACCATCAGCGAGCGTCCGCTCTACTGGCACTATCCCCACTATGGCAATCAAGGCGGCGAACCCTCATCGATCCTCATGGAGGACGAGTGGAAACTCATCTACTACCACGAAGACGGACGCCACGAGCTCTACAACATCGACAAGGACGTCGGTGAACAAAAAGACCTCTACGCCAAGCAATCCAAACGCGCCAACGCGATGCGGGGCCGCTTGCACAAGTGGCTGAAATCCGTCCCGGCCGAGTTCCCCGCGAAGGATCCGCAATACGATCCAGCCAAGCGCGCCGCGTATCTGAAGAACATCAGCACGGACCGCAAAGCCCGACTGGAAAAACAACACGCCTACTACGTCGCGCCCAACTACAAGCCCAACAAGGACTGGTGGGGCAGCGTCACCAAGGACTGAACAGTCCCATTCCCTGCCTCCACTAGCGCCAGCGTCCCTTGATTCCGGTGGGGCGAGAGTCCTCGCGAGCCCCGCCGAAGGTTTGGAACGCTGGCGCCAGGATCGAGGCTTGGAGTCCGGCGTTTTTTTCGTTTCCATCGCGCCGACCATGAGAACTCTTTTAGCTTTCGCTCTCGTCTGCCTTGTTGAGGTGTCAATGCATGCCGCCGATCGCCCGAACGTAGTCATCCTCTTCACTGACGACCAAGGCACCATCGACGCGAATTGCTACGGCTCCAAGGATCTCATCACCCCCAACATCGACAAGCTCGCTGAGACAGGCGTCCGCTTCACCCAGGCTTACGCCCATACGGTATGCTGTCCTTCGCGCGCCGCCTTGATGACCGGCCGGCATCCGCAACGCGGCGGCGTGCATCATTGGACCCAGGGAAACATGAACGGTGCCAAAGGCATCAACATGCACCTCGAAGAACTCACCTTGGCGGAAGTCTTGAAAGGCGTCGGCTACCGAACGGGACTTTTCGGCAAGTGGCATCTGGGAGCCCATCGTGACTTCGGACCGAAGCGGCAGGGCTTCGACGAATTCTTCGGCATCCGCGACGGCTTCATCGACAACTACAATCATTACTTCCTTCACGGCACGGGATTTCATGATCTTTACGAAGGCACCAATCAGGTTCGTATTCCCGGACGTTACTTTCCTGATCTCATGGTCCAACGCGCGCTTACATTCATGAACGAGAATCGGAATCGCCCGTTCTTCCTCTATGTCCCGTTCAACATCCCGCATTACCCCGAACAGGCTTTGAAACAACACGAACAGCTCTTTGCAGACGTGAAGGATCCCGCCCGACGCTCTTACGCCGCCATCATGGCCACCACGGACCACTATATCGGCAAGGTCGTCGATCGCATCGAGGATCTCGGTCTTCGGGAGAACACCATCGTCATCTACATGGCGGACAACGGACATTCCGAGGAGGTCGGCAACCGCATCCGCGTCGACAACCACAAGAGCGGGTATCCGAAGGGACATTTCTACGGCGCCAGCGGTGGCGGCAGTGCCGGCAAGTGGCTCGGCCGCAAGGGAACCTTCCTCGAAGGCGGCATCCGCGTCCCCGCCATCATCAGCTATCCCGGCAAACTTCCCCAAGGCGCCGTCCGCGATCAGATCATCACGGCCATGGACTGGTTCCCCACCTTGCTGAATCTCTGCGGCGTCGATTCACCGGCAAATGCCCCCAAGATCGATGGCCACGACATTCTTCCGATCATCCACGATCCCAAAGCCAAGACCCGCTACGAAAGCCTCCACTTCGCCTGGGGCAAGAACTGGGCCGTTCGCCTAGGCGACTGGAAACTCATTGGCCACCACAACCGGAAGCAGAACACCTACCGCACCACGCTCCACAATCTCGCCGACGCCCAACCCGAAGCCAGAGACCACGCCAAGGAGAAGCCGCAGCTCGTCAACCAGCTCCGCAAACTTCACGAGCGCTGGTCGACTGACGTCGACTTCAACTAGATCTGCTTCGCCAAGACGCGCCATTCAGCCGCGTTGAAATTCCCGATTCAGGATCAGCAATCGGGAAACACATTTCCTCATCCGTGAACGCGCTCTGATCACAGAGCGAATTCGAACGCCACCAAGGCAGACTCACAACAATCTAATACCAACATAGGGAAGCAATCAGTTACATCTGAAATCCATAGAATTGCATATGCAATGCAAACTAATCAAAATACATAATACATTACGCATTGCACAAGACACTCAATCAGAAACAAAACGTACCAAAAATCGCTTTTTATGGGGTATTTCTAGTTGGCGCGTTCATTACAATACGAGACACAGAATCGCAACGGAAGTATAGCCATGAACTCGAACAACAACAAAAACGTCGCAACCCTCGTCATTCAACTCACCTCCGCAGCGACCGCGTTGGTAGTCGCAGCGGGCCTTGTCCTGCTCGGAACACAACTGTTTCCCGAGCTCCTGAAGAAAGATTGGTAGAGACCGGATTCGAATCATCGTGAAACAATGAACACTGAGGATGAAACCGATTCCCGCCGCTTCGCTCGGGACGCCTTCCCGGAAAGCGCACCGGACCATCTCATCGAGATAGAGCAAAAGGCAATGGCGCTACTCCGATTTCAACGGCTACTGGGCAGGGCGATCATTTTGATGGGAGGTCTGATGGCTGCCACCGCAGTGATCTTTTTCATCTGTAACTCATTCAATGCCAACTGATCCATGGATACCAAACACCTCGCCAAGCAAGTCATCAAGACCACCACCTCCACTCGTCGGGTGACGATTCAGAAATACGCCTCGCTTTTCCTCGGCGCGCAGAAGGCGACCCTGGTGATCGCCACCGCCATTGCCGCCGTTCTCATGTTCGGAATCATCGCCATCATGGGCATAACGTTTCTCTCTCGCGGCAATTGGTGATCGGTCTCTTTTC
>JAYPXF010000408.1:0-3250 GCA_038154405.1 Verrucomicrobiales bacterium | reverse complement strand
CCCACCCGGGCACGAAGAAGGCATACATCCGCGGTCGCCGCTACATGCCGGAGAAGCGGGGCCTGAAAGGCACGGAACTGAAGCCGGACTATTCAACACCTAAACTGTTTGCCACCGGGGTGAAGCACCACATCACCGTTATCAAGAAAGACCGCGACCTCCATGTGCGGGTCGAGAATCCTGATCAGGTCGCCTATTTCCACATGATCAACCCGGACTTGCCGGTGATCACCGAAGGACGCATCGGACTACGCCACATGTTCACGCGCTCAGCGCGCTATGCGAATCTCCGCGTGAGCCGGCCGACGCCCGGAGCGAATGCCGCCGGACAGAAGCGTGTCCTCGATTTCAACGGGAATCAAAAGCAGTGATATGAGAATCGTTTTGGCAATTGCATTACTACTGAGCCTGGCTGTCGGTGAGGCTCAGGAGAAAACTGTCGTCGTCGGCCTCATCGGAGATTCTACCGTCGCGGAGCAATCCGGGTGGGGACCGGCCTTTGCGGAGCGGTTTGATCGTCGCGCAAAGATCGTCAACTACGCGAAGGGTGGCGCCACCCTGAAATCCCTTTCCACGAAGCTGGACGAACTCGTCCAACACCAGCCCGACTACGTCCTCATTCAATTCGGTCACAACGATCAGAAGCGGTATGACACCGCCGTTTACCGGGATCATCTGAAGTCCTACGTCGAGCGCATCCAGCAGGCTGGCGGCCAGCCAGTTATCGTGAGTTCGGTCACGCGTCGCAGCTTCGACGCCCAGGGGAAGATCGTGTCCAACCTGGTCAGAAACGAGAAGTACAGCTACCGAGGAACGCTGACCGACTACGCCAATGCCGCCGAGGCAGTGGCGAAGGAATTGAATCTGCCGTTCATCGACCTGCACCGAGCCAGTATCGCGCACCACAACAAGATCGGTCGCGCAGCGAGCATGGCTTACAACTTCAAAGAGGGAGACAAGACCCACTTCAATAAAAAAGGGGCCGAAGCGATAACCGGCTTGATACTCGAAGAACTCAAAACCGCAGTCCCGGAGCTGGCTGCCTATGTGAAAGCGGTCGCCGAAGGGCCGAAAACGTCCTCGCACGTTGCCGATTCGGCGAGGGCTTCCATTCGAGGATGCGGATATCCGAAGCTCAGTGACATTTCATTCTCGAGCCGCCGATTCCGTCCGGAGAATGATCGGGATCCTCATGATACTTTCGCTGACCTGCCGCGTTTTTTCTCCACTCGTCTTGATTGGGTTTATGACAAAGGGAATCGGGAAAACATCATTGGACGCGCAAATGCTCTCGGCTTGAACTACACGGGCGCGATCAGCTCGATCCTGCCTGACGACCTCGGAGGATTTGTCAGGATTCGTGGTCGAGACCGGAGTCTAAGTGGAGATCTGTCAGTCCTCGGGCATCTTCCAAGCAAACCGGCAATCGGTGATGTCTGGAGTGACGATTTCATTGAAATTGCATCAGAACATGTGCGGGAGATGATCCGGCAGGGGGCGGACGGCATCCAGGTCGACGACCCAGGGATGAATTATGCTGAAGCTGTTTATCGCGACGGCGGCTACGGCGACGCTTCGAATGCGAAGTTTCCAGCCTGGTTGACCAATAATTCTACAGAGCAACAGCGGCGCAATTGGAACCTCGACCTCGGCCGCCCGAAGTTTTCCTACCGGGAATGGGTTCTGTCCAAGGGAGGAGAAGATTCAATCCCTCCAGATCTAAAACGACTTCACGAAAAGTTTTTGCTCGAGGGATTGTTGCGGTTTTACGAGACACTCCGAAACGCGGCCGCCGACGCAAACGGGGGAGCGCCGGTTCCCTTCTCTTGCAATAACAGTTCCAACGTCGTTTGGCGGGACTACAGCAAATGGGCCGATTTCGGAATGGCTGAAACCCGGATGGAGAACATCAGCCCCCTCAAGATCTGGAGGTGGGTGTGCGCGCCTGGACTGGATATCGAAAAAGGCCAGGTTCTCAGTCCCCCCAGATATGATGTTTTGACGCCGCCGGACAATATGGTTCCTTTCACTCGAAGCTGCATTGCGACCACTTATGCAATGGGAGGTCTCATGATGGTTCCGTGGGATGTGTGGCAGAAGAATGGCGGTGGACCTCGCTACTTCGGAACGGCGGCGGACTATGCCGATCTCTACGGACTCATCAGGGCTTTGCCAGAGCTCTTCGACGGATATGAGGCGGTGTTTTGCCGGGGGGGAGGGATTCCGACTTCGAGCTACCAGTTCAAAAACTCACCCATCGTGCTTCAGGGCGACCATGACGGCGTTGTTGCGGTGGTGAGATGCAAGCCCAAGTCCCAAACCGATGCCATAGTCATTCACTTGATTGACTGGAACGAGGCCGAACCATTCAAATTGATTCTCGACCAGAACCAGTTCTTCCATGGAAGCGCCATCTCTTTGGACCTTCTTTCTCCAACCAAATTCGAAGAGGAGCTGCATAAGTCAGCGGCGGCAACGTCAGATTTTGAGCCGCTGGTTAAAGTTCAAAGATTGAAGCAAGAAATACATCCCGACGGAAAACTGCGATTCCAGATACATGGTTTACACCCGTGGGGAATTATCCGGGTTTCCCGGAAATAAGCCGCCCCTGGACAACCCGCTGCCCCGCCGAAAGTTGACATGACCCTCTCGACTCGAACACTCGACGCGGCGAATCCTGGGACAATGACATCGTTGCATAGCCGATCGCTCAACCACGGAATTTACGGAGATCCAAGATGCCAATCATTTTACCACCGATCACTCGTCGACAATTCGCGAAGCGCTCGCTCGCTTTGGGTGGCACGGCCATGATGAAGCCCCGCGCGTTGGCCGCCGCGAATCGTGGAGGTTCTGAGTTGGACCCAAACCGGGTTGCTTTGCTTGCGGATACGCACATCAGCGCCGATCCAAGTCGGGTCTACCCGGGGACGAAATGGCCTGGTTCACCCGTCAACGAGTCCGAGCATGAGAGCGTGAACATGGCGGATTGTCTTGCGCAGGCGGTCCGGGTCGTCATCGCGCTCAATCCACTCCCCGCTCACCTGATCGTCAACGGCGACTGTGCTCTCAGTAATGGTAAAGCAGCCGAGTACAAAGAGTTTCTCCGGTTGGTGGAGCCGATTCGCGCCGCCGGCATCACCGTTCATGTGACGATTGGAAATCACGACAATCGTGAGAACCTGTGGAAATTGTTCCCGTTCCTGAAGCAAGAGCACATGGGCGTTCAGGCGGGCGTGATCGAACTGCC
>JAYPXF010000407.1:0-3300 GCA_038154405.1 Verrucomicrobiales bacterium | reverse complement strand
TTCCCGGTGTGTTCGTGATCCACCCCCTTTATGATCCCGAGAGGACTCGCGGTGAGACAGTTTGAGTTCACGGCACGCAGGTCGTTCGCGGCCAGTCCTTTCAGAATTTCATGAGACAGCCGGTTGGCGGCCGTCATCGAGACATCCAACGTCGCGTCATCTGTCACCCCGCAACCATCGAGATTACTGGGGGTGACCCCTTGCTTGGCGGATTCGGTTTCAATTGCCGCTCCAGCCCCATGAACCAGCACCACGCGAATGTTCAAGGATCGCAGCACGGCGATATCCAGAAGCAGATTCGAGAAGTTTTCATCCGCGACAATGACTCCATCCAAGGCAATCACGAATACCCGGTCCCGGAAAGCGGGCACGTATTGCAGTATTCCTCGGAGATCCGTGGGCTTCATCTCGTTCAGGATTTGCCGAGAACATCTCTCATGGCAAACACACAACGCGTGTTTTCCTCCGGTGTTCCGACGGAAACCCGGATCCAATCCGGCATTCGGTATCCCGCCATGGGCCGGGTGATCACACCTTTGGCCTGCAAGTCGTTGAACACCTTCATTCCATCGCCGACTTTCACCGTAACGAAATTCGCGGCCGACGGAATGTAATCCAATCCGAGCCGATGAAACTCCGTGTTTAAGAATTGCAGCCCCGCTTCGTTGTTCGCACGAGTGTTCGCCAAGTGATCGAAATCATCCAACGCCGCCAAGGCGCCGGCCTGAGCTACGGCGTTGGCATTGAAGGGTTGCCGGATCTTTTCCAATGAACCGACGAATTCAGGAGCCCCAATCCCGTACCCGATCCTCAGCCCGGCCAGGCCGAAGATCTTTGAGAAGGTGCGCATCAAGAGAAGATTCGGTTTGTCCCCTCGCCGAATCAGCGGGAGCAGATCCACCGGTTGCGAGAGAAACTCGATATAGGCTTCATCCATCACCAGCAACACATCGTCAGGAACGTCGTTCACCAAACGTATGACATCCTCCCGTGGTGCCAGTGTGCCGGTGGGATTGTTCGGGTTCGCCACAAACACCGCTTTCGTATTCGGCGTGATCGCCGCCAACATCGCCGGCAGATCATGGCCGTAATCCTTGGCCGGGACGGTGATAACATCCGCCCCCATCATCTTGGCCACGATGGGATAGATGGCAAAACAGTATTCGGACACCACAATCGAGTCTCCCCGTCCCAACATGGCGTGGGCAATGAATTCGATGATCTCGTTGGAACCATTGCCGAATATCAGATTCCCCGTTTCGACACCCAGCGTATCCGCCAGATGATTTTTGAGATAGAAGGCATTCCCGTCAGGATACAAATGAACCAGACGCACCGCCTGTTCCATGGCCTCTACAGCCTTGGGCGAAGGACCCAACGGATTCTCATTGGAAGCGAGTTTGATGACCGCATCGAACTCCATTCCGAGTTCTCGCGCGACTTCCTCAATGGGACGACCGGGTTGATAGACCGGAAGATTCTCAAGGCTCGAATTGACAGCAAAAGGCAATGACATGGCTGGCACTTTCCGACGGGGCGAGACTCTAGCCACCCCTCTCACCCAACGTCACCTCTAAATCGATTCCAGAATACGGTCGACGTTCACATGCCGCGCAATCAATTCACGAATCAGGTCGATCTTCTCGAGATCGTCGGGACGGGTCTTGACGATGGCGTCATGCACTATCGAGGCTGCGCGATAACTGGTATGAGAGGTCAACAATACCGGAAACGGCAATCGATCAATCACCCGTCGCAAAGCACCGCTGGGTTCCTCGTTACCAGTGAGCACCAAGCCGGCCAGATGTTGTTCCTCATTGTCCTGCTGCGCCGCCGCCGCGTAGACGATGTCCTCCCGGTCAAAGGGAGTGATCAGCAACATTCCCTCCCGGAAGTATTTGACCGCGTTGTTCGCCCCCATGGCACCCAGAACGACATCCTCAACCAAGTTATTGAGCGACCCTGCCGAATTGAGCACGTCCGCCTTCAGTTCCTGTTGCAGCGTGTAGATCGACGGCTTCGAAAGCGTCGGTGAATGCGGCAGCACACCAAGCAATTCCAGTCCGTGCCGAGCCAATCCTTTGCGTGCGAATTCCTCGATGTAATCCAATTTCTTGGGCAACACCTTGTTGATGATCACGCCGATCACCTCCACACCCTGTTTCTCAAAGAGCGCCTTGTTCAGCACCACCTCATCGATTGGTTTTCCGATTCCGCCCCGGGTCACAATCACCACCTTGGAGTTCAATTCCTTGGCCACCTGAGCATTGGAAAGATCGAACACCGAACCGACCCCCGCATGTCCGGATCCTTCGCAAAGCACGAAATCCCGGCCCGCCGCCACGCGATCAAACGCATTCTGAATCTTTGAAACCAGTTCCTCGCGATTGGCATCCTGCAAATACCGGCGGGTGAAATCCGGTTCAATCGCGATCGGGCTCATGTCGATGAGCGGGCAGTTCAAATGATAGACGCTGTCCATCAAGACCGTGTCTTCGTCGATCTTCTTTTCGTCCACCTCCACAAAGCGCTGACCGACCGGCTTGATGTAACCGACCTTTTCATGACGCTTCTTGATTTCCGCCAGTAACCCCAGCGACGTGGTGGTCTTGCCATCGTTCTGACGAGTCGCGGCAATGAAGATCCGTGGCGTATCCGTGTTCATTGTGTCAGCAATTCAGACGTCGATGGGAAACCTCATTCCGGCATCCGGATAAAGCTCGCGATAGGCAATCGCCTGCAGGCCGACGATGCCGGCCACGCCAAGAATATCGTGAGCATTGGCCCCGCGTGAAACATCCGCCGCCGGTTGATCCAGCCCCAGAATGATCTGGCCGTAGGCGTTTGCACGCGCCATGTGCTGGACCAGTTTGGAACCTATGTTACCGGAATTGAGATCAGGAAAGACCAATACGTTGGCCCGCCCAGCGACCGGGCTTTCATTGTGCTTCAACTCAGCAACCTCCGGCACCAGAGCCGCATCGACCTGCAGGTCCCCATCAAAATCCGCGCCCAACATGATCGCGTCAGCTTTTTCGATCGCCAGATCCTTGGCCGCTCGCACCTTGTCTACCGAAGCATGTCTGGCGCTGCCGTGGGTGGAGAATGAAAGCAACGCAACTCGGGGGCGAATACCGGACAGGCGCAATGCCAATGCCGCGGTCGAAACGGCAATGTCCGCCAACTGTTCCACCGAGGGATCGGGAATCACGCCACAATCTGACATGAAGAGCGCGCCTTCATTGCCAAAACGGGTGTCCTCCACCTCCATGATCATGCAACTGGAGGCAGTACTCACAC
>JAYPXF010000406.1:0-3319 GCA_038154405.1 Verrucomicrobiales bacterium | reverse complement strand
CGGGCAGTAGACGGCCTCTATGAGACTGACGAAATGGCCCCTCCGCGTCTGAATGATCCCGAGATCTTCAACAGCCAACCTGATTTTCTAAAAACCACCATCAACCGCGAACGTTTCTTCTGGCGTTGGAACACGGACGAAAAATACCGCACCAACATGCGCGCCTACCTCCGCATGGTTAGCGGCATCGATGGGGCCATCGGCCGATTCATCGAGGAACTTGAAAAGGCCGAACTCGCCGACAACACCATCATCGTCTACTCCGCCGACAATGGCTACCACATGGGCAACCGCGGCTTCGCTGGCAAATGGTCGCACTACGAAGAATCACTGCGCGTTCCGCTCATCGTCTATGATCCCCGCGTTCCGAAGCGCATGCGGGGCCAGGTAACGGATGCCCTGGCGTTGAATCTCGACCTGCCCGCCACGTTCCTCGACTGGGCCGGTATCAAACCACCGAAGCGATACCAAGGCCACAGTCTCAAGCCCGTTGTGTCAAAGGGCAAACCCAACGACTGGCGCACCGAAACCTTTCACGAACATTTCGCCGTCCGCAGCCGCATTCCACCATTCGAAGGTCTACGCAACGAGAACTTCAAATACGTCCGCTACTTCGATCACGACAACTACGAGTTCCTGCACGACCTGAAGAATGATCCGGACGAATTGGTGAACCTCGCCAAGAACTCCAAGTATGCGAAAGTCCTGCGCGAGATGCGCGCTCGCACCACCAAGCGCGTCGTGGAAATCGGCGGCCCCCTCAGTCCGCGCAAAGGCAACTTCACCCTCTCCACACCACCTCACCCGGGTGCGTCCGCAGCTGTAACCGTCAAGCCGGGCGCGGATGGGTTCCAGAATCTGCTCGCCGGCAATCGCCTGCGCGGATGGACGAGTGACTCCAGGTATTGGTCCTTCAAACAAGGCGTCCTCACCGGCAAGACCGATGGCACCCTGAAGAAGAACCGCTTCATCACTTGGAAAGGTTCCACGATCCGCAATTTCGATCTGCGCGTCATGGTGAAGGTCTCACCCGGCGGCAACAGCGGCATTCAGTACCGCGGCAAATCGCGTCCCGAGATCGATCTGGACATCGTCAGCGGCTATCAATGTGACGTCGTCGCCAACGTGGCCAAATACAACGGAATGCTCTACGAGGAACGCGGCCGCCGTATCCTTTCCCACACCGGGGAAAAAGTGATCATCGACGAGAAAGGCCGCTCCTGGGTCGTCGGCAAACTGCCGTTCAAGGAATTCAAACCGGGTGAGTGGCACGAATACCGTGTACTCGTCCGTGGTAACCATCATCAGCATTGGATCGACGGCCACCCCACCGCCGACCTCATCGACCTCGATGAAAAAGGCCGCGCTCTCGAAGGCGTCCTAGCCATGCAGGTCCACGTCGGCCCCGCCATGACGATCCAATACAAAAACCTCCGCATCAAACACCTCCCCGACGACCTGCCATTGCTGAAATCCGACGATCATCCGATTCCCGCCAAAGCATATGGCGTCCGCCCACAGGGCCGTCTTCCCAAAGACTGGAAAGCCCCGATCTACGGAGCGCAATAGCCCCCAGTCACCAGCCAATATGAAATGCCGATTCGCTATCGCTCTGGGCGTGGTGACCGTGACCGCTGTTTCGGTCTCGGCCGCCGTCAAACCCAACATCATCCTGTTTCTCGTCGACGACATGGGCTGGCAGGACACATCCGTGCCCTTTCACACCGGACCGGACGGGAACCCCAGGAAGCACGCTCTCAATGATTGGTATCGCACACCGAGCATGGAGCGCTTGGCCAAGCGGGGCATTCGGTTTTCCGATTTCTATGCGCATACCGTCTGCTCCCCCACTCGGGCGTCCATCATGACCGGACAAAATTCTGCCCGGCATCGCGTCACCAATTTCATTTCACCGGAACGCAAGAACACCGGCGCCAATGGCGCAGAGGAATGGAATTGGTCCGGCCTCTCCAGGGAAGATGTCACGCTCCCCGGCCTGTTGCGCAAGGCGGGCTACCGAACGATCCATGTCGGCAAGGCTCATTTCGGCCCGGTGAACCATGAAGGCGAGGAGCCATTGAATCTTGGCTTCGACGTGAACATCGCCGGTTGCGCCTACGGACAACCCGGCAGTTACTTTGGGGAGGACGGCTACGGCAATCTCAATCCCAAGCGTAAGAAACGCGCCGTTCCAGGATTGGAGAAATACCACAAGACTGACACCTTCCTGAGCGAGGCTTTGACCATCGAAGCCAAGACGGCCATTGACCAATCGATCGACGAGAAAAAGCCGTTCTTCCTGTACATGTCGCACTACGCTGTCCACAGCCCTTTCCAATCCGACAAACGCTTCGCCAATCACTATGCCGAATCTGACAAGAAGAAACCGGCAAAGGCCTTCGCCACCCTTGTCGCGGGCATGGACAAATCCCTTGGTGACCTGATGAATCACGTCGAGACAAAAGGAATCGCCGACAACACCGTCATATTTTTTCTCGGCGACAATGGCTCCGACGCGCCCTTGGGAGGGGATGGCGACATCGCGTCCAGCGCACCGTTGCGGGGCAAGAAGGGCAGCAAATGGGAAGGCGGCATTCGCGTTCCGTTCATTGCCGCGTGGATGAGCGACAATCCGAAGAACCGCTGGCAACAACGCATGCCGATCAAGGCCGGTGGTTTCCAACGCCAGCTGGGCGCCTGCTTCGATTTGTTCCCGACGATCACCGAACTGGCCGAAGCCGGGCTACCGGGCGACCTCAGTACCGACGGACACAGCCTGGCGACCTTGCTCAGCGGCAAGCGCGACAGCGATCGGCAGGAGATCTTCCTTTCCCACTTTCCGCACCCGCGTCGGGACAAACACTTCACCACCTACCGCGACGGGGATTGGAAACTGATCTATCATTATCTGCCCACCGGCGATGTGAAACGCTATTCGCTCTTCAATCTTAAGGCCGATCCAACCGAATCGAAAAATGTCGCCCTACAGAACCCAAAGTTGCTCAAGCGACTGACCCAGGCCATGGCTAATCAGTTGGCCGACAGTGATGCCCTGTATCCACTGGTGGACGGCAAGGAAATCAAACCGATCATCCCATGAAACAACTCATGCTTTTTACACTCGGTGCCTTGGCGGTTCAAATCCAGGCAGCCTCCAAACCGAACATCATCTACATCCTCGCCGACGACCTCGGCATCAATGACTTCGGTTGCTACGGGCAGAAGATCATGAAGACTCCACGTATCGATCGGATGGCGGCTGAAGGCATGCAGTTCTTCAATCACTATTCCGGCAGCACGGTCTGCGCCCCGACACGAT
>JAYPXF010000405.1:1347-3332 GCA_038154405.1 Verrucomicrobiales bacterium | reverse complement strand
GTCGTGCATGTGGCGGAACTCAAGTGCCATGAACCGGACTGCCCCGATTTTGAAACCGTCATCACCCTCATGTCCACCGATTCCCAACCGAATCGCACGGTCAAGCTACCCAAGCCGCTGACCGAAGTGACCGAAACCGATATCGCCACGGCCAAATTTTCCCCAGTCCAAGACTGCCAACACTAATCGAAGACCAAAAATAACTATGAAAGAAAATACCAATTCCCGCACCCCTGTCACCGTCCTCACCGGATTTCTGGGATCCGGCAAAACCACCCTGCTCAACCGCATCCTCACTGAAGAACACGGGCGGCGCATCGCCGTGGTCGAAAACGAGTTTGGCGAAGTTGGCATCGATCACGAGATCGTGATCAACGCCGAGGAGGAAATCTTTGAAATGAACAACGGGTGCATCTGTTGCACCGTCCGCGGCGACCTTATCCGTATTCTCGGCAACCTGATGAAACGCCGGGACAAGTTCGATCACATCCTGATCGAAACCACCGGCCTCGCAGACCCCGGTCCGGTAGTGCAGACCTTCTTCGTCGATGACGACGTAAAGGATCAACTGGAGGTCAACGCGGTCGTCACGCTGGTCGATGCCAAGCACATCGTCGAACATCTCGACGACTCCGACGAGGCACGCGAGCAGATCGCTTTCGCGGATGTCATTCTCCTCACCAACTGCGACCTCGTCAGCGAATCCGATCTCGATCAGGTGGTAGCCCGCATCAAGGCGATGAACGGCGTGGCCAAGCTTCATCGCACCACCAACGCCACGCTGCCCATCGATCAGGTCCTGCAAGTAGGCGGCTTCGACCTTCAACGCGCCATCGGCGTCGATCCTCGCTTTCTCGATCCCGAGTATCCCTTCGAATGGGGCGGTATCATCGAGACAAAAGGCGGCGAGCTCGAATGGGTTGCGGAGCAAAATCCGGATCCCAGCATGAAGGCCGCAATCATACCGGTGAAGAAAGCCTCGGAAGACGCCCTGGCCGAGGCGCGAGAGCAGGCCGTCCGACTCTTCTCCTCCCGTAAAGAAATCGAGACGCCGTCGGGAGACTCGCTGACCGTCGACGCGTTGCACGAACTGGTTCTGGAAGAAGGCCAGATGAGCTGGCCGTTGCCTTCGCTTTCCGGTTCTCACGCCGTGTTCACCGAGCATTATCCCGAAGAGCTTGAGCTTGAGATGCGCGAAGACGGAAATCCCATCACACCTTCCCCAACGGCGGCGTACAAGCCCGATCACGAACACGACGACACCGTCAGCAGCGTCGGTATCGAAGCCGAAGGTGAATGTGACGGGGCCAAACTCAACGAGTGGGTCGGCGCCCTCTTGCGGGAAAAGGGACAGGACATCTTTCGCATGAAAGGGGTCTTCTCGGTCCAGAATCAACCCAATCGAATCATCTTTCAGGGTGTGCACATGTTGCTGGACTCCCAGGATGGCGGGCCTTGGGGGGACCGGCCTCGCAAATCCAGCCTGGTCTTCATCGGACGAAACCTCGATCGCGAAGAACTCACCAGCTCCTTTCAGCAATGCCAAGTCTGAGTCCTCCCACCCAAGCGCCGGGCTCCCCGACTTCGTCGAAGTTGCTGTCTACCACGCTGGACGATTACGTCCTGCACGCGGAGTGGAGTAGGAGCGGGCAATGGTTCGCCGCCATGCCCGCGATCGGAAACATCCTCGTATGTGACGCCGAGGGTAAGGAAATTGCCCGCCTACCCGGACACGAAGGCGGCAACGGCTCGCTCGCGTGGCGGCCGGACAGTGACGTCCTCTCGACCTATGGACAGGATGGCGAAGTGCGCCTCCATACCGCGCCGTTTGATCAACCACCCCAAGTTATCCCGATGGGAAAAGGCTGGGCTGAGCGACTCGCATGGAATCGTGATGGCAAACTGCTGGCCGTCGCTGTTGATCGCACGATCCACGTGCTCGATGGCACAACGGGCGAACGGCGCCATTCCTGGCCGGACCAGAA
>JAYPXF010000405.1:0-1247 GCA_038154405.1 Verrucomicrobiales bacterium | reverse complement strand
ACCGGCGACCAGACTCCGAGTGTCCACGTCTATGATCTGAAATACAAAACGCCGCTGCACATTCAAGGATTTGAAACGAAGGTGAAAGCCTTTGCCTGGCTGCGGGGAGGCAAGCAATTGGCGACTGGAGGCAGCCGCGTCATCACCCTCTGGCCGTGCCATGGCAGAAAAGGGCCGAACGGCGCCACCCCCACCCAGCTCTTCGGGCACGAGGCGAACGTCACCTGCCTGGAATCATCATCCAAGGCCGGCGCGCTGCTGAGTGCAGATCGCGACGGCAAAGTGCTCCTCTGGATGCCCGGGCAACGTGAAGATGCCTGCTTCCTTGCAAAAGCGAACGACCAGATCACCAGCCTGCGCATGGCGCCTGACGGCGATCGTTTCTTGATCGGAACCCATGGCGGAACGCTCACCCTCCTCCAAATCCCTCGCCTCACCTGAATTCAAACCACAGGAGTTCCATGAAACCCATCTCCTCCCTGATCCTGACGCTGGCGTGTCTCCTGGTTCCGTCGGCCCATGCGCAGACGACGAAGAAGCTTACCATCGTCACCAGCTTCCTCCCCATCCAATCCCACACCGCAGCGATAGCGGGAGACAACGCCAGCGTCTCCCAACTACTGAGCCAGGAAACGGGTCCGCACGATTTCCAACTCAAACCGGCCGATGTGAAGAAGGTCGCCGACGCGGATCTCTTCATCATCAATGGCGCCGGCATCGAGGGATGGCTGGAAGAACTGGTCCGGAAACTCGGTCGCAAGAAGCCGGTGGTTATTGACGCTTCGAAAGGTGCATCCCTGCTCGCCAGCCCGAAGGAAATCCAAACCGGAAGTCGTGATTCCGGCTACGGTGAAAACCCACACGTCTGGCTAGATCCCCTGATCGCCCGGCAGCAGGTCGCCAACATCCTTCGCGCCCTGCAAAGGGCCGATTCCCCCAACGCGAAGGCCTACGCTCATAATGCAAAGGCTTACCTCACCCGGTTGCGGCAGCTTGACGAGGATTTCAGAACGGCAATGGATTCATTGCCCAACAAGAATCTGGTCACCTTTCACGACGCCTTTCCGTATCTCGCCCGGCGCTACGGCCTCAACTATGTCGGCTACATCTCGGAATTCCCGGAGAAAGACCCGACACCGAGACAACTTGCGACCTTGATTGACAGGATCAAGGCTCATCGGATCGGTGTGCTATTTGCCGAAGCCAACTACGCCCCGCGGTTGCTGAAGCGGGTCGCCACCCAGAGT
>JAYPXF010000404.1:246-3339 GCA_038154405.1 Verrucomicrobiales bacterium | reverse complement strand
CGTATTGACCGTGCAGACGGCTGATCAGTCCCTTTGGGCCAATCTGCTACTCACGATGGGTTGCCGCACCTGATACGCCGGCAAACAACGAGAATTACTTCAGTGGATTCTCGTACCAGATCACACCGAAGTTCTTCACCTCTTCGCAGGTAAGGATGTCCAGGTCCCCGTCCCCATCCAGATCGAGCACTTCGATCAGGTCGTGTTTGACGCCGTCCACTCCACTCACGGATTTTTTAATCCATTTACTGGTGACCGGATTTCCTTCCGGCACCATTAGACAGACGCCTTCCTTGCCATTCGCCCGTTCCGTCGTGAACACGATCTCCCGTTTACCATCCTGATCAAAATCTGCAACCGCTGGTGCTTTGGCATCACCAGCCTCATTCGGTAGTGGGATTGTGAATGACTCCCACGCAGTCCCCTTTGCGTTCATTCGCCGGCAGACAACCAGCTTTCGCGGACGCGTCGCGATCACCACATCTTCCAAACCGTCCTGATCCACGTCTCCACGACACAGAAACATCGCCTCTTTGCCTTTTACCCCGACGAGATGCTCCCGCCACTTCACGCCGTTCTCCAACCAGAATGCGCCGGGAATCTTGCCTTTGCGATCGGTGAACAGGATATCCTGGTCACCATCCCCATCCATGTCGGTTGCTTCCAATGACATCAGCCACCCCATTTGCCGAAGTTTGTGCCACTTCCACGCGACCAGATCCCGTGGTTTCGATTTGGGAATCTCCCACCACCCCAATTCAGACCCACCGGATTTACCACCCGCCAAGAGATCCATCTGTCCATCGCCGTTCACGTCCATCGGCGTGGCAAACATCCACCGAAACTTGTCCTGCGCTCCGGGAACTTCCTCGGTCCGCCATTTCTTTGGATTCAAATAGTCGCCGGATTCCTCCGGAGCCCAATGAACAAGAATGGCCTCCCGCTTTCCTTCGCAACTGCTGACAACATCCAATCGGCCATCGCGATCGATGTCGATAAACACCGCATCTTCCACTGAGACCGCCTTGCCGACCGTAACAGCCGGCCACTTGTCCTTCGCTTTCTCCGGACCGGGATTGAGATAGACCCGGGTGATTCCACCCTGTTCCCAACCGGTAACGATGTCCGGAAAACCGTCTCCATTGGCATCCGCCAATCGTGTGCCATCGGCGCCGCGAGAGCTGTCATCGATTGTGTGCCGTTTCCACGGCCCATTGATATCCCCAGCGCTCAGCGAGCCAACCGAAACCAAAAGCGTCATCCACAGCTTCAAGTTCATAGCAGGTTCCTCCGAAACAGGTTTGCGGTCTCCGAATAGCACTGCAGCGCCAGCTCCGCATCGTATGCCGGCCCCGCGTCCCGCATGAACGCGTGATCCGCCGGCAGTTCGAACCAACGAAAGTTGACACCGGATTCGTTCAACTCCGCCAAAACTGTTGCCCGACCATCTGCCGGAATCAGACCATCTTTGGTTCCGAGAAAGAATGCGCTCTCACCACGCAAATCCCTCAAGCGCTCCAACGTATCCGCCGTCTCGCCCTTGCCCAACGCACCGCAATGCAGCCCACTGGGATAGAACGCCGCACAGGCGTCCACCGGATTCAACGTGGCTGCCCGCACGGCAAGATGTCCCCCGATACAGAATCCCATGGTCCCAATTCTCCCAGTGCAACGGGAGTATTTCTGCAGCATTGCGGAAACCGCCTTGGCATCCGCGTCGAACGCAGAAAGCTCCTTTCCCGTCTTTACCGCCCTGCCCTGCTTCGTTCCTTCGTCCGTGTACGGCAGCACCTTGCCGCCGGGAAGATGATCATGAAAAATTTCCGGCACGGCCACTACGAACCCGTGCCCGGCGATCATCGAGGCCGCGCGACGCATCTGATGCGTGACCTGAAAAATCTCGGTGAAGAGAATCACTCCGGGATACCGGCCCTCTTCCTGCGGTCGGAAGAGATACGTCCGCATCGGCCCCGACGGCGTGCTCACGTCCGTAAATTCATTGTCGATGATGATCATTGGGAATCGTCCTGTTTCCGGAACCGGACGGCCGTCCAGACCTCGTCAATGGCAGCGGTCGAAACCGACTCATAGCCCTCTTCCGTGATCGGTTGCCATCCCTCCTTGTTGGTCAGATCCGTCTGTTGCCCGGAAGTCTTCTTGGGATACGCGGCCCAGAAGGTCCCTTCGGATTTCACGGACAGCAGCGCGTCCGGACCAAAGTTGAGCAGTTCCTTGCGCGTCTTGGCGAAGACCAACACCCAGTCGCACGTATCATAACCGCCGGACTGCAGCGCCACCCCTTTGGGCAGCGTCCCGAAATTCTGCCAAAAGCCGGCGGGCGTGTTCACAAAACGCGCCTGCATTTTCGGTTTCAACATCAGCTTCTTCGCAAGCTGCGATTCGGTGGGCATCCGCGTTAGAAAACCGACGGAAGATTTCAACGTAAAGTCTTTTCCGCTTGCGAATTCATTCGTGCCCTTTTCAATGTCTGCAAGCACTTCCATTTCTCATGAATCAATCCACGCAATCTCTTTCCCGTCGCGGCCTGCTCAAGGCCGGTGCCGTCGCCCTCGCCGGAGCCGCCGTTTCCCAAACCGGATTTGCCGTCAAACCGACCGCCAAGATCGATCCCGATTGGAAGATCAAGAAGGGACGCATCAAGCAATCCGTCATGGGCTGGTGCTTCAAGCAGAAGCCGAATCCGATGACCACGATCGAGATTGCGAAGGCGTGCAAGGACATCGGCATCCCGGCGATCGAAGGCATCAGCACGGACGATTATAGGACCGTGATGGACATGGGATTGAAAATTTCCCTCGTGAGCGGTGGTCACGGATTCAAGAACGGTCCCTTCAACCGTGCCAATCACGACGCCGTCATCACCGGCCTGACCAAGAGCATCGACATTGCCGCCGATATCGGCACCAAGAGCGTCATCACCTTCACGGGCATGAAGGAACCCGGGATTTCCGATGCGGAGGGCGAACGCAACTGCATTGAGGCATGGAAGAAGGTGATCGGCCACGCGGAGAAAAAAGGCGTGAACCTGGTCTTGGAACACCTCAACTCCGTCGACGATTCCCACCCGATGAA
>JAYPXF010000404.1:0-229 GCA_038154405.1 Verrucomicrobiales bacterium | reverse complement strand
CTTTGGCGACGACGTCGACCATTGCGTCGAGATGATCAAGAAGGTGGATTCACCCAACATGAAGCTGCTGTTCGACATTTATCACGTCTCGATCATGAACGGCGACATCATCCGCCGCATCCGTAAATACAAGGACTACATCGGCCACTACCACACCGCCGGCAATCCCGGTCGGGCCGAACTCGACGGCCGGCAGGAAATCAATTACCCGCCGATCATGCGCGAGATT
>JAYPXF010000403.1:0-3361 GCA_038154405.1 Verrucomicrobiales bacterium | reverse complement strand
GTTTCCAGGTCACGGATCCCGGGGCCACGGTCTTCCGCAACTAGCTTAACCCCCTGGTGGGTTTCATCTTCCAATGGACTCAGACGGAGACTGCCGCGTCCGGCATACTTGACGATGTTTTGCCCCAGTTCTGACACGGCCGAGGCCAGCAAGGAACGCTCCGCCTCGGGGAAGATCGCAGTGAACTCGAGCTCGCCGGTTTTGAGCACGGCCATGTTCACGTCGATTCTGGAGCTGATGGAAAAATGTTCCGTACGGAGCGTCGCCATGTTCAGGAGCGGCGGTCGTTGGTGGCAAACCAGTCAAGGGCCTCATCCAATCCGAGCATCGACTTGATCCCGGAGGTATCAGAACCCAGTGTGACGAGATAGGAAACGATGCCGGCATTGAGACCAACCATCACGCAGGGCGGTCCGAGCAGTTCGACCATCTGGGCCAGTTTGCGAACGGCATCAAATTCGGCGGTATCCATCACGGACAGCCCGGAGAAATCCAGTACCACACCGCGAACAGTTTCCTTTTTCAGCTGCCCGAGCAAGTTCTCACGCAGTCCATTCAGGACCTCGTTGGTAAGGTCCGTCTGTATGTTTGCCGCCAGGCAGCGATTAACTCGGTTGACGGTGATTTGAACGGTGTCAGCGGTCATGCCGATTCAACGGGAACACTACTTCGCATCCTGACCGATTTCTTCGCCGATCTTCTCGAGCGCGAGTTCAAAGGCATCCCGGAGGGTAGCGGTGGTCTCAACTCCGCCGACGTTCACACCGAGTTCGACCAAGGTGCGGGCGATGGCGGGCGAGATGCCAGAGATGATGGATTCGCAACCCATGAGCTTGGTGGCCTGGGTGATCCTGATGAGGTGATTGGCAACACCGGTGTCAACCGCCCCCACGCCGCTGATGTCGAGGACGAAGGCCTTGGCACGGGATTCGGCGATCTTCTCCAGCGTCTTGTTCATGACGTCCTGCGTGCGCTGCGAATCTATGATGCCGACCAGTGGCAGCAGCAACACCCCTTCCCAGATTGCCGTCACCGGCGTGGACATCTCCATCATCGCCTTGCTGTGCTCGGCGATCCTGTCCTTGTTGATGGAGTGGATCGTGTCGATGACGACATAAGAGTCGAAGTAGATCATCTTGCTGATCGCTTCGATCATGGCGTCGAGCTTGTTCGGCTTCTTCTTGCCGGACTTGAGGCGACCGACCAGCAGTTGCAGCGACTTGGACATGCCGGCGAGATAGACGTCCGTCGGCAGATCGATCCGGGCGTGCACCTCTCCGATATGCCGCCGGTGTGCGATGTAGTCGTCGTTGATACCCGCCTCGAAAAACTCGCGCCAGTTGATCACCTGCAGCTTCTTGACCCGTTTGAAGTTCTCCAGATCGGGAAAGAACTGTTTGAATTCCGGTTGCACCTCCAGCCACACGTACCAATCGTCGATAAAATCCTCCAGCTGCGGCGCCAGGATCGTTCCGGCCGAACGAACGAGTTCCAAGTCCATTTCGGTAAGTTCAAATTTCTTGAGCAGGTCTACAATATTCATGTGTAGTTTTCAGTCGTATTTGCACGTCCTTGAAAGCTGATGGGGCTAGCCAATCTGTCGACATCATTTCCTTGGACGATCTTGAATGCACGCAAAAAATCACCCATTCCATCAGGCACCAAGCAGTTTCAAAGCTTCTTCTGTTTTGTCGGCAGCATCAAAATAGTTGTATTCGTCCACCAAGGATTTGATCGCCGCAATCAGCGTCCGGGACTGTGCCGGAAATCCCATCTGGTCAAACGAACCGACAGCTTTTTCGATCGTCCCCATGTCCCCCTCCTCCAGTTTGGCTTTCAGATTGTCCAAGGCTTCGATCAGGACGGGCATGTCGACGGGTTTGACGGAGTTCGCAGCCGGCGCGGGTTGAATCTCGTCGATGGATCCGAGGACCTTGGTGAGTTCCTCGTTCGTGGCAGCATAGAGATCCTCGTAGCCCCCTTTTCATCCTTGATGGCGAGTTCGAGCGCCTCGGCGCGTTTGCGAAGTTCGATGGCGCTGAGGTTGCCGCCGGCACCGGCGATGGAATGGGCGTGCCGGCGAGCGGCTTTTCCGTGGTCTCAAGGACCGTGTCCTTTTCGCCGGTGAACAGCGCGTTGAAGACATGCGGGGAAATGTAGCGTGAAGCCTTTTCCGTAAGATGCTCCAGATCCAGATGCGCCTTCCGGAGGGACCGGTGCGTGTTGATACGGGACAGCAGTTCCGGAACGTTGAACGGCTTGAAGACATAATCCACCGCACCTTTCTCGAATCCCTTCACGATGTCGGAGGTGTCGGTGTTGGCGGTTAGGAAGATCACCGGAATGTCCCTCACCTTCTCGTCGGCCTTGAGCTTCTCACAACATTCAAAGCCGTCCATCTCGGGCATCATGATGTCGAGGAGGATCAAATCCGGCGTCGTCTTTTCATAGACCTTCAGGGCTTGCTTGCCGTCCCGCGCGATGTTCAGCTGATAGCCGTTGTCCTTGAGAATGGTGCCGGCCACCTGGATGTTCTCCATCATGTGGTCCACGATTCCCGCTCATTCGATCCCCTCGTCTTTCAGCGGCAGCGTGAACCAGAATGTGCTGCCGTTCTTGCCGTCGCTCTCCACTCCGATCTTTCCGCCGTGGGCCTCCACGGCCATCTTGCAGAAAGTCAGTCCCAGTCCCGTGGAAAATTTCTTCCGTTCCTTGTGGGCATCAACCTGCCCGAATTTTTCAAAAACCTTTTCCTGATATTCAGGTGGTACGCCCGGACCGGTATCGATCACCTTCACCAAGAGCATATCGCCATCGATCTCGTCCAGCAGGCGGACATTCGTGTCTGGGGTCGAGAACTTGATGGCATTCGCCGCTAGGTTCACCAACACCCGCTCCACCAATTCGCCGTCGCACATGATGGTGATTGGCTTGGCATCCCCCAACATCTCGACAAAAAACTGCTGCGCCTTGACCGTGACCAATCGGCCGGTCTTTTCCATCAGTTCACCAATGTCGTGCGGCTTGGGATAGAACGGCATCTTGCCGTCTTCCATGCGGCTGATGTCGAGCAGGTTGTTCACCATGCCCAACACATCGGTAGCGCCCTGCTTGGCATCGCGCAAACACATGTCCAGATCATCGGATTGGCCCAGCTGCGCGGCTGCCATCTTGGCCAGATCGACATTGCCCTCAACCACGCCGAGGGGAGTCCGCATGTCGTGGATGATCATGTGGACCAGCCCGTCGCGCACCTCTTCCAGTTCCTGGAGGTCCCGATAATTCTGCTCTACTTCAACCTGAAGATTGTGCAGCCGCAGATGAGTTGCGACGCGCGCCAGCAGTTCCGCCGCGTTGAATG
>JAYPXF010000402.1:0-3377 GCA_038154405.1 Verrucomicrobiales bacterium | reverse complement strand
GTTCACCACGATACCGGACATCTTGTCACCGTCGGTCATGACGACTTCGATCGGCACAAACTGTTCGTTGATCTCCTTGCTCGGATTGATGATCTGATCGAGCAGGTCGTGGGCATTGTAACGGCCGCCAGATCCGCTGAGGTCAGGACCGGTCATGCCGCCTTCGTTGGAAAAGCGGTGGCAGGCGAAACACCCACCGGCACCGAACATCTTCCGACCATTGGTATAATCGCGATTCTTCAGTCCGGTCTGCGCCGCCTTGGACAACTCGTCGAGCTTCCATTCCTTCACATAGCTGCGACCCGCGAGTGCCTCCGCCAGGATCTCAAGCGGCGACTTCCGCGCGGCCTTCTTGTCAAGGATGTCCTTGAGGCCGGCCTTGTCCGCAGCGGGAATGCTGGCCACCGCATCATTGCGAATGAACTCAATGAATTTCGCGAAGCTGGCCCCGCCGCGATAGTTGGCAGCCTTGAGGAACCATTCGAGATACTCACGGCGAAGGTTCTTGGTCCAGCCGATCTTCACGAAGCGCAGGGAACGTGCATACTCCATCTGCTCCTCCTGGGTCGGCGCTGCCGCGATCAACTTGAGCCCCTTGTAGGCGACGCTGGGCGACTGCAACCAGGCGAGCGTTTCGCAGAGCAGCCAGTTCTCTTCGAAGGTCTTGGCCGGGAAATGCGGCTCCAAGTGCTCGACGGTCGCTTCCGCCGGCTTACGACCGGGATGACCGAAGCGGTTGAAGGCAATCTGGTAGGCACGCACCATGGTAAGGCGCTGCTCCTGATTCAGCTTGGCGTAATCCACCTGATTCAATGCAGCCACGATCTTGCGCCCCAACGCGATATCCGGTTCCTGCCCTGCCGGGCGATGGAACGGATCGCTGCCACCGACCTTCGCCAATGCGAGCAGGGCTTCCACGCGCTTGCCATGATCCTTCTCCTTCAGCGCTTTGTTGGACCACTGCTTCATCGGCTGATGCATCACCGCGATGCGAGCGGCCCAGCGGACGAAACGATCCGGATGGCTCAGGTGCTTCCAAGTCGACTTGATCGCATTTTTGTTCGGTTCGTGAAACTTTTCGATCTGCTGACGCAGCTTGACGAGTTTGGACTTGTGCGGCTTCGGCTGAACCAACTTGGTCGAATCCTTGCCGACGTAGGTGATCCGGTAGAGACCGGACTGCACGCGGCGGCCTCCGATCGCGAGATACATGGCGCCGTCCTTCGGATGGATGATCGCGTCCGTGACCGGCAACGGCGAACCGCTAAGGAAATCCTCCTTGGTAGCCGTGTAGGTGGAACCGTCCGGCTTCAGATGAACGGCATAAACCTTGCCCCAGCTCCAATCGAGAATGTAGAGGGCGTTCTGGTATTTACCGGGAAACTTCGCGCCATAACCGAAGGTCACTCCGGTCGGGGAACCGGGACCGATGTTGACCACGGGCGGCAGGTTGTCCGGATACCATTCCGGGCGTTTGCCGGTCCCGTTGCGCCAGCCATACATGGAACCGCTGGTGACGTGATTGACGCGCGTCGGGCGATACCATGGGGTATTGAAATCGTATTCCATGTCGGCGTCGTAGGTGAAAAGTTCGCCGTCCTTGTTGAAGGCGCCGTCGAAAATGTTGCGGTAGCCGGAAGAAACGATCTCCCACTGCTTTCCGTCGGGAGAGATCTTATAGATGATGCCGGCCGGACCAAGGCGATCGCGATTGTGACCACGTCCATCAGGCATGCGGGGCAGCAGGTGATCCTCACCCCAGTGACGCGGCACGCGGGAGGTCTGCGCCTTGGTGGGTTCGGTGTTGTTGCCGGTGATCATCCAGATGGATTTCTTGTCCGGCGAAAGCAGCAGTGCGTGCACACCATGATCCCCGCGTGCTTCCATGGCCCGCAAGAGTTCGACCTTGTCAAGCTCGCCATCACCGGTGGAATCAGTGATGCGGTAAAGACCGCTGCTGATCTTGCGCTCGTAATCGTTCACCGCGACATACAAGGCATCGAACGCCCACAGGATGCCGTTCACCGCGCGGATATCGACGGGAATCTTCTTCACCGTCTTGGGATCGACCGGCTTTCCTTTGGCGGGCACCGGGAAACGATAGAGACCACCGAACTGATCACTCGCGATGATGCGATTCTTGTTGTCGAGACCGAGATTCACCCAGGAGCCCTGCTGCACGCCGGGGACGGAATAGACCAGTTCCACCTTGAATCCGGGCAACGCACGAATGCGGTCAACCGGCGTGGCCTTGTTTTCATTGATGGCCGGCCCCACCTGTTGCGGCCGCCGCGGACGGGCCTTCTTCTTCGGTGCTGCCAGGGCAGAGGAAGCGCATGCCACCGCAAGCGCCAACGAACAAATTCGGACAAACGATTTCATAGGGAGCCGCGATTGAAGCAAAAGCAATTCGGAATGCAACCCCTGCGGACAAGTATTCGGTGCTCGCGGATGAGTAGAGGAGGCTAGGGCCGGAAAATCCAAGCCCGAAGAATCCCATCATTCACTGTGGCCGCCCTCTCAACCGAGCCACCGGTTTGACCGCAGGTCTTCCATACGAGTTTGGAGACCTTCGGTCGCGAGAATGGCTCGGTCGGGAGACCGGCCACTGGGTAGAGGGGGGCAGTGGAGGCAAACGATTATGCCGCCACGGCAACTGCGGTTGCCGCAGGTGCGAGGGGGAGGCTGAACCAGAAGCGGCTGCCGATCTGGCCGTCGCTTTCGACGCCGATGGTGCCGCCGTGGGCTTCGACGG
This sequence comes from Verrucomicrobiales bacterium, assembly GCA_038154405.1. Lineage (GTDB taxonomy): Bacteria > Verrucomicrobiota > Verrucomicrobiia > Limisphaerales > JAYPXF01. Next base: position 622 of record JAYPXF010000402.1, on the reverse strand, counting down.
CGAGTTTGCAGAAGGTGAGGCCGAGGCCGGTGGAGGATTTCTTGCGATCCTGATAGGCATCAACCTGGCCGAATTTCTCGAAAACCTTGGCCTGATAGTCGGCGGGAACGCCGGGACCGGAATCGATCACGTTAATCACCAGCTGGTTTTCACCGGGTTCAGCGCAGATGCGCACAGTGGTTTCGTGGGGAGAAAACTTGATGGCGTTGGCAGCGAGATTGACCAGCACGCGTTGGATGAGTTCGCTGTCGCAGGCGACGTCGAGCGCAGTGGTTTCTTCCACGGTCAGGGCGATATCCTTTTGCTCGGCCTTCACCGCCATGAGTTTGCCGCATTGACCGAGCAGTTCGGCGAGGTTTGCGGGCTTCAGATTCAACGGCATCTTACGGTCTTCCATGCGGCCGATGTCGAGGAGGTTGCTGACCATGTGAATGAGATCCACGGTGGCGGTGTTGGCATCCTTCAGCGGCATCGCGAAGTCTTCGAAGCCGGGAATGCTGGCGGCGCAGTTCTCCACGAGATCGAGATTGCCCTGCACGACGGACAAGGGGGTCCGCAGGTCATGGATGATCATGTGGACGAGGTTGTCGCGCAGAACGGGACCGAAGGAATCTCCAAATAC
>JAYPXF010000401.1:0-3412 GCA_038154405.1 Verrucomicrobiales bacterium | reverse complement strand
GTGACCGCCGACAAGAGATTGTCGTCATCGGCCAGGACATGGACCCCGAAGTGGTCACCGCGAAGCTCGATGAGTGCCTGCTCACGGACGATGAAATGGAACTCGGACCGGAAGGCTGGCGGACAGCGTTCAAGGATCCCTTCCTCGAATGGCGGGAACCGACTGAAGAAGAGCTTCTCGCGGAAGCGGAGGAAATCCTGATTCAGGAGTAGCGGTATCTGCCTTCGTATCCGACACCATGAGTGCCACGCCTCCACCTCTGCCATCCACAGAACCAGTCAAGGGGCAGCGCATTGCGATTCTCTCCTGTATCCACGGGAACATGGCCGCCTTGGAAGCCGTCTGGGATGACCTGATCGGGCAAAACGTAGACCGTGTCTACTGCCTCGGCGATCTCGTCGGGTATGGACCTTTTCCCAATGAGGTCATCAAGTTTGTTCAGGACTACAACATTCCCACTGTGCTCGGCTGCTGGGACGAGGGCATTGGGATGGAACGGGAGGACTGCGGCTGCAAGTTCGTCACCGAGGAAGACGCGGAGCACGGACACGCCGCTTTTGTGTGGACGCGATCAAAAGTCACAGATGCGAACCGGAAGTTCCTCAGCGAACTCTACCATGGTCAACGGGTGACGGAGACCGCTGCCGGCACACTTCTACTCGTCCATGGCAGCCCGCGTAGCACGGGGGAGTATCTCATGGAGTCAACTCACGACCTCATCCTGTTCGAGCGCGCGGCGGCGGGCGATTGCGACGTGCTCATTTGTGGGCACACCCACGTGCCGTTCGTCCGGAAGATCGAAGGCACGCTGCGCGTAACGGCGGAACTAGGTCTCAAGGATGCCATCCAGAAAGACCTTGGAATGGTGAAAGGTGCGGCTCCGCGCGAGGTCAGACTGAAACCCAAGCTGCTCGTGAATGCCGGCAGCGTTGGTGAACCGCGCCACGGTGGCGTCGAGGCCACCTACGTCATCTTGGACACCGAAACCAAAGCGGTGGAGATCCGTGGTGTGCGCTACGATGTGGAAACGACGGTGAAGGCCCTGAAGAAATCAGGATTGCCCGAAGCCTTCGCCGAGCGACTCGAACGCGGCGAAGAACTCGCGCTCAAGAGCAAGGAGATCATCTGCGCATGCTGAAATCCGGCGTTCAATCCAGCTTGCTGCGGGGACTCGATCAATGGCTCTGGTTCCTCGGAGTGGATACGCGCGATCCGGAGGACAATGTGCTCGTGCAGCACGGCTTCGTGAAATTCAAACCACCGGGCACCGAAGGCAGCAGTCGCTATCGAATCAGATGGCGCGGCAACCGGGTCGAGTTGCACGGCTACTGCGTGGGCATCTATCCGAAGCAAGCCGACGGCTTCATCTACATCCGCGCCCGCCACCAGTGCTTCATCTACACCGCATCGAAACCACCGTTCCCCGGTCGTTACCCGGAGGAGAATCTGCTGGTCGCGGATACGGACGAATCAATCCGGCGTTTCCACGCCGTCGCCACCCGCTTCCTTGGCTGGCTGGAAGAATACGAGCAGTGGGTGGATCGCACCTACCCCAACTATCGCGCCGCATGCTACGAAGCTTATCATTTGAAATGGCAACCACCCGCAACCGGGCGTGCCTGGTTTCAGCGCTTTTGCCGGCAGCCTCAAACCGTGGCACCGGTCAAGCCGGTCGTGCCGGATATGGCGCTGCTGGAAACTAATGCCGCGCCGCCAGAGGGTCGTGTATTCCCCCCGCCTTTGCCCATCAGGACTGCAACCAAACGCCCCACGTCTGCGGATCTTCTAAAGGCAGTCAGCATTCCGTATCGGCAGGGTTCGATGATCTCACCAAAAGAAACTCAAGTGGCCTGAATGACTCAAACAGAACATCTTGAAAATGGCCACGCTTGCCCGTGCGTAAGCTGCATCTGTGGACACTCCGGATCACGTTTTCTCCGTGAACGCCCTCTCAATGCCCTGCTGACATCCATCAAAAAGTAACTCGATTGCCAACCGCACTCCCAATTCTTCCGAGCATGCCAAGTCTGATTCCACTTCCCGGGGAACCCGGTTACTCGGCATTGCCGAAACTGGCCACGATGACGTTGGACGACTACGTCCTACAGACCGCGTGGGATTCGAGCGGGCAGTGGTTCGCCGCCATGCCGTCCAACGGAAGCATCCTGATCGGCAATGCCGACGGTCAGGAAATCACCCGGCTGCCGGGACATGCAAACGGCAATGGATCTCTCGCGTGGCAACCGGGAGGAAGGATGCTTGCGACCAGTGGTCAAGATGGTGAGGTGCGTCTCTATGCTGCGCCTTGCAAACAACAGCCAAGAGTTGTCACGTTGGGAAGCGGGTGGACCGAGCGGCTTGCTTGGAATTGTGATGGTTCGCTTTTGGCGGTAGCCCTCCGGCGCACGGTACATGTTCTTGATGGTGAGACCGGCGAGCAGCGTTGTTCCTGGCCGAACCAAAAAAGCACTGTCGCCGATTTGGCTTGGAACCCGTGCAATCCGCTGGAACTCGCGAGCGTCTGCAATGGCGGCGCCCGCTTATGGCGCGTGGGCAAGACGAATCCCTTCGGCGGCTTCTATTGGAGCGGCGCCAGCATGGTAGTCACCTGGAGCCCGGATGGCCGCATGGTTGTCACTGGCGACCAAACTCCCAGCATCCACATCCATGATCTCCATGCGGAGGGGCAGCACACGCCATTGCACATCGATGGCTTTGAAACGAAGGTCAAGGACTTCGCCTGGCTACGGGGTGGCGCTCAAGTGGCGGTCGGCGGCGGCCGCGTCATCACCCTCCTTCCTTGCCGCGGCAAGGATGAGCCGGATGGAACCAAACCCGCCCGACTCGACGCGCATCTGGTCGAAATCACCAGCCTGCAAGCTGCATCCAAATCGGATCGGCTCCTGAGCGCGGCTCGTGATGGCGGAGTCCTGCTTTGGACGCCGCAAGAAAGTGAAAATCCCGATCTTCTTGCCGTGGTGGATGAGGAGATCTCCAGCCTTTGTCTGTCGCCCACCGACGATCGCTTCTTGCTCGGGACTCATGGCGGCACGCTCACGCTTTACCTCATGCCCCTCGAGCCGAGTACCAGACCGACAGAAGACTTATGAACCCGAACACTCACTTTCGAACACAGACATCCATGCACGTCCGCAAACCGGTCATGCAATTCAATCCACCAAGGAAACAGAAGGCCATGGGAGTTTTATCCCGTGGCGTGATGGTCGCAGTGAAGGGAGTCGAGCCGGTATGAACCTCCTTTCCACTAGCAATGACGGGGAACGTGAACGCCGGTCCGAAGCGACCCGTCGCATCAAGGCATGGGTGGAGCGCGCATTCGAACTACCCACGGACGTGGTCGTGCATGTGGCGGAACTCAAGTGCCATGAACCGGACTGCCCCGATTTTGAAA
>JAYPXF010000400.1:0-3419 GCA_038154405.1 Verrucomicrobiales bacterium | reverse complement strand
AATCTCGGTGCCACCTCCGTCCTCGTCCTCGCGCGACACAACACCAAAAAGAGTTTCAAGGAAAACTCTGCTGAATGGCAGGTCAACGTTCGCAAAGCGATCTCTACCGCCGAGAAACTGAAAGTGCGCATCCTGATTGAGAACGTTCGCGCCACGTTTCTCAAGACGGCGGAACAGATGGTGGATTTCATCGACTCGTTTGAGACACCGTATGTGGGATCGTATTACGACACCGGCAACACCATCACCTGGACCGAGCAGTCCGCGGAGCATTGGGCCCGGGTGTTGGGAAAACGCATCGGCCGGATCGACGTCAAAGATCGCGGTCACGCCGAATTCGGGGATGCGAAGCTAAAGTCAAAGAACGCCAAAGGCACGGACGGTGGCGAAGTCAATTGGGTCGAAGTCCGGAAAGTGCTCCGGAAGATACACTATTCCGGATGGGCCACTGCCGAAGTTGCCGGTGGGGATCGTCACCGACTTGCCCGGATGGCTAAATGGATGGACGGTGTGTTGGGCAACGTGTGAATTGATCATGGACTGTTATTCGGACAAACAACTTCTCTTCGGAGACATTCACAATCACTGTGGGATTTCGTACGGGCATGGCTCACTGGAGGACGCCTTGCACAATGCCCGCGAGCGACTGGACTTCGTGAGCGTAACCGGACATGCGCACTGGCCGGACATGCCCGAGCCGACAGAGGAGATTCAATACATCATCGACTTTCACAACGAAGGCTTTGCCAAGCTGAAGCAGGGTTGGCCGGCGATGATGGAAACATTGAAGCAGTTCGACAATGAAGGCAGCTTTACGGTATTCCCCGGTTTTGAAGTCCACTTCTGCGCTTGCGGCGATCGGAACGTTTTCTACAAGGACATCGCCGGTGAGATTCTCTATGCGAGCAATCTCGATGAGCTGAACGAACAACTCCGGGACTTGAAGGCGCAGGGTATCGAAGCAATCGCCCAACCGCATCATGTGGGTTACCGCAAGGGAACCCGCGGCATCGACTGGAACACCTTCGACAATGAATTCGCTCCGTTTGTCGAAATGCTGTCCATGCACGGATGTTCGGAATCGAGTGACAACACCCGCCCGTTCCTGCATTCGATGGGGCCGAGTGACTGGCGGAGCACGATCGAATGCGGATTGAAATCAGGACACGTCTTCGGTTTCTCCGGGGGAACGGATCATCACAGCGCGCACCCCGGGAGTTACGGTCACGGGATGACCGGTTTATGGACCGACACACACACACGGGAGGACATCTGGCGCGCCCTCAAAAACCGGCGCATGTATGCCCTTTCCGGTGACCGGATGAATCTGCAGTTCTCGGTGAACGGTGTTCCCATGGGAAGCGTTTCAGAAGATGCAAGTTCACGTGACCTCGCATTCTCAGTCGAAGCCGGTGGCGCCATCGACTGCGTGGACATCCTGCGAGATGGCGAACTCGTAAAACGTTTCTCGCAATACGAAATGCCCGCGCGCGAGGAAGAACTCGTCCACACGAAGATCTATCTGGAGCTAGGTTGGGGCGCGCGCCGTCGTGAATGCAAATGGGAGGCTGAATTGGGCATCAACGACGGCGAGATCAAATCCGTTGAACCACGCTTTCGCGGACGCGAAGTGGTTTCGCCGGTGGAAGCCGCGGAAGTCGAGAGCTACTACGAAAACAAGATCATTCAGCAGGATGGCCCGTCCGTGTCATTCGCAGCAGTCACTCGCGGCAACCCGAACAATTCCACAAATACATCCCAAGGCGTGTGTCTGGAAGTGCTGATGCCGCGCAATGCCGTTGTTTACGCAAAGCTGAATGGCATCCGAACGGAATGGGAATTGAAGAACCTGCTGACCGGCGCCCGCTCGGGACGGCTTCGAGACATCGATTCCCCCGCCTGGCGCTTCAATCGCGCGCCTCTCCCACATGAGTGGAAATGGCAAGGCGATTGGCAGGACGACAGCGACACCAGAGCCTCTTATTACCTGCGCGTCCGACAACGGAACGACCAATGGGCGTGGAGCAGCCCGATCTTCTTCCGCGGCACGGATGGCGATGAACCCCTGCCCTTGCGTCACGCCGCGGTTACGGGCATTTGAGAACCGTCAATCGTGACACGGGCAACCGGGATCAATCCTGGATGAAGTAACTGAGGTTCTCCAGCTCGATGGCGAGGTTGACGTTGTTGACCGTCACCTCTTCCGGCACTTGGAGAACGATCGGCGCAAAGTTCAAAATGCCCACCACTCCGGCATTCACCACGTGGTTGGCAACCTCCTGGGCCGCAACTCCCGGCACGGCGAGAATCGCCATGCGAATCGCCAGGTTCGTGGCGATCTCCGGGAGTTTGTCCATCCCGTAGATTTCGCGGAAATTGGTGCGCCGCTTGGCGGCCGTCGGTGCCGCGTCGAACGCAGCGACGATCTCGAAACCTTCCTGTTCGAAACCGCGATACGTAAGCAGCGCCGCACCGAGGTTACCTATGCCCACCAGAACGACCGGCTGCAGGCTGCTGGTGCCGAGCAGATTGGTGATCATCGAGGTAAGCTGCTCGACATCGTAGCCGAGACCACGCGTCCCGAATTGTCCAAAGTAAGTGAGGTCCTTCCGCAGCTGGGTCGACTTCACGCCCGCCGCCTTGGCCAGTGCTTCACTGGAGATGGTCTCAATCCCGTTGGCCTTCAGGCGCAACAAACAACGGAGATAAATCGAAAGCCGATAAATCGCCTTGCGCGGAATCTCGGGTTTGGAGGCCTTTTTCATCTAGTCGACAAAGTGCAGTTCGTTCGCCTGCAGCAGCGCCTGCACGTATTGCTCCCATTTTGTCGGCGGAGACGGAATCGGTGCAAACTTTTTGAAGAAATCCCGCTTGGCCCTCCACGTCCGCATCACCTCGCCACGCCCAGGCAGGACGCGCACCTGCGAGTATTCCACCACAGGGATCCACACAAAGGTGTCATGATCCTCGGTACCGGCGTTGTCGCAGACGAAATCGATGGTATCGCCAAGCCGGACTGAAATGTTGTCGAACACAGTCGGAGCCACGCCACCTTTCACATGCCATTGCCCCAACACCCCGTGCCGGCTGGAAACCACGCTCGCTACCAAACCGTCACCCCGTTGGTCTCGATGATTCACCTGTCCTGTCACCGACACAGTGCCATCCGCCGGAGCCGTCCAACGCCGAATCACGTCGTGGTCACCGCGACTGCTGGTGTGCCCACCCGCATCCCACATGTGCGCGTGGCCCAGAAAAGGATTGGGGTATCGATCACCGACCCGCCATTGCTTCCCGGTGAAGTGAGCGAACGGTTCAAAGCCTTCCACACGGCCCGAATCCTTTTCCAGATCACCCATGCCGTATTGCCAGCCGATCGGGCCGGAATAACCGGCGCGGGCCTTGGCGGTTCGGACGAA
>JAYPXF010000399.1:2557-3436 GCA_038154405.1 Verrucomicrobiales bacterium | reverse complement strand
CATGGATTTCAGATACTTCATCCGTTCGTCAACCGTGGTCAGCAGCTTGTCTCCGACCTTCGCCGCGGTATCGCCTGATTTTTCAACGACCGAATAGCTGGCCGCAGCGCCGGGAAGGAGCGCCGCCATGCACAACGGCGTGATCGAGGGCAGCGCCGCCACCGCCGCCACCAACTCCAGGTCCATTGCCTCCGGTATCTGTCGACTCAGTTGGATGCCCATTTCGTAGCGCAGCGCATCAACGTGAAACCAGGCCACCCTGCCCGGAAGCTTCTCGACCTTGTCCGGATAGATGTTCGTCTGATGCAGATAACCCGGAACCGTCCAGTGATCCGATTCAAAGGCTGGCGTAAACACCTGCGCCATATTGCGCAATACCGTGTCCACCCTCGCTCGAACAATGGCGAGGGCTTCCTCCGCTTCCGGTTCATCATCCATCCTCGAAACGTGGGTCTCCAGGTGTCGATGCGTCGAATCCACCAGATGCCAGCCATCTTTCGCCGTATACAAATCCGCCAATGCCTGGGCCGACTTGGCTTTTCCATTCAGTCTCTTTAACGACGCCTCCGCTCGGTCGACCTCCATCCCAAGCTGCCCCAGAAGGCGGCACACCTCCCACTGCGACTGTCTTCGGGACAGGTCATGGCTCGCCCAGAAGCTCCGGCTGTGGATGTCCACTTCCGCCAATGCTTTCTCATATGCCCCGTCCCGAATCAGATCCGCGCAATGAAGCAACATCGCCCGTTCTTCGAAGCGAAACGTGTCAATTCGCCCCAATACCGTGGCGGACAGACCTGCGGTAGCCAGACCGAGTTCACCCTCCACTTTGTCCGCCCACTGCTCAAACGCATCTACATGACGAGTCCGCAGGTGGTTGAG
>JAYPXF010000399.1:1681-2547 GCA_038154405.1 Verrucomicrobiales bacterium | reverse complement strand
GATCAGGGAAATGGATGTCGGTGCTTCGCCGTCCAGATCATGGCGAAACTCGTTGGCGAGAAGGAACTGTGCGAGCTTCTCGCGAACCTTCGGCAATGGCGCTTCGGCTTCGGCCTCAAATCCAGCCCGTGAGGCCATCAACTTCTCCAACTCGGACCGGGCACCTTTCGATTCAATGGATTCGTCATTCTCATCGGTCGCGATCCAATTCGCCAACATTACGACGCTGTCGGATGTTCCGAGCAGCACCTTCAGCATCGAACCGGCCTGTTCACCGCTCGTTCCCTGATTCAGCAGGTTGACGATGTCGCCATAATCCAATTGATCCGGCGCCAGCATCTCGTCGATCATACCGACGCTGAAAAACTCCCGCATGGCGTGCCTCGCCTGTTTCTTGAGCGCCCACTCAAAGCAATCACCCGCCGACTCGATTTCCATCAAGACCGAGCCCTGGCGATTGCGTCGTTCACCGGGGACATAGACCAGGATCGGATCCGGCCGCACCCCGGAGAATTCCGGTTCCAACTGAACGCGGAGGGCGAAGTACGATCCGTTGTAGCGGGCGAACCGAACGTTTGTTCCAGCCACGGAAATGTCTGCGACCGTATCGCCACCTTTCTCGCCAGCCAGATCGCTGACGAATGGCTGAAACGCCTCCGCCGGATCGTACCAGACCACCACACGACACTTGCGCAACTTCTCGCTGATCTGTTCGGTGAGATACTTTGGGAAAGGGTTCATTCGTTTGGCTCTCCGTGCGTGGTCTGCTCTTCGCCTTCTTCCGGCAAGCCTCGCAACGCCTGCCGTTGAAACAAGGCCATGTATGGATCATAACGCCAACGACGGTTACGCTTGGCGCCGGTGAT
>JAYPXF010000399.1:0-1671 GCA_038154405.1 Verrucomicrobiales bacterium | reverse complement strand
CTGCACTCCAATTGCTTCTCGGTCATGCGGGCATTGATGACGGGGCGGGCAAAGAGATAATCCAGGAGGGCGAGACTGTTGGCGGTGTTCCCCCGCATGGAGGACACCAGTTCCCGATGCTGGCGTTGGAGTTCCAAAATGGCTCAGGCCGTGTCGGTGGCTCCCAGACTCACGTCGTAAACACCTTTCAGGATAAACTTTAACCAACCTTCCCAATCACCATCATGACGGACGGCCATCAGACGATCGTAATACTGCGCTCGGTGGGCCTTGAAGTAGCAGCTCAGGTAGAGCAACGGCTTGCGCAGAATTTCGCGCTCACACAGTAGAAGCGTAATCAGCAATCTACCCACTCGACCACCACGCACTCGCACTGCCCTTCGAGAACCTGACGCAGCCGATTCAATCTCTTCTGATCCAACTCCGGATTGACCAGGGGCAACAGCGAATCCCAGTTGTCGTCACTATCGAAAACAACTACCGGAAACAAACTGGTCGGATTGGTTATCACCTTGGTTAACGCGTTCCCTCAGGCGCTGTTCAGTCAATCTGCCAATTTTTCACTAAAAAAGGAAAGCAATTGTCACGATCTCATCTGGCCCTCTTCCGTTTCTTCTTGGCACCGGTTGGGGCGGGGGCGGAGAGGAGGTCTTCGAGGGCGGCTTTGACGGCGGGGGAGTGGCGCCAGGAGGTGTGGCGTTGGATTTCTTCTTCCGGGGTGAGGCGGGTGTGCCAGTTGCCGGTGGGATCCTGCACCCAGAAGGAGTGGATGATGTTCATGTGGGTGGCAGCTTCGACGTCCTCGCGGGCGGCTTCGATGCACTCGTCGGGATAGAGGAGCAGTGCGAGTTCGGATTCGGGGCGATGCTCATCCAGCAGGGTCGACCAGTGGTCGGACCAGCTGCGGTCGGCGGGGCGGGATTGGGCGAAGGCTTCGATGATTGGGACGGTCTTGCGGAGGTTGGCTGTGAGCTTCTCGAAAGGCTCGGTCATGATGTCGAGGCGATCGGAGGAAACGCCTTGGGCGATCATCTGAAAGACCTGTTCCTGCACGGTGGCGGTGGCACCGACCGGACCGTGGGCGAGCAACTTGTTGTAGTCGGCCTGGTCGCCGCCTTGGATGAAACGGGCCAGCGTTTCGATATGGGGCTTGGCCTGGTCGGGATTCTCCTTCAGGGCCTTGAGCAAGTCTGACCAAAGGATGAGGCCAAGGATCGTTTGGGAATAATTGCCATCGCGCAGGGAGATCAGCCAGTCACCGTCGCGGTTGGGATCGTCGGTCGGAAGACTGTCCCAGAAGGCTTTGAGGATCGGTACCAGGGCAACGGCTTCCTTGCGCTGTAGTCCCTTGCGCAATTCCGCTTCTTCCAGTTCGACATCACCGCGATGGCGGTGTTTGCCGGTCTCGGGAATCTCGGCCCAAAAGACTTCTTCGAGATCATGGGCGATGGCGAGCGACCGGTCCTTCCGGCACTTTGGGACAACGCGTTCGGGCCAGAGATGCAGGGCCAGGTGCGCCCAATCGTATTCGCCCTTCACCAACTTGTCCCAGCAGCCCTTGCAGTCCTTTTGCCATTTGGGCAGTGGGATCATTCGCCAGAGGGGCGCGGAGTTGATGATGACGCCATCGTTGAGATCCGGCTTGAAGAGCGGCGCGACGCGTTTCAATTC
>JAYPXF010000398.1:0-3445 GCA_038154405.1 Verrucomicrobiales bacterium | reverse complement strand
GCGTCGAGGTATTCCCCGCGCATCAGTTCCCACACCAGTGAGCTTCAAGGTGAGATTCACTGCATCCTTAAACTCCCGTTTTTCCGTCTTTACGGAATCCTGCAGCGTCTTGCCTTCAATGAACGGCACCGTGAAATAGGGAATGTCTTCCGCCTCCCGGGCCTCCAGCAACGGAACGATGTGGGGGTGTTGCAGACAGGCCACCGCCTGCATTTCCGTCTCAAAGCGCTCGTGAAAATTCTTCGAAACTTGCCCGACAGGATCATTTTCAGCGCCACCACCCGATTGGAGCGCTTCTGTCGGGCTTTGTAGACCACCCCTATTCCCCCGTAACCAAGCTCCCCGAGCAACTCGAATCCGCCAAACTGTCTTCCGACGCGAAAATCGATTCAGAGCTGATCCGCATCATCTCTGGAGTTCCCCGTTCCGGAACTCGGCGTGACCGTTTCCCCGTCTTCGTTTCCCTTGTTGGAATTCGATGACTTCTGCGTTTCGCCCGGTTCATCGTCATCCGAACTTGTATCTTCATCATCCATCCCGCCCACCCCAACAGCGTAGGAAACCTCCTACCAAGAGGCAAAACCTTCATTTTCCATGAAAATACTTGCCGCGATCCGCCTTTGTCCGAAAATTCGCCCCCGCCTCAGAGTAAAGGCGATCAATTCACTAGACATATTCATCAAGCGTTATGGGCCGAATCTACAACAACATCGTCGAAACCGTCGGGCGGACGCCGCTCGTGAAACTCAATCGCGTCACAGATGGTGTCGACGCCACCGTGCTCGCCAAGTGCGAATTCTTCAACCCGTTGGGCAGTGTCAAAGACCGCATCGGCATGTCCATGATTGAAGCCGCCGAACGCGACGGCACGCTCACCAAGGACACCGTCATCGTCGAGCCCACCAGCGGCAATACCGGCATCGCCCTCGCGTTTGTCGCGGCCGCCAAGGGATACAAGCTCATCCTCACCATGCCCGAGACGATGTCCGTCGAGCGCCGCACCCTGCTGGCAATGCTCGGTGCCGAACTGGTCCTGACCGAAGGTGCCAAGGGCATGAAAGGCGCGATTGCCAAAGCCGAAGAGATCGCCAAGGAGACACCCAATTCCTGGATTCCCCAACAGTTCGCCAATCCTGCCAATCCCGCCATTCACCAGCAGACAACCGCCGAAGAAATCTGGGAAGACACTGACGGCAAGGTTGACATCCTCATCGCCGGCGTCGGCACGGGCGGTACCATCTCCGGTTGTTACGAAGTCATCAAGGCACGTCGTCCGGAGTTTGAAGCCATCGCAGTGGAACCGGCCGATTCCCCGGTCATTTCCCAAACCCTGGCGGGCGAGGACCTCAAACCCGGACCACACAAGATCCAAGGTACCGGTGCCGGATTCATTCCCGACAATCTCCATCTCAAGGACGGCGACGGCAATGACCAGATCAAGGAAGCCATCAAGGTTACGAATGACGACGCCTTCGCCATGGGCCGTCGACTTTCGAAGGAAGAAGGAATCCTGGGTGGCATATCCTCGGGCGCCGCAGTAGTCGCCGCATTGGAAGTGGCTAAGCGCCCGGAGAACAAGGGCAAGACCATTGTCTGTATTCTCCCCTCCTCCGGCGAACGCTACCTCTCGACCCCGTTGGCAGCGGAAGCACGCGCCGCGGTGGGAGGCTGAACGATCCGCAAGAATTTCACGCAAATGCGCGTCTGGCAACGGACGCGCGTTTTTAGTGTAAAACCTGCTTGCCACGCGATTTCACAACCAATAGATTCCTCGTCCCTTTTGGTGCAGGCGTAGCTCAACTGGATAGAGCACCTGACTACGGATCAGGAGGTTTGGGGTTCGAATCCCTACGCCTGTGCCACTTTTCTCCCGTTTGATCTGAAAAATCTAATCAGGTTTGGGACACTTCTGGCCGCTCGGATCTCTACAAAGCCGCTGGTTGTCGAATTCGGACTTACCGATCAGCGTGGATGCTTCAACCTGCGCCACCCGCCTCGGCGCCCAGCAGTCCTGTAGTCAGGGATGAACTCCCGGTTAGCTCTTTGGCATCTCGCGCATCAGGGTCGATGCACCCACGACCTCCACGAAGTGCTTCCATTGAAATCGTTCCCGTCGACTCGTGGCTACCTGAGCAGCACGGATCATGAACTTGGTGAACTTACCTAGGCCGTGCTCGGCCGTGATGCTCTTGACCAAGGCGGCCGCCTCACCGCTCGGTTTGTCCAACTTGTGATGTCGGTAGATCAAAGCGACGTCGGTGGGACTCGGGGTGTTCTCCAACTGCAGTTCCCAGATGCCCCGCTTGCGCAGTTGCTTCAGGGATTGTGCGAACTCCCCTCGCTCGATCTGACTGCGAAAGACGTTCGTGCCACACTGAAGTTTCCCCGAAAGGATGGACAGGGGAGGAGCAGAACTTACTGGGGAATTAGTTTAGCGAGGTAGGATGGTTTTCAAAGTGTTGATTGAGGTGGGCCAAGGGGGATTGACCGCCGAGGGAACTGTGTCGTCGGCGTCGGTTGTAAAAGGTCTCCAGATAGTCGAAGAGTGTGAGGTTGGCGTGGGCACTGGATTGGAATGGTCGCCCGTCGCCGGGAAGTTCGGTTTTGAGGGTGGCGCAGGCGCTTTCGGCGAAGGCGTTGTCGTAGCAGTAGCCTTTGGCGCTCATGCTTTGTCGCAGTTCAAAGTGCTGCAGCATGTGCCGGGTCGCGGCGGCCGAGTGTTGGCATCCGCGATCGGAGTGAAAGATGGCGCCGGGCAGGATCCGCCCGGTGGCCATGGCTTGGGTGATGGCGGCCAGAACCATGCCGGTGTGCAGGGAGGCGGCGGTTGTCCAGCCGAGGATGGCGCGGCTGTAGAGATCGATGACAACCACCAGGTAGAGCCAGCCCTCGCGGGTGGGGAGGTAGGTGATGTCGCTGACCAGTTGCTGTCCCGGTGTAGAAGGAGCGGGTGCGTCCTTGAGCGGGTTGGGCCGTCGGATCCTGCCGGGTGGTGCGGGGCCGAAAGGCGCGCCGGGGACGGACACGGATGCCGGCCTGGCGCATGATTCTGGCGACGCGGTTGGGCGAGCACGCCAAGCCGCGGCTGCGGAGTTCATCAGTCATCCTGAGACTGCCGTAGCAGCGGGTATGGCGATGTGCGTGGATGTCCTCACAGCGTCGAGAAGGCGGCGGATCTCGGCGGCCGGATCGGCGGGCGCGCCAGTTTCGCAGGGAGTTGGCGGCGACGCCCAGTTCGTGAGCCACCCGTTTGAGGGGGTGATTGCTTTGTAGCAGGAGTTCGACGGCATTGCGGCGGAACTCTTCGTCGCAGGTGGGATGTTTTTTTGGCATGGCAGCGTGTCTTTCTTGGTTTGTTGCACTCTGCCTGTCCATCCTTTCGGGGGAACTTCACGCAGCTCTTTCTTCGCCTTGGCGCTCAGTCCGCGACTCTTGAGCAGCCGTT
>JAYPXF010000397.1:0-3465 GCA_038154405.1 Verrucomicrobiales bacterium | reverse complement strand
ATCAAGCATCCGTGTCACGTCACCTTTTACGCTCTCAAACGGAATTGGCGGTGTCAGCTCAGACATAACCTACTCCTTCAAAGAGCCCACCTCGAACGAGATATTCTGCCGGTTGCACAATGCCATGGCGGAGACGAAGATAATACCCCACAAGCCCATGTTGCAAACATTCGTGTCTCCATCAGGGTCAGACTCAACAGCCAAGGCAATCTCACTGCCTATCTGCGTCAAGGGGCGAAAAATCTAATCAGGTTTGCAACGGATCTAGTCGCTCGGAAATCTAATAACTGGTAGAAGTTTTCAGGATATTCCAATTGCAGGTTCTACAAGTCATTCCTAGTCATTGCTCCTGACATACCAAGCTGCCCTGCAAATTTGCCACATGGCAAAAGTCCCTTGAAGCGGCGTTAGAGCTAACCGGATTTCTACAAGTGTCTCAAACCGATGAGATTGTGTTTCAAACCTGATTAGATTTTACTTCAGAGTGACTGGGCTTCGGTGAGGTCGAAAGCTACCAGTTTGTCTGACTGGCGCACGACCACGTAGCCGTCGGCAATGGTTGGGGAGGGGCAGGAGAGGGCCTTGATGCGATGTTTGCCGATCTCGTCGAGTTCCTTCGCGCCGGGACGCAACATGGTGAGGTTGTTGCCGCGGTCGGTGATGATGTAGATCTTGCCATCGGCCATTGCCGGAGAGGTGATGCCGGCTTTGACCATCTGTTCGTATAGGACCTTGCCGGTTTCGGCCTCGTAGCAGATGGCCTTGGTGTTCTCGATCAGGAAGACCTTGCCGTCGGCGATGATCGGGCTGGCCTGGGTGCGGCGTCCGACCATCGGGTGATTCCAGATCATCTGGGCGGATGCATCGCCGAGCCTGACCGCGATGAATCCGACCTTCTCGCTCCGGCACTGAACGGCGAGCAGGTCGCCCTGGATGGCCGGGGTGCTGTCGCCGCCGGCAGCGATGGACCACTTCTCTTCTCCGGTTTGGATGTCATACGCAGCGAGGGTGCTCCGGGTGTGGGAAATGACGTAAGTCTTGCCGTTCTTTTGCCAGGCGACGGGAGACGCGTTGGTGACGCGGGCCTTGGGATGGCTCCATTTCTCCTTGCCGGTCTTGGCATCGTAGGCGGTGACATCGTTGGAGTGCAGAACGACGACTCCGTCGGCAATGAGCGGAGAGGATGCGGTACCTTTGCGTTTGGCGGCTGTGGACCACTTGATCTTGCCGGTCTCGGCGTCGACGCAGTAGAGATGCGTGCTGCCGACGCCGTAGACATGCCCATCGGCGACGGCAGGAGTGCTCGAGCAGTTGCGGCCCTTGGGTTCGCCGGGCGCCTCGGCTTTCCAGAGCGTCTTGCCGCTCTTCAGATCGATGCACACGATGGTGTCCTTGGCCACGCGAGTGGTGGGTGGGACGGCCTTGATGATCTGTTGCTGAACGAATTCGCTGAACCCTTGGGAGGAGACCCAGTCACGGAATTCCTTGTCGTTGGGGAACACCTTGTCGCGGACTTTTTCAATCTTCTTGTAGTCGGCAAAGGGTATGTTCTTCCGGCCCTTCTTGAAGCGTGAGACGATGTAGGATCCCAGGTTCATCTTTTGCTTGGCGTCGAGATTCTCGTCCACCCATTGGTTGGCCATGGCATCGAGCTTGGACCCGCGGACGCGCGTGCTGAGGTTGAGAACGATCTCATCCATCGCGGTGATCTTCTCCGGCGGAATACCGGCGGTTCCACGAGCGCCGAGTTTGCGCATGACGAGCGAATCAATCGTGCGGGTGTCCGAGGGGAGATCCTTGTGCCAGACCACGCTCATGTAGACCTTGCCGTCGGCGATCACCGCGCTGCCGTGTCCGCCCATGTCATTGCCGGGAATCATCTCGCTCTCCCAGACCTGCTTCGGACCGTCCGTGGACCAGACATCAGCCAGCTTGGGACCGCCGGGCAATACACCGTTGCGATTGGGGCCACGCCATTGATTCCAGTCGGAAGCCATGGCGGCGGAAGCAAGTGGGGTGGACAAGGCGACGGTGCAAAGTATTGAGAACGATTTTTTCATACCGGATCGGAAATTCATGCAGAGCGAACAGACGCCGGGCAAGCGCCGGGGATTCAGACTATGAAAGGTGTGTTGGGCCCGCTTCAGAAGCGGAACAGTTTCATGGCGTTGTCGTGGAGGATCTTGCGGCGAATCTGCGGATTGCGGGCCAGACGGCGGATGGTGGCGATGGTGCGCGCGCCCTGGCATCCGGGGCCCCGGCCCAGACTGTCGGCGCAGTCGCTGCCGTAGAGGACTTTGTCCTGGTTGCGATCAAAGAAGCCGATGGTGTGTTCCTCGTCACGCAGAAGGGAGTTGAGGCCGGAGCCGGCGGACATGTCGGCATACATGTTCGGGTAATCCTGAAGATAACTGTCGGTCAAGCCGCCGGGCGTGACCGGGCCTTTCGGATACAGTCCCTTCTCGGGATCGTGCTTCTTGTCGATGTTGGCCCACCAGGTTTGGGCATGGCCGATGAAGTTGGTCTTCGGATGTTTCTCCAACATCTTCCAAAACCGAGCGAATCCGCGGTTGTAGGTGCGATACTGGAAATGCAACAGGATCGGCACGTCGTAGTCCGCCGCGAGGCGGTAGATCTCCTGGCTTTCCTTCGAGTCCACCTCCACGTCGAACTTCTGTTCACCGATGATGATGGCGCCGAGTTTCAGATACTTCTCGATTTCTTCCCGGGCGTTTTCCAGATCGGTCACCTCGTTGGCTCCGAGATAGTAATTGCCGGGATTGTTCTTCACGACATCGAGTGCGGCTTGATTGCCGGCGACCTTGGCGGCAAGTCCGTTGGAACGTCCGCCACGGGTCGACTTGCGCACCTTGGGCTGTCCGGCCGGCAGGAGAATGGTCTTCGAAATGCCCATCGCCCGCTGATGCGCGATCATGATCTTGGAGCTGCGTCCGTGGTAGTGGACGTGCTGATGGATATCGATGATCGGTCCGGTCGATTCGGCGGCATCGAGCGTGGGGACGACACTACACGCGCAGGCGCCGATCGATGCGTGGCGCAGGAAACTCCGGCGAGAAACTGGATGAGCCATGCGTGAATCTATTCGGAGGTGTCGCCCCGTAAAAGTTGAATTTGCGACGATATCGCGCGACAACTTTTTACCGCTATGGAAGAGACCGTTGAGCCGCAGAATGATGGTGGGGAGGTGAGCCGACGGAGGAACACCGTCATCGTGGTCGGTCTCTTGGGCTTTCTCCTGATCGTGTTCGTGTCCATCTACATCGCGAGCAGTCGTGCGGAGTTGGCGCGCGTGAGGGCGTCGTTGACGAAGAGTGGTGAGCGATTGCGGCCGACGGAGATCGTGACGAATCTGCCACCCGGTGTTTCGGACGGGATTCTGGATTTGCTGTCAGTGGTTGGGCCCCCAAGAACTGGTCCATTGAGAATGAGATGGTTTTCGGCCAA
>JAYPXF010000396.1:0-3505 GCA_038154405.1 Verrucomicrobiales bacterium | reverse complement strand
CCTCATCTCGTGCTTTCTCTATAATATTCTGTAACATCGGCTTGCCACCGACCACGATCCGGTAATCTACCGCGTTCATCCAGTAGATCATGATCATGCCCAACGTGTATCCCGAGACACCGCCAAGGAAACCGAACCAACCGACCTTGGAATGTTTGAGTCCCATGGCGCCATCCATGCCATGCACGGGGAACGGGGTATGAACATCCCAGCATTTGTAGCCGGCGTCGCGCACCCGTTCGGCGGCGTGCATCGCATCGGCTGGGGTCTCGTAGACTCCAATGATCGCATGCGTATCGACGCCAGGATCGGGCTCGGCGGTTTTCGCCACGGATTCTTCAGCAACGGCCGTGGCAGCTTTCTTAGCTGACTTTTTAGCAGTCTTCTTGGTCGCTTTTTTCTTGGCTGGACTCATCAGTGATGCTCTCCGGCTTTGGCGCCACCCTGCGGATGGTGCGGATCAGCTTGTGGCGTCACGCCTTTGACTTCAGAAATTGCGATGACCGGCAGGTAGCGGACAAACAACAGGAACAGCACCATGAAGAGGCCGAAACTGCCGACAAAGGTCCAGATGTCCACCCAGGTCGGGGAGAAGTAACCCCAGTTGGCCGGGAGATAATCCCGGTGCAGGGAGGTGACAATGATCACGAACCGCTCGAACCACATGCCGATGTTCACGAAGATGCTCACGATGAACACGAAGAACATGTTGGTGCGGAACGATTTCACCCAGAACAACTGCGGCGAAATCACGTTGCAGCTGATCATGGCCCAATAGGCCCACCAATACGGACCGAAAGCCCGGTTTTGGAACGCGTAAAGCTCGTAGGGATTGCCACCATACCACGCGATGAAGAACTCCATCCCGTAGGCGTAACCCACCATGGTTCCCGTCGCAGTGATCACCTTGCACATCAGTTCGATGTGACGAACGGTGATGAGATCCTCAAGACCACAGAGCGAACGCAACGGAATCATCAAGGTCAGCACCATTCCGAATCCGGAGAAGATGGCGCCGGCAACGAAGTACGGAGGGAAGATCGTGGTGTGCCATCCGGGCAGCTGCGAAACGGCAAAGTCGAATGAAACGATCGAGTGAACGGACAACACGAGCGGCGTGGAGATACCAGCCAGAATCATGTAGGCCTTTTCGTAGTTGCTCCAATGACGATTCGATCCGGTCCAACCCAAGGAGAACAGACCGTAACAGAACTTGCGGATCTTGCTTTTGGAACGGTCGCGCAAGGTGGCCAGATCTGGAATCAGTCCGGTGTACCAGAACAAGGCCGACACGGTGAAATAGGTAGACACCGCGAACACATCCCACAAAAGCGGGGAGCGAAACTGCACCCAGATGTCATACATGTTCGGAATCGGCGGCAACCACCACACCGCGTACCAGACACGACCGGTGTGAATTACCGGGAAGATGCCGGCGCAGATAACCGCAAAGATCGTCATGGCTTCTGCGGCGCGGTTGATCGAAGTTCGCCATTTCTGTCGCAGGAGGAAGAGAATGGCGGAAATCAATGTTCCCGCATGACCGATACCGATCCAGAAAACGAAGTTGGTGATATCCCAAGCCCAGGCAACCGGCTGGTTCAGACCCCAGACACCGACACCGGTGGAAATGAGATACCCGATACAGCCGAACATCACACTCATGAGGACGAAGCTGATCACGAAGGTCGGCCACCACCAGCCCGGCACCGGGTCTTCAATGATGCGGCAGACACGATCGGAGATCCAACCGAGCGATCGGTTGTTGAGAACCAATGGCTCTCGCTCCAGTTCCTTGGGTGGCGGAATTACGTTTACGGGAGATTTACCTGCAGAAGCCATCAGTGCTTCCCTCCTTCCTTACCATGAGATAGCGGGTCACCACTCTTGGATCTGTATTCATCCAATCCGTAGGGGTATTCACGATAATCGGGCATTGCGGGATTTGGATTGCGAACCTTCGCCAGATAGGTCAGGCGAGGATTGTTGTCCAGGAATCCGAGCACCGCGTAGTCGCGTTGGTTTTTCTTGAGTTTCGAAACTGCACTTTCGGGATCGAGCAGATTGCCAAAGACGATCGCCTCGGCGGGACAGGCCTGTTGACAGGCGGCCTTGACCGCGCCTTCCTTGACCTGAACGTCATTGGAATCCTTCGCTTTCACCTTCTGGGCAATCTTAGCCTGCTCGATGCGTTGCACGCAGAAGGTGCACTTCTCCATGACACCACGCATACGAACCGTGACATCTGGATTCTTGGCCATGGCGAGCAGGTCGATTTCGTCTTCCTGCCGCTTGGCGAAGAAGTTGAATGCCAAGATGTCGCTCAGGGAGAGGTTCTGATAAAGTTTCTCAGTCGGCCGCTTGTTGTAGTCGAACCAGTTGAAGCGGCGGGCTTTCCAAGCGCAGTTGTTGGAGCAGTAACGCGTGCCAACGCAGCGGTTGTAGGCCATCACGTTCAGACCTTCGCTGTCGTGGACGGTGGCATTGACCGGACAGACGCTTTCGCACGGTGCGTTTTCGCAGTGCTGGCAGAGCATCGGCTGGTTGAGGACCTGCGGATCGTCGATCCAGTCCTGGGTCCATTCATCCTCGTCGTTCGCGAGCGGGGCGGTTCCAAAAGCGCCACCGGCAACATTGCCTTCAGCCTTCTTGGTCAGCACCGGATCACCGGTAAAATAGCGATCAATCCGCATCCAGTGCATCTCGCGGCGCTTGGCCACCTGGTCTTTTCCGACGATCGGCACATTGTTCTCGCTCTGACAGGCGATCACACAGGCGGAACATCCGGTGCAGGCATTGAGATCAATGTTCATCGCCCACTGGTGAACATCGCTCTTCAGTTCGTTACCCAAGGACTTGTCTTCGTAAGGGCGCTGATAGATCGGACCGTTGTTCGGAGCGTGGGCCTCAAGGTCCATGTGCTTCGCGAAGTCCGGCATCTTGAGATATTGCTCTAGATTGGCTTCACGAACAATTGGACGACCATGCATGGCCCAGTGTTCCTGGGTCAGCGCAAAGTCATGATCCTTACCGGAGCCTTTGATCTTGGCACCGGAGGCAACGTTCATTCCGGACGACGAACGGATGGCGTAGCCGTTGAATCCAACCGGCTTGCCGTCGAAATTGGCGATGCGTCCCCCCTTGCTGCGACCGTAACCCAGGGCGATACCGAGCACGCCGTCGGCAAATCCGGGCTGCACCCAGACGGCTGCGTTCAATTCGCGGCCTTCTACTGTAACGGCGACCTTCTCGCGGTTACGAAGCCCATTGGCCTCAGCAGTCTTACGGCTGATAAGGACCGCATTATCCCAAGTCATCTTGGTGATCGGATCCGGAGATTCCTGCAACCAGCCGTTGTTGCCGTATCGACCGTCATCAACGGAGTAATCGCGGTGAAAAACGACTTCAAGGGATTTGCTGTCGCCGCTCGCGTTAGGAATCTCCTTCGCCAACGCTTCGGTGACACCCGTGCTCTTGAAGTTCACCGGCACGCCGCGATCAGCCG
>JAYPXF010000395.1:0-3526 GCA_038154405.1 Verrucomicrobiales bacterium | reverse complement strand
GAACAGAAGATACAATGGACAGGCTGCCGCTTGTCCGCGGACGCGCAGCAGCGCGACTCTACCGTTTCGGGGCCTTCGAACCGACCTTCCATGAAGACACGCGTCAGGATCATCTGACCTGATGCCTTCAGATTCTGATCTCACAACAACCGGATGGGAGTTGCTCATCGCGCGTTCAATCACGTAACTATCCCTAATGCGCAAAACCGTTCTCTGGTTGTCATTGTTGTTCCTCGCCATCGGAACGCGTGCGGACGACAGCAGTCTGCCCAACATTGTCGTCTTCATTTCCGATGACCTGGGCCGACTCGATACTTCCGTCTACGGATCCAAGGATGCGAAGACGCCGACCATGGAGAGGATTGCCCGGGCGGGCATGACGTTCAACAACGCCTACGTCGCCTCGCCTTCCTGTTGCCCCAATCGCTTTTCCTTGCTTACCGGTCTGATGCCCGCACGCCATGGTGCGCATCCGAATCACAGCCAGCCGAAACCCGGGACCAAGTTCCTTGTGCCGTTGCTGAAGCAGATGGGCTACCACGTCGCCACCTTCGGCAAGGTGGCACATGGCAGAAACAAGTTTCCGGGCGCGGACTTCATTTCACCCAGCCCGCGCGAGATGTCGAAGAACGTCCTGAAATACTTCGACGACAAGAAGCATGATCAACCCGTCTGTATGTTCGTGGGAGATCGTCGGCCGCATGTCGCATGGAGCAAGCAGAGCACCTACGATTCCAAGAAGATCACCCTGCCATCCTACTTCATCGACACTCCGGAAACCCGGGAGCACTGGGCGCGTTACCTGACCGACATCACCGGCATGGACGAAGAGATGGGGAGGATTCTCACGTTCGCCAAACAACGGTTCGGCGACGACTTCATCTTCATGTTCACCAGCGATCATGGTGGCCAATGGCACATGGGCAAATGGACGCTCTACGACTCCGGTACCCGCATTCCCCTGATCGTCAACTGGCCCGGCAAGATCAAGGCAGGCCTGCGGACGGACGCATTCGTCAGTTGGGTGGATCTGATCCCCACGCTCATTGACATGGCGGGCGGGAATGTTCCCAAGCACATCGACGGCCGGTCATTCAAGCGCGTCTTGCTCGGTAAGATAGATTCCCACCGCAATGAGATCTTCACGACCCACACCGGTGATGGCGCGATGAACATCTTTCCCATTCGCAGCGTGCGCATCGACAACTACAAATACATCCACAATCTTCGCCCGGACGCCTGGTTCACCAACCATTCCGACCGCCATCGCAAGGACGGTGCCGGCGCGTTCTGGGATTCGTGGGATGCCGCGGCAAGACGGGACAAAAGTGCCGCTGCCGTTTTGGATCGTTATTACACTCGCCCTGAATTTGAGTTCTTCGATCTGAAGGCCGATCCGTTGGAGCTCAACAATCTCATCCATGATTCGAGGCAACAGAAACGCATCGCATCAATGCGTTCGACGTTGGCGGACTGGGCCAAGTCGCAGGGCGATGATCTCCAGCCGCATCGTGAGATCTATCCGCGATCCAAACCGATCCCGGAAATCAAGCCCACCGTTCGCTCGGGCAAGCGGAAGCGAAAGAAGTAGCGGAACTCAAGTTCCCCGGTGCTTGTTCGCCAGAGACTTGGGCGCCTTCCTTAGCCACGAATCGAAAACGAGTGAGCGGAATTGTTTCTGGTTGATGTGTTTCAGGTGCACGTTGAGCGCGCCGTATTTCTCCGACCAGCCATTGGTGGAATACGCCTTGGGCCGTGCCTCCAGCAATTCCTGGTGGGAAGCCGGATCCACGAAGACCACCGCCTTCGGGCATGGCGAGTGTGATCTCCCGGGCTTTCGCGACGGTGATCATTTGCCGATGCAATACAGCTTCGATTGCGAGCGCAAATACAGACGCCCGTCGATCGGGGATAGTGTCGAACGGAATTTCTCCGAACGGTCCGCGTCGA
Organism: Verrucomicrobiales bacterium; assembly: GCA_038154405.1. GTDB lineage: Bacteria > Verrucomicrobiota > Verrucomicrobiia > Limisphaerales > JAYPXF01. Next base: position 1,576 of record JAYPXF010000395.1, on the reverse strand, counting down.
TTGAGTTGGTGGCGATCACCTGAAACATCTTGCCGGGCTTCACGGCGATCCAGTGTTTGAATCTCACTGACGGTTCCTCCAATCAACACCACTCATCCCGGCCAATGCCAGCTCCAAGGCATGCGTGCCGTCACGGCCGTGACCCTGAGCCTGCAAGGACACATACAGCTGATGAGCGAGCGAAAGTCCCGGCATGCACAAACCCATCCGCTTGGATTCCGCGAGGGCGATGCCCATGTCCTTGATGAAGTGTTCCACGAAGAAGCCCGGATCGAAATTGTTGTCCATGATACGGGGACCGAGATTGTTCAACGACCAACTTCCCGCGGCGCCCGATCCAACTGACTGCATCACGGTCGGAAGATCCAGACCCGCCTTGTAGCCGTAGAGCAACGCCTCACAAACCCCGATCATGTTCGTGGCGATCAACACCTGGTTCACCATCTTGGTATGTTGACCGGCACCTGGACCGCCTTGCCGCACAATCGTCTTGCCCATCGCATTCCAGCACGGGTTCAAGGCCTCCACCACGGCCTCATCGCCGCCGATCATGATGGACAGAGCCGCGTTCTTCGCACCTACGTCCCCGCCCGACACCGGCGCGTCCACGCTATGAACGCCATTTGCCTGGGCTGCTTCGTCAATCTCGATCGCCAGTGAAGGTTCGCTGGTCGTCATGTCGACCAGCACGGAACCGGCCGCCGCGCCGGCAAGCGCGCCGTTCTCGCCGAGAATCACTTCGCGGACGTCAGATGGAAAACCCACAATGGAAAAGACCACGTCGGAGTTCTCCGCCACCGCTTTCGGTGATCCCGCCCACGTAGCTCCTTGGTCGACCAGTCCCTGCGCTTTCGCCTGGGTGCGGGAGTACACCGCGGCGGAAAAACCGGCCTTGATGAGATGCCCGCACATGCTGGACCCCATCACTCCCGTGCCGATCCAACCGATTCTCGTCTTGCCTGGAACAATCTCCGGAATGCTCATCCGCTGATTTTGGAAGGGTCGCGATGCGGACGTCAATCCATGTGTCAGGATCGGAGCGCATCCCGTTTGCCACAGGCGTGAGGTTGCAGACCTCGCCGTTCAGGCAATGGGGATGCAATGACGGGCAGACGACAACCTCAATGCATCTGTCCATCTGCGGCGCGAATCTGTAACAGCTTGGAGCGTGCGAGATTGAAGTAGTTCAGCACCTTCTCCTTGCCGACGGAGATCTTGCGCTTGGTGTGGAAGGCGATGCGGGCGTCCAGTTTCGCCAACAGCCAGTCCAGATCTTCGCGGGCATAGGGCACGCGGTTGCCGTGGTGGACATACACCGGATTGGTGTGGGCTTCGGAGTCGGGATTGCCGGTGGCGGAAACGGAGTACGCACTGGCGGCGATCCAAGCGGATTCGTCGAGGCGTAGGTTGGCGGACATCTCCAGCCAGCGACCGGTGCTGTCTGGTTTGGGAATCCGAAGCGTCTGTTGGACCCGGCCGTTGACGATCAGGTCGACGTGCGTGACCGGCGCCACTTCGCTGCGGACGCGGACTCTGGTCAGCAACGTTTTCGTCGAATCCTCGTTCACCTCAATGG
>JAYPXF010000394.1:0-3574 GCA_038154405.1 Verrucomicrobiales bacterium | reverse complement strand
CTTACCACGTGCACCACTGTCGGGTGAATTTCGACGGCAGCGGACTAACTGTCTTGACGAAGGGGGATGGTACACACGAAGTACAGTTTTCCCCGGATCGCACCTGTTTCATCGACAAACAATCGCGGGCAGATCTGCCACCCATTCACACGTTGCGGCATTCGAGTGACGGTAGGTTGCTGTGCAAACTGGAGCAGGCGGATGTGGGTGAATGGAAGAAGGCCGGCAACGAACATCCCATTCGGTTTACCGCCAAGGGGCGCGACGGCCAGACGGACATACACGGCGTGATTCAACGTCCGTGGAATTTTGATCCCAAGAAAAAGTATCCGGTGATCGAATACATTTACGCCGGCCCACACAGTTACTATTCGCCAAAGACGTTTCGGCATGATTACACCCACCGCCGGGATCTGCTGGCCCGCGGATTCGTGATCGTGCAGATGGACGGGATGGGAACCAACTGGCGTGGAAAGAAGTTCCACGATGTCTGCTGGAAGAACATCGGTGACGCGGGATTCCCGGACCGGATCCGATGGATCAAGGCCGCCGCCAAGACACGACCGTGGATGGATCTCTCCCGCGTCGGCATCTACGGAGGATCCGCCGGTGGCCAAAACGCGATGCGGGCGTTGATCGCCCATGCTGACTTCTATCACGCCGCCGTGGCGGATTGCGGCTGCCATGACAACCGGATGGACAAAATCTGGTGGAATGAGGCTTGGATGGGATACCCAATCGGAAGTCATTACAAGGAAAGCTCAAACGTCGATCAGGCCCACCGATTGAAAGGCGAACTGTTGCTGATGCTTGGAGGAGAGGACCGGAATGTGGATCCCGCGAGCACAATTCAGGTCGTGGACGCCTTGGTAGAGGCCGGTAAGGATTTCGAATTCGTTCTGCAGCCCAGTCGCGGTCATGGTTCCGCAGAATCGACGTACGGGAAGAAACGGCGTTTGGACTTCTTCCTCCGGCATCTACATCCGGACCGCTGAGCCCCCATCGACGGCATCGCTCCGTCGATGCCGTTGGAGATCGATTGTCGCAAGCGCGGAATCAAGGCAGCGGTTCCCTCCATGTCCGGCTGCTTTTCCAAACTTCCACTGGCAATCCGAAAATCGCTTGGTCTAGACTCCCGGCCCGTTTTTCGAGGCGGAAATCGCCGCTTTTCGGAAACGCAGACAGTCATGACCAGTGCGGAAATACGTCAGTCCTTTCTCGATTTCTTCAAGTCGAAGCAGCACACCATCGTGCCCTCATCCAGCCTGATGCCGGATGCGCCGAACCTGTTGTTCACCAATGCCGGCATGAACCAGTTCGTGCCGATCTTTCTCGAGGAACAGAAATGCCCCTACGAGCCAGGCCGGGCGGCAGACACCCAGAAATGCATCCGCGCGGGAGGCAAGCACAACGACCTCGAAGACGTCGGACTGGACACCAACACACCTTCTTCGAGATGCTGGGCAAATGGTCCTTCGGCGACTACTTCAAACGGGAAGCCATCGAATGGGCCTGGGAACTGATCACCGAGGTCTGGAAGTTCCCGAAGGAACGCATGTATGCCACGGTCTACAAACCGGGCGAAGGTGACCCGGCGGACTTTGACCAAGAGGCCTACGATTATTGGAAGGCGATCTTCGAGAAGGAAGGGCTCGATCCCGAGATTCACATCGTCTTCGGCAACAAGAAGGACAACTTCTGGATGATGGGCGAGACCGGCCCCTGTGGTCCGTGTTCAGAACTCCACATGGACCTCACTCAGAACGGCGATACCAAGGGCCGCTTGGTGAATGCCGACAGCTCCGAATGCATTGAGTTGTGGAACCTGGTGTTCATCCAGTTCAACGCCAATCCGGATGGGACGTTCTCTTCGCTGCCGGCAAAACACATCGACACCGGCATGGGCTTCGAGCGCATTGCCAGTGTGTTGCAGTGCACTCAGAACTTCAGTGATTTTGGGGCGACGATCTCGAATTACGAAACCGACATTTTCCGGCCGATCTTTGATGCCCTGGAGGGCTTGAGCGGGAAGAAATACACCTCAACCCTGCCACGACTGGGAACCACCGGGGAAAACGAACAACAGAAGGTGGACATCGCGTTTCGCGTGATCGCCGATCACATTCGCACGCTTAGCTGCTCAATCGCGGATGGCATTCAACCAGGCAACACCGATCGCAACTACGTCCTGCGGCGCATCCTTAGGCGCGCCGTGCGTTACGGTCGCACGCTGGATCTGCATGAGCCGTTCTTTTACAAGCTCGTCCAGGTGCTCGTGGACAAGATGGGAAATGTGTTTCCGGAGTTGGCCAAGAAACAGAAACATATCGAAGACGTCATCCGGATCGAGGAAGAGGCGTTCAACAAGACCCTGGATCGTGGCATCGGCTTGTTCGAGGAAGAAGCCGTGCAGAAAGGCGAAGGCGAGACTCTCGATGGCGACTTCGTTTTCAAGCTCTACGACACCTACGGTTTCCCTCTCGACCTTACCGAGTTGATGGCCCGTGAACGCAAACTGGGCGTTGATGGAGTCGGATTTGAGAGGAACATGGAAGAGCAACGGGAACGAGCCCGCAAGGCGCAGAAGAAAGAAGTAGTCGAGCTTTCCCAGATCGAGACTTCCGAAAAAACCAACTTCAGCGGATTCGAATCGCTCAATACCGAAGCTCGAGTCGTCGAGGTCGTGCAGGTCAAGGATCGCACGGTTGTCGTTCTTGACAACTCGGTCTGCTACGCCGAGATGGGTGGTCAATTGGGCGACACCGGCAAGATGTCCGCCGGCAGCAGTGTCTGGAACATCGCGGACACGACCAAGACCGGGGACACCTTTCTCCACTTCATTTTGGGTGACGAAGATCCGGTGGTGGGGCAGGAAGTGCAGCTGGCGGTCGACAAGGCGCGACGCAATGCCATCGAGCGTCATCACACGGTGACGCACCTGTTCCACTGGGCGTTGCATGAAGTGGTCAGCCGCGAGGCCAGCCAGAAGGGATCCTATGTCGGCCCTGAGAAGCTGACCTTCGACTTCAATTGCGCACCACTGACTCCGGAACAGATTTCCGATGTCGAGCGATTGGTGAATGAGCGAATTCTGGAGAATGCCGAGGTCAGTTGGTCGGAGGTTCCGTATGCGGAAGTGAAAGCCAACCAGGACGTGATGCAGTTCTTCGGGGACAAGTATGGAGACACCGTCCGCGTGGTTCAGATCGGCGGTGAAGCCGGTGCGCTTAATGGCTACTCCATGGAGCTTTGCGGTGGGACACATACCCGGCAAACGGGCGAGATCGGCCTGTTCCGGATCGTGGGCGAATCTGCGATTGCCGCCGGCGTGCGACGGGTCGAGGCCATTGCCGGATTGGAATCACTGAGCAAGTCGACGAGTGAGGTTGAGCTCATCAAAGCCGTCGCCGGCCATCTGAATTCGCCGATCGGTGAAGTTGAGAAGAAGGTCGAGTCATTGGTCGCCCAACAGAAGAAACTCGAAAAGGAACTGAAGGCGCTCAAACAATCACAGGCCGCTGCCGGCGCAAAGGATCTCATTGCCAAAGCCACCGAGGTGAACGGTGTCAAAGTG
>JAYPXF010000393.1:0-3612 GCA_038154405.1 Verrucomicrobiales bacterium | reverse complement strand
CTTTGGCCGAAAACCATCTCATTCTCAATGGACCAGTTCTTGGGGGCCCAACCACAGCGAAAAAGAGCATCAAGACTGCCGAAGTCGGAAACCTGAAGAATCCCGATCTGGGAGTTTTGGAACAGCGCGCTCAGTTGGATTACCTTCAATCATTGAACCGAGGTTTTGCCGGCACGCAGAACAATGATGCTCGATTGCAGGGAGCAATCCAGTCGTTTGAGCTGGCCTTCCGCATGCAATCCGAATTGCCCAAGGTGATGGATCTCGACGGCGAAACGAAAGAAACCTTGGATCTCTACGGTATCAATCAGGGCTCAACTGACAATTTCGGTCGTCAATGCCTGTTGGCGCGGAGGTTTGCCGAAGCGGGCGTGCGCTTTATCGAAATTACCGACCAGGATTGGGATCATCATGGGTTTGTCTCTCGGCTCATGCCTCAGGCCGCCAGGCGGGTGGACAAGCCGATTGCCGGTCTGCTCACCGATCTGGCCCGGCGAGGCTTGCTCGAGGACACATTGGTCGTGTGGGGCGGTGAATTCGGGCGCACTCCCGATGATCCCACGCAGGACGGTCGCGGTCACAACAACAAGGGCTACACAATGTGGCTTGCCGGTGCCGGTGCGAAAGGGGGACATGTTCACGGCAAGACTGACGAATACAGTTACGAAGCAGTGGAAGACAAAGTGCACCTGCACGACCTCCACGCCACGATGCTCTACGCCATGGGCCTCGATCACGAAAAGCTCACGTATCATCACGCCGGCCGCGACTTCCGTCTCACCGATGTTCATGGCCACATTGTCCGCAAGCTCTTCTCCTGATTTGTAGCAACGAGGGTGAGCTAGCGGAGTCCGATGATCGGCTGCTCGCTCACGTTCGCTGCTACGAAGAAGAAGGCCGTCGTTGTGGGCGCCCTTCGTGATTCAGTATTGGGTTCGAGTCACTCGAAACTCTCCACGGGAGCGGCGGCTGCCTTCCATTTCTCCCAGCCCTTGATGGGGTGTTCCTTCATGATGTCTTCGATCAGGTAGAACTCGTTTCGATCTGCGGTGGCTTTACGGACCTTGGCCACCTGCGCGGCGGTGATGAACTTGGCCTTGTTGCCGAAGCTGTTGCGCGCGTAGTTGATGGCGGCGGCGATTTCTTCGTCCTTCAGGATGCCGCCAAAACCGGGCATCGGCGGGACGCCTTTACTCGGATCGAAGGTCTGGCCTTTGAGCTGCATTGGTCCCCACAAACCTTTCAGAACGATCTTGATCAGGCGTTCATTGCTGTCGGTGAGCCAGGGATTGTCCTTGGCGATGAGCGGGGGATAGATATTCGGGACACCCTGGCCGTTATGCTGATGGCAGGTGGCGCAATGGGCGTCGCGGCCGAAGACTTCCTTGCCCAGCTTGTATTCCTTCATCTGGGCAGCGTTCAGCTTCGTGGTGGGGCCGTAGCTCTTTTTCTCGGGATCCACGAACTTGCTTAGCTTCAACTTGCCGGCGAGGAAATCGCGGGCGATCTGGTGATCGGCGAGGGAAAAACCCTTGCGTTTTTGCAGGGCTTTGATGTCGTCCGCCAGGGTGGTCTTGAGAACCATCTCAGTGACCGGTCCCATCCACTTGTCCAAGGGGTAGCGGATGACCTGGAGGGCGATGCGGGCACCGGCCTCATTGTCGAGCCAACTGGCAGCGACGATGGCTTCGAGGCGAACACGTGGATGGGCGTCGTTCGCGGCCTGCATGAACAGTGGGGTGCTGTTGGAAACATTGCGGTGAGCGAAACGCAGAACACTCACGGCTGCTGCCCGCGCCTGAAACGCTTTGGCATTCAGGCATTCTTGGAGGAGACCACGATCGACCTTGTTCTGCGCCCAGGTGACCCAAAGGGCTTCGCACAGTTGGTGTTCATAGTCCGGGTCCTTCTTGTCGAGACCTACAACCCACTTCTTGATGGCTGGAATGACCTTGTTGGAAGGGTGGTTGCGAAGTTCGCGGCGGCTTCGATAGCGAGTGCGGTATTCGGGCAGTTTAAGGTTTTCGAGCAGTTGCGGAATGCTTGCTCCGGCAATCTTTGCTGGTTTGACGAGGTCGCGGTTCTTTGCGGTCACGCGGTAGATGCGGCCATGGTCGTGGTCACGGTTCGGGTCACGAGCATTGTGCTGCATGTGACCGATGAGGGCGTTGTGCCAATCGACAATGTAGATGGAACCGTCGGGTGCGGTTTCCAGATCGACCGGGCGGAAATTCGGGTCGCTCGAGGAGATGAGGTCGCCGGCATGCTTGCCGTAAATGCCAGATCCGTCGTCCCAGACGTCGTGAAAGCTTGTTCCCAGGAAACCGATGCTGTTGCAGATCATGAAGTGGCCCTGCACCTCATCGGGAAAGTGACGGCTGGAGACGAATTCCGTGCCGCTCGTCGGCCGCGCACGCTTCGGGGCGAACTGGTCGACCTTCGGGATTTCCAGACCGTGCGGGATTTTGGCGCTGACGGGGAGCCCCCAGTAGTTGTTTCCGCTGGAGGCGTCGGAGATGTAGCACTGTTCCCAGCGATCGAACGTGATGCCCCATGGGTTGTTGTAGTCGGCCTGGCTGTAACGGAGGAGTTGGTAGCTGCGGGGATCGAAGCGCCAGACACCGCCGTCGGTCATGCGTTGCGGGCCGTACGGGGTTTCCACCTGTGAATGGAGAAAGCGGCCTTCGCACATGTAGAACGCACCGGACGGATCGGCGCAATAGGCTGAGATGGCGTGGTGGGTGTCGTGTGAATCGAATCCGGTCAGGATGCGTTCCATGCGATCGGCCCGGCCGTCCTTGTTGTCGTCTACCAGCAAGCAGAGATGCGGTTCCTGGGAAACGTAGACGCCCTCCGGCGCAATTTCGAAACCAATGGGGAGATTCAGGCCGTCGGCGAAGACGCTCTGTTTATCGGCCCGGCCGTCACCATTGGTGTCTTCGAAGATGAGAATCTTGTCGTTGGGTTTCTCGTCACCCGGTTTGTAGTGCGGGTAGCTGGGGAGGACGGAAACCCAAAGGCGACCCTGATTGTCGAAGGACATCTGGACGGGATTGCGGAGATCCGGGAATTCGCGTTCGGACGCGAAGAGTTCGATCTCGTAGCCGTCCATGACAGTGAATTTCTCCAGTGCCTTTTCGCGCCCAAGGTATTGGATCGGGCGTTTGAAGTTGGTGTCGATCTTGGAGAGGCTGCGGGTCTTGCTGTCGTCCATTTCGGGGGTCTGTCCGGCGGCAATTGCCCAGATGACTTCGTCGCGAACCTTGGTCATCTGACGCATCTTCTCGATTTCCTCCGGGTAATTGACGTTGCCATAGGGCTTGTAGCGGCGGCCATAGACGTGGACGCCATTGAGCATCCGGTAGTCATTGAACCAGAACCAATCCTTCTCTATGACGGCCTGACGGACATCCTCAATTTCAGCAGGGGACGTGGCCTTGTTCTTCCCGAAGACCCGATCGTAGAACGGAGGTGCAAGCTTCTTGTAGCCGGCGTCGTTCAGGTGGCAGCCATTGATGGTGAGTTTGCTGTCCTTCTTCTTGAACCACTTCCGGGTGAGCGTGAAAAGATCGACGGCGCCGACTTTCTTCGCCTTGGCGACCTCCAGAATGG
>JAYPXF010000392.1:0-3662 GCA_038154405.1 Verrucomicrobiales bacterium | reverse complement strand
AGCTTGGCCTGCGCAAGAATACGCTGGTCATCTACACGACAGACAATGGTCCTTGGAATCAGAAGAAGTATTACCAACGCAAGAAGGGACACCCTGATGGTTCAATATTCTGGGGGGAGTCCGGTCCACTGCGCAATGGCAAGGGATCACCCTATGAAGGCGGATATCGCGCCGCCTGCATCGTTCGCTGGCCGGGGAAGGTTCCGGCAAACCGGGTGAGCGATGGCATCTGGGCGACGATTGATTTTCTGCCGACCTTTGCCAACCTGGCCGGTTTCAAAGCCCCGACCGATCGACCGAAAGTCGGAGCGGGGGCGAGAGAGTTTCTATTTCGACAACGCCGGCGTCCGCATGGGCAAGTGGAAGTATTTGCGGGCGAATGCGCATTTCTTCAGTTACGCGGTCGAGGATGATCGGGAAAAAATGGAGGAACTTTATGACCTTGATGCTGACATCGGTGAACGGACAAATCTCGTCGGCAAGCATCCAGATGTGCTGGCTCGTCTGCGGGCGGCGACGGACAGATACATTGCCCGTAAACCAGGTCCGCCGCCGGGAATCGCACTGAAGGTGAAGAAACTGAAGGGACGCATTCCATTGGAGGCCAGGTCTCTCTATACGCCGGAAAGCTCACCCGAGGTCGTCGGCAAGACGGTCAACATCTCCGCCACCATCAAGGCAGCGAATCCGAACGGCGTCATTGTCGCCCAAGGTGGATCGCTGGTCGGATATTCCCTCTATCTGCGTGAAGGCCGGCTGATCTTGGGGGTTCGGGTGGAGAAGAAACTGGTGGAACTCAAATCGGATCGCGTGGTGACCGGCAAACAAGTGAAGGTTGCGGCGAGGTTGGACAAGGATGGCACGCGCTCGCTGATCATTGATGGCGAGAAGATTAAATCTTCCGGTCCCAAGCTGAATCCGCAACCCGCGATGGGACTTTCCACCGGGCAGGATCAAGGTCCGAATGTCGGCAGCTACAAGGGCGAAAACTTCAACGGCACGATCAAGGATCTGATCTTGGAGATTCGGTGATTGCCGATTGGAGGGCATCGCTCCGTTCATGCCGGGCGGCGGGTCGGTTCGCCAACGGGCTGAAGGCGGAACCGTCGGAGCGGTTCCCTCCATGCTTGCTTCAGGTGGAATTGGCGTCTGATGGATCCGATCGCATTTCGGTGCGTGCGGATGTTGACTGAACGGCATTCCGTTCGCGTGCCATTGGAGTCAAAGCCATTGTCGAATTACTGTCGTGTGCTTCGAGGTGGACAGGTCGAAACCCCGCTCCTATAACCGCAATGGAAGCCCTCTTTATTCCGCCGATGAAAACGCTTCTGAAATACTTCCTGGTTCTTCTTCTCTCAGCGCCCTGTGTCACCCGCTCTTCTGATTCGATCGGTGCTCAGCTTCTCGCGAAGGCGGGGATGAAACGCGGGGTTTGTTCCGTTCTTGGTATCACCGGGAATATTCCTTTGGAGATCGCGGAAGCCGGGGAGATGTTGGTTCACGTGCGGGATCCACAGACAAAGTCGATCTATGCCCAAAGGCAGGCTGCGGCCAACCTGGGATTCGGGCTGGATCGCTTCACCGCAGAAACGGGGTCGCTTACGAAACTTCCGTTCGCGGACAACTCGGCAGCTCCGTGGCAATCGCCCCCACGCGCGCTACGTCGTGCCGGTGCAATGGAAGACTTCGGACGGACAGACATGGTTCATCTTTCAGAAACCTCCGATGAAAGGCGCGGACGACTGGTCGCATTGGGAGAAGGCACCGGATAACAATCCGGTTTCCAAGGACACCGCAATCAAGGCGCCTTACATGACGCAGTTTATGGCGGACCCGCTTTACATCGGCATTCCGTCGATAACGACGGCAGCGGGAGGACGGACGTTTCTGGCGATCGGTCATATTGCGCATCACGAGCGGGAGTGGGGAGGTCTGCTGCGGTTGATACGAAGTTTGGGCGGCTTGCTTATGCTGACACCGGCAAGGTCATGAATCGCATTCACGAGGGCTATACGAAGTCGGATGCCCGCCCTGCACGGGCGTGGACGCGGACGCTGGCCAAGTCGCTGCTCGACGAAGGCGAACTCAAGTGGCGGGAAGATTTTGGAGAGCAGTTTGAAGTGCTGTCGCTGGCGCTGACGCCGACCGCGGTGGTTGCCGTGGTTCGCAATCAGGATATGCTTCGTTCCCAGCGCCAATGGTGGGTCAGTGCCTTCCGAGAAGATACCGGACGCCTGATGCTGCGGCTGGAACTTCCCTCCGAACCGTTGCCCGGTGGACTGCTGTCGATCGCGAGGGCCGGATCATCGTCACCCTGCTGAATGGCGACCTGGCGGCGTTTGGCCGCAAGTGAAGAGTCAGTTGTTCTGCGCCAACCGGATGGCTTTCTTTGCTTCGGGAACGGTGTATTGAAAGCCTCCGTTCAGTGAGCGGTTCAATTGCTGAAGCCGGTCGCCTTTGATCCTCGCAATTCGAATGGCTTCCTTGAACGCCTCATATCGTGCCTGATGGCTGGGCAGCACGTCACCGTGACCGGGATACATGTCGTACTCCATCATCGTGGCAGCGGCGGCGAATGAGATTCCGAGAGCGAATCCGATCGATCCACCATGTCCCGGGAGTTGAACGACGTCCGAAGCGAGTCGCGCGTCACCGCGCAGGATTCCGATCGTGATCGCCTTCTGCCGCATTCCATACGGACCCTTCTTCAGCAGCGCCATCGCGGTGGCCGGATTGCGCCACGCCCATTCGGTGAGCATGCCATCGATGCGTCCGTTCTTTTCAATCTCGGCATCCGGACCGCTGGCGGCGATCCATTTGATTGCGGCAGTGAGGTCAAAGTGGGCCATGGAGATCGCGACCTCACGACCGATGTTCTCGTGGGGTGTGGGAGGTGTCCAATTCAAGCTGCTGACCCGTTTCTCCATCTGCTTTCGGAAACTACGGGTCGCGGTCAGGATCTCTTGCGTGTTCCAAAGTTTCTGAAATCGGGCGGCGTAAATGTTCAGGGATGCCAAATCAGGCAGGCCGGCGAAGAAGCCTTCCATCGCGATCCATTTGGCGTCGATTACGGAGAGAGGTCTGCGGGAGAACTTATTGGAGAGAAACTGCAGTGCCTGGGTCTGAGACTTGTTCACTTAGTCGCTCGCAAGGATCTGCCAGGTCTTTTCCGGCTGCGTCGTGGCCATTTTTGAAAACACTTCACGCAGTGCGCGTTTTGCCCATCCGCGGGTGAACGCGCCCACCGCACTCGAATGGTCTTTGAACATCCGCTGCAGATGCAGCAGTGCTTCGGCTGGTTCCGCTGGGCGGGAGCCGCGAAACACCGCGTAGAGCGCCTGGTTGTGTCCGCTGTCCAAGTGGGCGGATTCCTCAAGCTGATGCATCGCTGCCATAAAATCCCGTTTGCCCCACTCGGCGAAGACTGCAGCACGCACCCAGCCGCTCATGCCATCAGTCCGACCAGTTCCGATTTCGCGGGCGAACGTGGGCAAGGCGTCGCGTTCCAGCCGGCGCTCGATCCATCGCAGGACGCGCCCGTTCGGACTCGACGCGTCCTCGTCAAACGCGGGGCCGACGAGCAAGGACGCCATCGCCTCGCGCGCGGCGCGCGCCCGGGACGCCGGTTTCGTGGGGTCCTCCGTGTGGCTCAGCAGACGCGC
>JAYPXF010000391.1:0-3707 GCA_038154405.1 Verrucomicrobiales bacterium | reverse complement strand
CTCAGCGCTTCTCGATTCGTCTCCACTGGTCCGCAAACAGTCACCCCATCGCCCTCGTGCCCTTCGCATCGAAGTGAACCTGATTGGCGATTGAGCATTTCGAGGTATCGACATAGGACGCGTTCCCGATCCGCTTGGCAGTGTTCTTTTGTGCTTCGACGATCCTGTGCATCGGACGATTTCGCTTCTCCAGAAAACGGGTGTTCACGCCCAGCAGGATGGTCATGTTCGGTGCGTTGAGGTCTTTTCGCGCTGATTGCATCATTTCTACAAAAGCGTCTTCGTAATGCCCCACATCAGCGGGTCCCGAATCGCTCTCACCCTGCAACCAAACCAGTGCACGGAGTCTCAATCGAATCCCCTTCTCCTTCGCGACCGCAACAGCCTTTTCTGTCTCAGATATCAACGCCCGGTAGCACGCACCATCCGCCGCCGTGCTGCGCGGGTTCCAATCCTTGCGCACACCGGTGCCACTGAAGGACGCCTTCACGATCGCCAGTTCCTTCTGCCCGGCATCCATCAGTGCCCTTGCCATTCCCACCTCCGGCCCAAATCCTCCTTGCGGTTGCCCGAAGTTCCCATACTGGCGGTCACGGCACGGCTTGATCGGATTCCCCAGGGGCTGTGCCTGCAGATGCGTCCACTTGCTTCCACTGGTGGAGTCATGTTTGTCGGGCGGTGGATCTCCCACCTTCCGCCAGAACATGACCTGTTTGTCCCGTTCATTTACTGGCATCTCATCCGCCGGCGCATCAAAGCCAACGGAATTGGATTGGCCGGCCACGAGAATCAAATCGATCGCTTCTCCATCGGCACCAGCAAGCTAAACCGCGGCGACCCCGAATACGAACCCCGCCACCAATTGTAATGCCCTTTTCATGCGCGGCATGAGAACCAAGCTCGGGAACAGGCGCAATCCCGCAAATGTCACTTTACATTTTCGTCCCGAAACTCCATGGCCGATAAAATATTCAGCAACAGCCATCATGAAAATCATCACTCGCGTAATAGCCGTCGCCGCTGCGCTGGCCACCATCACCTCCTCCGCGTGGGCCGCCACCAATCCTTCGTTCGTTGTCACCGCTCGTGATTTCGATTCCATGATGGCAGGGGCGAAGCGAATTCAGGACGCCACCAGCGCCAAGGATAATGGAGATTTTGAGAAAACGTTCCTTGAGCAGGCAGGCGCTCCGGATGCCAACGGCATCGACAAATCGCGGCCTTGGCATTTCGCCATGTGGCATCGCGGCACAGGGCCGTCGATGAACGTCTACTTCATTCCGGTGACCAACTTCAAAGAGTTCAAGAACGGACTGAAGGAAGGAAAGGACTTCCGCGGTCGACACAATTTGAACGTCATTCGGAAGAACGGAAAATACGCCGTGATCTTTCTTCAGCATCAGCATTCTCCGGAACTCACGGATCCGTGGATCAAGGTGGCGCTGGAATGGCGCAAGACCGCCCCGAAGTCAATCGACAGCATCTGGCAGGTGAACATCCTGATCGAAAACGAATTGCGGCAGTTCCTGAAGGCGAGTTTGAAAGGACTGAAGGGCATGGCCGAGATGCAGGCAAAGGCTGGCGCTGCCAAACAGACGACCCCGACACCGTTCCCGATGACCGCCTTGACCGAGGTGTTCGGGCTCTACTTCGACATCGGAATCCTCATTGTGGAAGGCGTGAACAACTTCACTATCGACATCGATGTGGATGACGAGCAGATCACCATCAAGGACCACCTGAAGCCGGTCGCAAGCAGTGAACTCGCCAAACTCTTGAATCCGGCCAGCCCCGACCTGGGGCGCTTCTCCGCAAATCTGAACGGCGATGCGGCCATGGTCTTCGTCGGCCATATGTCTGGTTCCAAGTTTCTGCGCGACTTCATGTCCCGCGCCATGGCAATCAGCGCCAACATGCAGGGCAGTCAGGACGCCTCCATGGCCAAACAGATGCAGGAGTTCCTCGACAATATGTTACCGATGCATTTTGCCGGTTCATTTGACATGGGACTGGGATTCCGGTTTGTCGGGACATACGAATTTCCCGACGCGAAGAACAATGACGCGTACAAGACGCTCGCACGGATAACGGAAGACATGGCGAAGGCCCAGGTCGGCAAGAATGCCATCTATTCGGACTACAAACGCGAATCGAAGATCCGCAAAGTCAACGGCATTCCCATTGAACGCATTTCCCTCACGTTGAACACCAACTCCCCCCTCTTCAAGCTGCCGGGACAACGGGAAGCGTTCGGCATGATCGCAAACGATGGCGCCATGACCTACGAATTCGGAGGCAAGGGCAAGCGGGTTTACTACGCCATGGGCGCCCCGATTGAAGAGGCTATCACGAAAACCAAGAATCCCGCGAAGCTTCGTGTCAGCATTGACAAGAACACGGTCATTGCAGCTCGCTACAACATGCTGAAGTTCATGAAGACCTGGATGCGCATGAGTCCGATCAAGGTCCCGGCCATGACGGAAGCTCTCGGCGCCATCGATCCCAAAGGAACAGGCATCGACCTGAAAGCGAACGTTGACGGCAATCTCGACGGTGAAGCGATCGTCCCGCTCAAGCTCATCACCGAGTTCGACAAGTTCGTAAGGACCATGACCAAGGCTCGATCCAAGAAGGCTGTTCCAGCTCAGACAAACTAACCGGTTCCCCGTTGAAAACAGAAACGCCCGTCCGTCATACGACGAACGGGCGTTCTTGTTGGATCCAAAATCAGCTCAGCGTTTTGCGACGGCAGCCCGCTGCTTGGGGGTCAGTTCCTTGCGAACTTTCATGAGGATCTTGCCCATCTTGTTCTTTCCGGAACCATCGCCACCGTCACCCCAGTAGTCATTCTCGGGAGAGTAGTGAACAATCGGAGATTCGCCGGTGGCCAAGAGCTTTTCGCGCAGCGCATCGTGTTGGCTGAACTTGGCCTTGATCGCCTTATACATCACGTCGTCTTTGACCTTGTCCCAGTCCTTGCGAGGGTTGGTCCCCTTCTCGCGGCAGATCCGCACGGCAATCGAGGCAGATTTGTATTTCACGACCTCTTCCTCGAGATTCTTGTCCTTGAACTGACGGGCTTGCACGTAGTGCTCCGCCGTCGGCCAAGTCTTTCCATCGAGATTTACGGGAAACGACGCATAATTGGAGAAAAAGCCGTTTTTCTCACTAACGCCACTGAACTTTACTGGTTTATCTTGCCTGCTCATTTTTTAGTTTCGGCGGGACAAATCCGCTGCGCGCGCCGCGCAATGCTTCAGAATCCCGTTTTTTTCTGGTTTGTGAACGAAGTTCGGTCAAATCCGATGCCCGAGCGTTCATTCTGGACGAAGCCAATCCGAAGATGATTCGACCATGTTCGTAAACCTTAGCGAAAAACCGCCTTTCGTGGCAAGCCATCGTCCGGATATCCACGTAGAAATCTTCGATTCCAGAGCTAACCACTATCCGCCAACCTTGTCTCAACTGAAGCGCAAGCAGCTTATTATGAACAGCTTACAACTTATCACCACCTTCTCACTAGGCACTCCACAACAACCGCAATAGGTTTAGGTGCTCGTTTACAAGTTCACCGATCTGACAGCCATCAATGTCAGGGAGGGTTAACGATCAGCTGCTGGGGAGGCTTCAGATCACCTCACAACACCAAGACTTGGTCGTCGATGATTCCTGATGCCGAAAGTCGCTCAGGAAACGAACTCCAGTTC
>JAYPXF010000390.1:0-3718 GCA_038154405.1 Verrucomicrobiales bacterium | reverse complement strand
CGATTACCCCTTCATCAAGCTGTGGCTAAACCGAACGGCCAATTGGATCGTGAAACTGCTCTTCCGCATCCCGTTGAACGACACCACCAACGCGTTCAAGGCCTACCGCATGTCGACGCTCAACGGCTGCCGTCCGTTCCTGTCCCCGCACTTCAACCTCACCGTAGAACTCCCTCTCAAGGCCATCGTCCGCGGCTACAGCTGGACCACCATGCCCATCACCTGGCGCAATCGTCGTCACGGTGTCGCCAAGCTGAAAATCCGCGAAATGGGCAGCCGCTACTTCTTCATCGTCGCCTACATGTGGCTGGAAAAATACTTCAGCCGCGGCGACTACCGGAAGAACGAGCAACTGGCGGAAACCATTCCGGCGCAGGGCAAGGAACTGAAACCGGAAAACTAGCAGAGCTGACCTTTGCGCGAGTTGACATGAAATTCCGCGCGGACCTGCACGTTCACTCGCGCTTCTCGTACGCCACCAGTCCGAACACCAATCTGACTACCATGGCAACGTGGGCCGCGCTCAAAGGAGTCCACGTTCTCGGCAAGGGCGACTTCACCCATCCGGAATGGCTCCGTGAAATTCCGAAACATCTGACGCCCCACCGAGCCCGGTCTCTTCCGACTCAAGCGACAATTCCAAGAGCAGGCAAACCTGCCTCCAACCTGCTGGCAACCAACCCGCTTCATCCTGCAGGTCGAGGTATCCACAGTCTATCGCAAGAACGATCGGACACGAAAGGTCTACCACTGCATCTACGTTCCCTACCAGATGAGTGCCCGCAAACTCAACTGCGCATTGGCTGAACACGGCAAACTCGAATCCGACGGACGCCCGCCATTGAAACTCGATTCGCGTGACCTGCTGGACATTGTCCGCAACACCCATCCCGACGCCTTTCTCATTCCCGCCCATATCTGGACACCATGGTTCGCCGCCCTCGGTTCCAAATCCGGATTCGATTCCATCGAAGAGTGCTATGGCGATCTGGCCAAGCACATCTTCGCCCTAGAAACCGGCCTGTCATCCGACCCGTCCATGAACGCGCGAATGTTCCAACTCGATCGATTCCAGATGGTGTCCAATTCTGACGATCACTCTCCTCAGAAGATCGGCCGCGAAGCCAATGTGTTCGACACGGCGATGAACTACCTTGGAAACCGGTTTCGGCTTCGGCGGTACAATCGAGTTCTTCCCTGAGGAAGGGAAATATCACCTCGATGGCCATCGCAAGTGCGGCATCCGTCTCACGCCTGCCGAAACCGAAAGACTGAACGGTAAATGTCCGACCTGCGGAAAGCCGGTCACCGTAGGCGTGCTGAACCACATCCACGAACTTGCCGACCGACCGGTCGACCATGCGCTTTCAACCGAACAAACGTTTGAAAGCATCATCTCCCTGCCCGAAACCCTTTCCGAATTTCACGGAGTCGGTGCAAAGACCAAACGTGTCCAATCGTCCTTCGACAGATTGCTCAACGAAGTCGGACCGGAATTTCACATCCTCGGTGACGCATCCGTGAATGAAATCGAACAGGCCTCCTCAGATACCTTGGCCGAAGCCATTCGCCGCATGCGCGCCAAACAAATCATCCGCAATCCTGGATTCGACGGCGAATACGGCACCGTAAAACTGTTCGAGCCCGGTGAAATCTAACAATTCTGTTCGAATCACCGCCCCGGTTGCACTATTCCACCCACAAGACATGACCAACGAGAAGCAAGCCACACCCCTAGCGCCAGCGATCCAAAAATCGGTGAGGAGAGCGTACCCGCGAGTCCACTCCAGCGCCTTGAAAAGGCGCCAGTTCGATTTCTCAGAGAGTGCCACCATTGAGCCGCCTTCCGCCTGCCATCCCTTCGGGATTATGACTTGGGCTCGCGGTTACGCTCTCCCCACCGAGTCATCGACCGCTCGCGCTGGCATTGCATCCGGCCGGAGTTCCCTCTCCATGCGATGGCTTGCGATAATTGCTTTCGTCATGACATGTCAGTCACCCGCCCAGACACCCGACCGCAGTTTCAACCAGTGGGACAAGAACAAGGACGGCAAGCTCACCAAGGACGAACTTCCCGGATTCGCCAGACCGAATTTCGAACGCGTCGACACCGACAAGGACGGCTCGATTTCGATTCAGGAACACATGAGATTTCTGACCCGCGGCAAATCCCAACCTCGCCGCCAACCACCACCTGCGATCATTCCCGGCTACCAGGTGAAGGTGAACCTTCCCTACGCCAACACCAAAAATCCTCGCCAGACGCTCGATCTTGCAATTCCGCTCAAGTCGAATTTCAACCGCCCGCTTCCAGTCGTCGCCTTCATCCACGGCGGCGGCTGGCGCAAGGGGTCCAAGAACGGCGGGCTGCGCCGAATTCTCCCCTACCTCCAATCCCTCGGCTGCGTAGGGGTCTCGATCGGCTACCGCCTTACCGATGAGGCGCATTGGCCCGCACAGATTCACGATTGCAAAGCAGCCATCCGCTGGCTCAAGGCCAACGCCACGAAATATAACATTGATCCCGATCGCATCGCTGTTCATGGCACCTCTGCCGGCGGCCACTTGGTCGCGATGCTGGGCGTCAATGGTGGCATGTCAGAATTGAATGGCAAACTCGGACAACATACCGATCAGGACAACCGCGTGGCCTGCGTCGTCGATTACTTCGGCCCCACGGAACTCCTCACCATGGACGACCATCCGGGCAAGATGAAACACATGGCACCAGATTCACCCGAAAGCGCCCTCGTCGGCGGCCCCATCCTGAAACGCAAAGCCATCGCCCGCCAAGCCTCTCCAATCACTCACGTTTCCAAGGACGACGCCCCCATTCTAATCTGTCACGGCACCAAAGATCCTTTGGTCGTCTACCCGCAATCCGTCGATTTCCACAAAAAGCTGAAACAGGCCGGAGTCGACTCCACGCTCATCACCGTCGAAGGCGCTGAACACGGCCTCCGCGGCAGGCGCTTGCAACAGATCGTCACTGAGTTTCTCGCCAAACACCTGCTCGGCAAAGCAGTACAGATCAAGGATCAAACCATCCTCAACGAGACCCGCTGACACGTAGGAGGGAACCGGTCCGTCGGTTCCGAGGTCCATCCGCCTCCACGGCGTCAACGGAGCGATGCCCTCCAGTTCGCCGCCCCGAATTGACACGACGGCTCCATCCTCGATGATCTCCCCATGTCACGCCTGACCTCAGTCATCGCTTTTGCCGTTGCCATCCAATCGTCCTTCGCGGCCACGGGCTACAACGACCCATCTCCAAAGAAATACCTATTCAAAGCCCGCGCCAGCAAACTCGACTCGCGCACCCGCGAATACGCCAAGATCGGATTCGTGTTCGGCAACGACAAGAAGCCGGCCGACCTCCAACATGCCGTGGTCGATACCCGTGTAAAATCACGTGGCCAGCTCGTCATCTGGTTGATGAGTTACAACAACGATCTCTTTGACCGCCTGTCCAGCTACGGTCTTCACGCGATTCAGCCGCACTACGCGAACAAGTGGTTCTCGAAAGTCTGCCGCGAGAATCCGGTGGGCGAGCATTGCCGAGGCAACATGCGCCTCGAAGCCGCGACCGGTGAGGACTTCAGCGATGCCGCCGACATCCGACCACCCGACGGGATGAAGGAACGAGCACGCCAGTTCCTTCTCTGGCTCGCCAAGAAACATCCGGCAGGCAAGTGGAACCAATTCCTCACCGCCGACC
>JAYPXF010000389.1:0-3719 GCA_038154405.1 Verrucomicrobiales bacterium | reverse complement strand
GTACCGTTGGGGTGTCGAACAACGTGATAATCCCCCGCGCTCATCGCGCGAGTTCATAGACGCGTCCGGGAAGTTGTCGGATGAGTTTCTTCATCTGCAGGCCGAGCAGCACCACATTCGCCTTGGATGCTGCGAGACCACATTGCCGGATGACCTCATCCACGTTCAATGATCCTTTCTTCAGCAGATCAAGAATCCGGGCTTCCTCTGCGGTCAGGTCCAATCCGGGCAACTCACCAGATTCGGCCGGCGAAGGCGGTCGATTGCTGGCAGGAAAGATGTATTCGAACTCATCGAGGATATCCTCAGCGCTTTCACATAGTTTTGCACCGTTCTTGATCAGTTCATGACACCCCTTGCTGGCCGGCGAATCGATCCGCCCGGGCACGGCGAACACCTGTCGGCCGTAGTCGTTGGCAAATCTGGTGGTGATCAGCGCGCCGCTGTTAAGCGCGGCTTCCACCACCACACTGCCCTGGGTCATGCCAGCGACGATGCGGTTGCGGATGGGAAACGACTGTTTGTCACCGGGACGGTTGAACGGAAACTGGGAAACCACCGCGCCGCTTTCTGCAATGCGTTCAAACAGGTCACGGTTCTCCGGAGGGAACACCAGGTTGATGCCCGTGCCCAGAACCGCAATCGTTCGGCCTTTGGCCGACAGCGCTCCCTGGTGGGATGCCGTGTCGATTCCCCGGGCTCCGCCACTGACGACGGTCACGCCGGCATAGGCAAGTTGATAGGAAAGCTTCCTCGCGGTCTCGATGCCGTAATGCGTCGTGCGCCGCGAACCGACCATGCCGATGCCGTTCTTGTCACGCGGCAGAATCTCGCCCCTCACATAGAGAACAATCGGCGGATCATAGATCTCACGGAGCAGTTCGGGATACTCGTCGTCCACCTGGGTGATGATCCGGCACCCGAATTCCTCCACCGCCTTCAGTTCCTGCTTCAGTTTCACCGTGGATTCCCAACCCGTGACCCTGTCGGCCACATCCTCACCAATCCTGTTGACCTGAAGCAGGTCCAGTTTGGATGCCTTCAGCACCGCAGCGGGATCTTCAAATTCCTCCAGCAGATTTCGAACCCGTACAGGCCCGATCCCCTCGATCATGTTCAGCGCGACAAACGCCTCCTTGCTCTCCATGCGCCGGTTATGAACCGACGAGACTGCATGTGCAAGGAACGAGTTGACACAAGGAAGAAGCGAGCCCTATCGAGAAAGTCGAGGCTCATGCGACGACCGACGGACGGCGCGACCACAAGACAATCACTCGCTCGCGGCGTTGGAACGGGAACCGTTGTCGCGTGAGCCCATGGACTGGCTGATGTAGGTCGCACCGACCGGACGATCGAACACGCGCACTGCCGTCAACGCAGCCAGCACAATCAACAACACACCGACAGCCAAAAGAATCCAGCGCGTGTAATCCCTGCCACCACCCACAACGCCCATGGCCGTCGCAGGATCGGCGACAGGTTTCGGAGCATTGGGTGCCACGGCGAAGGGCTGTTCCCTCAAGGATGTCGCGGCCTTGGGCGTCGCTACAAAGCTGGGTTGCGATTGCCCCACTGGTTGGCCGTCGTCCGCAACCTCAGCTTTCATTTCTGAAGGCACTTTTCGTGGTTCAACCGGAGCCTTCTGAACGTTTTCTTCCACCGGCTCCGGCGTTTTCTTGGCGGCCATATCGGAATGTTTCCGGAATCCCGGCATGGCAACGTTCACGACCTGGGTGACATAGATAAATCGGGTGACGACCTTGGTGTTGTCATTGGTCACGGCATCCACCATGCGAACCACCTCCGTCGGCTCGACAACCGGTTTGCTCTCAGGCTTGGGTTCACCTGCCTTTGGCTTTGGAGCCGGTTTGGCCACTTCCACGGGTTTCGAAACAACTTTCTTCGGTTCAGGCTTCTTGACTTCCGGCTTCTTGACTTCCGGCTTCTTCTTCGGCGCCGGCATGGCCGCCTCCACGATGTTCGTGGACGCCTTGGGCGCTGTCGCCACTTTCACCACGTTGGTGGCCGGCTTCTTGGCCACCGCGGTCCGGTTGGTCTTTCCAACGGCGGTGATGTTCAGGTTGGTCTCAACCGGGTTGGACAGCGTCTTGCCTTTCAGGACGGTGTTGGTCTTGGTGAAGGAGGCGGAGGTCAACTTGACGCGATTATCCGGCGCGACCTCCGTAGGTTTGACAACCCGCGGCGCCTTTTCATCGGGTTTCTTCACTTTCCGAGTGAGATCGATGGTGGGCCGCTTGTTCGGCCGCGGCACCGGCTGCACAGGAATCGGCTTGGCCTTGGGCTTGGCTGGCGGCACGACCTTGGCCACGGTGTTCGTGACCGGATTCATGGCACTGGATCGGGGCTTTACCGTCATCGTGGCGCTGGTTCTTGGCGGGGTGACAGTCGCGGGACTGGTATTCACCGGAGGTGTATTGGTCGCCGTCTTGACAACCGTCGGAGCAGGCGGCGGCAGAGTGACTGACTTCTGCTTCTCGCGTCCTACCACAAATTCTCCATCCTGACCCCGCGGCAGCGTGACCGGCTCATTGGCCGCACTGACCGACCAACCGACGAAGGTGCCGTTCTGACAGAGGAGCGTGGTCAGAAACGGGACTCTCGCAGCGCGGAGTTCCTCGAAGCGCCGGCCATAGCTCACGTTGATGTTGCGATCGAAGGGTGTGCCGACCAGGACTTCCTGCCCGTTGGAGATCAGGAACACGGCCAGTCGCGGGCAAGTCTGCTTGGCTTGGATGATTGCGTTGATGAGGGCGCGCATGTTGGCGTTGCGGCGATAGCGCTGATTCTGCAGGAACTGGATCACGCGATTGCCCATCAACTGATTCAGCTCTTCGGACCACGAGTTGAGAGGAAACTCCCGCTGTTGTACTTCCTCATTGAAGGTCCAGATCGTAAACACCTCTCCCGGCACCATCTGTCCGCCCAATCCGGTGGCCACCATCCGATACATGGCGTTGTTGACGCCCTCCTGCAGACGCGCCATGGAAAGCGAGGTATCAACTATGAAAAGGTAGCGACAGTCAGGAGTCAGTGGCGTCGGAGGGGTTGCGGCGCGGGATTGAAACGCCATCAACAATGCCACAACTGCGAGCAATACGCCTTTCATCTGCCTTTCCTGAATCTGCGATTTTCCTGCCGATTATGGCGCTTCACGGTCTCGGAAAGCTGCTCGAAAGCGGCGGTTGCGTCCAGAATGAAATCATCGCAGCTCCATGCCCGAGCACCAAAAGACACCACCAGATCGCGTTCCGCATGGTCATTGGTGACCACCAGCACCTCGCCGAGCTCGCAGAAACGAAAGGCGGCGCGCTCGATCAGATCGTCCGCCGTCTTGCCGCGCGGGGAATAGATGATCTCCATGTTCGCGTCCGAATACACCTTTGGCGTCCCCTTCGGCGCACCGCCGCCGTCGAAGATGACAGTCACCGGCGTTCCCACCACATCGCCGTATTGGGTCAGCACGCGAACCAATTCATCGCGAGCCTCTCTCGAATGGCGCGGGAATCCCTCCGCCAGATCCGGCCAAGCATGCAGCAGGCTGTATCCGTCCACCAATATTCTCAGTAACTCCATGGTTGTGCTCCGAAACGAATCGTCGCGGTTCAATGTGCCACATTCCCAAGGATTTAGGGAGCCTCGACCGGCTTGTTGCCTCAAAAGTAAATGACATCCAAGGAGCCTTGGGTGAGGTGGTTCGT
>JAYPXF010000388.1:0-3780 GCA_038154405.1 Verrucomicrobiales bacterium | reverse complement strand
AACACACCCTGAAGCTGCACATGCCCGCCAAGGAATCGGACACCATCGCCTACTCCATAGGTCGCCGTTCCTACGGCAAATTCCGCGTCAGCAACTGCGAGTTCTTCCTCATCGATACCCGCGGCGACCGCGACATGCACGACATCCGCGTGCGCGGCAAGGAAGGTCTTTCCATGCTCGGCAAACCGCAGCGCGACTGGCTCCTGGATTCCATGCGCAAGAGCGACGCCGACTTCTTCTTCGTCATTTCCAGCGTGCCCTTCATGATTCCCCACAGCGGCGCCGGCGGCTTCGAAGCCGACGCCGCCAACAAGGAGGAAGCCTGGACCGGTTTCTTCCATGAGCGCGAGATGCTCATCAACGAATGGGAGAAGATGGGCAAGAAGGTCTTCGTGATGACCGGCGATCTGCACAACAGCTTCGCCATCAAGGTCACCGACAACGTCTGGGAATTCTGCTGCGGTCCGCACAACAGCGTGAACCACGTGCCCGTCAACGACGAAAGCGACCGCCCCGCCACCGGCAAGTGGAAGTTCGGCCCGCGCGAATGCGACATCCGCTGGAGCAGCTACATCCTGCCCGATCTCCCGCGCCTCGAGCGCCTCTACCCGCACTACTGCATCGTGCAGGTCAACAACGTCTTCAACATGCCCAAGAAACTCGGCGACAAACGCTGGGTCGCCTACCCGCACCCCCAGGTCATCTTCCAATACTACGACGGCCGCACCGGTGACCTCGCCTACGCCGAGTCCATCACCGTGGATCATTGATGGAGAGGTTGATCGTTCTTGCCGTGGCAATCTGTGCCACTGGATGGATGGCCTGCCGATCGGAACAACCCGGCTTCGAGCAGGTGATTCCTGAATGGGCGGCGAATGGGAGACGATAAGAAGGTCACGCGGCCAGCATCGCGTTTCGGATTAACAACCAGCGCCTCATGGTTTCCGCGAGTCGGCTTGAGGTTCGCGAAAGTGCGGATCGTCCGATCGGAGATCCGCTCACGGCCGGATTCTACGTCGACCCGACCAATCGCGTGTATGCATCGATCGATGCCATCATTGCGCAGTTCAACATACGGGACTTGGATTCTGAGGTAGAGAGAACACGGTGAACGAGGGTGTACAGAGATCGGCCACTGATCTCTCCCCACCGCAGTTGTTGACCGCTGGCGTTGCGTGCGCATGTTGAAATTGCTCCGGGAGTCTCAAGGGGTTGGGAAACCATTACGAAAAACAAGAATCACCAGTTGCTGGCTGTCTGCATATTCGTCATTGCCACCGCATGGCTCGTGACTGCGGCGCCCCAATCAAAGCCGTCGAATTCCAAGGTGGTGAAGAAGCTCAGGGAGATCGTGAAGATTCATGAGCAGATCGGGCAGAATCAACGTCTGCTGGCGGCAGCGGGACAATCAAAACCGGATCCTGCGAAATCGACGATTCCATTGCTGCGAGCGCGCATTGACCTGGCCCGTGAACTCGGCAAACAACAGGAAATCGTCACGCACCTCCGCGAGCTGGTGACGGTATGCAACGCCCGTTATCACCGGGCGAGAGCACGGCAAGGTGTCGACAGCCGGGACATGATGGCGAAGGCACGTATCCAACTGCTGAAGACCGAGATCGAACTGGAGCGGGCGATCGGTGGATGAAGTCTATTGAGCCGTCACAGATCCACCGGGACGTTGCGAAGTTTGCGCTACGTCACGTGTGCCATTTGGTTGATCTTCATGTTCATGGTCGCATGGATCGTCGCGGGCGGCGCAATTCTTGTCATGATTGTCGCCACGATGATCAAAGAGCAGGCTCCGTTGGTCATCAATGCCAAGCTGACTACCTGGGCTGTGAGTATCGGATTTCTCGTGCTCACCATGTTCACAATTGCAGTCGGTCTTGCAGTTCAGTGGTGGGGGCTTCGTTTCTGTCGGGGAAATTGATCAATTGCTTCTCGGATTCGGTATTCGCGCAGCGGGGACCTTCAGTCACCGTTGAAGGGGAAGCCTTCACAGGGTCGCTCAGACGATTTGGCAATCGTCGCTGCGGGTCAGGGCATATACCATGCACCAAGTTGAGGAAAGCAATGCGCGTTCGAAAAGCAACACGTCGGGATTTCGAAGATATCCGCGGGATTCACCTGTCCGCGTTCCCGGAAGCTGAACGGGATCTGCTGACCAATGAGACTGACCCGCCGACAATCTCGCTGGTCTGCGAATCGGACGGTGTCGTTGCTGGGCATGTCGCTTTCAGTCCCGTGCGGATCAAGGGCCATGAGAAGTTGCCGGGTTACATCCTGGCGCCATTGGCGATCTTGCCGGATCAACAAAAGCGAGGGGTGGGAGCGATGCTGGTGAAGGAGGGGATACGCGAGTTGAAGACGGCGGACGCGAGCATCTGTTTCGTCTACGGCGATCCGGATTACTACGGACGGTTCGGGTTCCAGGCGGTGACGGCTGAAGGTTTTACACCACCCCATCCACCGCTGTACCCTTTCGGATGGCAGGCGGTGATCTTGAATGATTGCGACATCAGGGACCGACCGGTGGCGATAGATTGTGTCCCGCCCCTCTGTAAAGCCAAGCTGTGGTGACGGTATGCTGCCATGATCACCTACTATCTCTACTATTCTATTGCCATCGGTGTCGGTCAGATCATTGATGCCGTCCAGCTGCACCGCAACGAAGGCCGGGCGACTCCGATGGCGGTGGTGTTCTCGTTGTTGGAATTCGTCTGGGCGGTTGTCTCGATGTGGGTGATCTGGACGGCGGACGACACAACGTCCCTGCCGATGTCTTATCCCTGGATGTTCATCGTATACGTCGCGGTCGGAACGGTCTGGGGAATGTTCCTGATGGGGCCGGTGGACGAAGACGCCTCGCTGGAAGACATCAGGATGCCGCCGATGGTGGCGATCACGGGTGGTGCCTTTGGGGCTGTCTATATGTTGGCGGGGGGGTACATCCTGTTCTTCCGATAGGCCCGTCTTCCGCTGGTTCCAGTCGGTCCCCTAAAGAAGTTCATCCCGCGAATTGGGTGTGAAGTTGCAATCCGTCTTCCAACTCATGATCGCCGTGAAATACCCCGCATCCGCCAGCAAGTGCGGCAGCGGCCGAATCCCATGAGGCAACGCCTGCTTGTCATGCTCCCGATGCTGGTTCGCCCGGACGAAGTTTTGATGAAATCCCACCATCATCGCCGACCGCGAAGTCGAACAGACCGGCGAAGTCGTGAACGCCCACTGATAGCGGACACCTTCGGAAGCCAACTTGTCCACATGCGGCGTCCGCAACCCCTTCGTCCCGTAGCACGAAAGATCCGGCGACCAATCCTCAATACAGATCCACAAAATATTCGGCCGCTTATCCTGATCCGCCGCAAACAACGGCAAAAGACAGACGGACAACAACAGACTTAGACAGGCAGCCTTAATTATACTTCGAGATTGGCGGGGATAGTGACGTTCGAACCAAAACTCGACACCCAAATCTCATTATTGCAGCCAACCGGAGGAGACTTCGAGTTTCAGAGATTGTTGAAAGTGATTCATCGGAAGGACGCGATTGCAGAATACGTGGGACCGTTGCTCCGACCATCAAGTTCGTCCTGGAAGGATTAGTTCACAAACGGGTAAACCTAAGGCAAGTAGGATCGACAATCTCGCAACTGAAAAACCAATGAGTACAGGATCTTTGAAGCTTGGCCTCTACGAGCGACTTCTTGATGAAGAATTGGCGGAAACCCTTAACGCTCATCCCGAACTATGCCCGGTATTCGAAAAACTGGATGA
>JAYPXF010000387.1:0-3854 GCA_038154405.1 Verrucomicrobiales bacterium | reverse complement strand
CTCACCGAGGATCTGCGATCGGTACAAGAACGTGACCGCCTGCTCGAGCGTGCCACCAATGACGCGATCTGGGATTGGAATATCGAGTCCCACCAACTGGTCTGGAATGAAGCGGTACAGGCCATGTTCCGCTACGGCGCCGACGAGGTGAAACCGCATCTCGATTGGTGGCAAGAAAAGCTGCACCCTGACGATCGTCGACGCGTCTGGAACGGCAGGGAGCTGGCCGTGCAGACAGGCGGCGAATTCTGGGCTGATGAGTATCGCTTTGCCCGCGGTGACGGCTCCTACGCGTCAGTGATCGATCGTGGCTACATCATTCACGACAGGCAGGGGCTCGCCATCCGCATGATCGGTTCCATGGTCGACATCACCTCGCAGAAAGAGGCGGAACAGGCCCGCGCAGAATCCGAACGAAAACTTGCGTTGCACATTCAACGCACGCCGTTGGCCGTCATCGAGTGGGATCTCGACTTCAAGGTCACCGCCTGGAACGCGGCCGCCGAGCGCATCTTTGGTTACAAATCCACCGAGGCCATCGGGCGCCCCGGCTCATCGCTGATGGTTCATGATCCGGAGATGAACCCCAACCCGTTTTTGTTCTCCAATATTCTGGCCGGCGAGAATTTCCCGGAGGACGTCCGTCGTCGGGTCAATGAAACATGGCAACGGGTCCTGCAGGAAGCCGCCTACGAAATCAGCCGCAATCCCGCCGGACCCGTGGCTCACCGCAGCATCAATGCCTTTGCGGTTTCCAATCGTACCAAGTCCGGGGAGACGCTTATCTGCGATTGGTACAACACACCGCTCATCGATGCCGGCGGCGACGTGGTCGGCATTGCCTCGCTGGTACTGGACGTCACCGCCCGCAAGGAAGCTGAAGATGCCTTGGCTGCGGAGAAGGAACGTCTGGCCGTCACGCTCCGCTCCATCGGTGACGGCGTTATTGCCACCGATACTGAGGGACGCATCAATCTCATCAACAAGCAGGCCGAGGAATTGACCGGTTGGATTCAGTCCGAAGCCATGGGGCAGCCGCTCAGCAAGACGTTCAACGTCATCGATCAGAAGACCCGAGTCACCTATCGCAACCCCCTTTCCCACGTGCTTTCCTCCGGCGAGATCGTGGATCTCCCCGACCGCAGCCTACTGGTATCCAAGGAAGGCACGGAGAAGGTCATCGGCGCCAGCGCCGCTCCGATTCACGACCAGGAAAGCCGCATCGTGGGCGCCGTGCTGGTGTTTCGCGACATCACGGACGAGCAGACGATCATGGAAGAACGGCTGCGCGCCAGCAAACTGGATTCCTTGGGCATTCTGGCCGGCGGCATCGCGCACGACTTCAACAACATCCTCACTGCCGTCATCGGCAACATCTCTTTCGCGCGCATGTTCGCCGAACCGGGCAACAAGCAATACTCCCGGCTGGAAGAAGGCGAGAAGGCCGCATTGCGCGCCAAGGATCTCGCCACCCAACTGCTCACGTTCTCCAAAGGCGGCACACCGGTCCGGCAGACCGCGTCTTTGCCGGAACTCATTCAAGACTCCTCTGCCTTCGCGCTCCGAGGTTCCAATGTCCGCTGCGAATTCGACATGGCCGAAGACCTTCACGCTGTCGAAATCGATCAGGGGCAGTTCAGTCAGGTCATTCACAACCTGGTCATCAACGCCGTACAGGCGATGCCCGATGGTGGCGTCCTCAGGATCAACGCCGAGAACATCTCGTTGGACACCGAATCCAACATTCCCCTGCCCTACGGTAAATACGCGCATCTCATACTCAAGGATCACGGCGCCGGCATCTCCCAGGACGCCATCCAACACGTCTTCGACCCCTACTTCACTACGAAGGAAAAAGGCACGGGCCTGGGTCTGGCGACCTGTTACTCCATCGTCAAACGCCATGACGGATTGATCACCGTGGAATCCGAAGTGGGTGAAGGCACCGAGTTTCACATCTACCTGCCCGCTTCGGACAAGCAGATCCTGCCGGTCACCGATGACAACGAAGAACCGATCGAAGGCCAGGGACGGATCCTGGTCATGGACGACGAGGAAATCATCCGCGAACTGGCGGTGACCTCATTGGAGTTCCTTGGCTACCGGGTTGATGCGGTCGAGGATGGGGAAACCTGCATCACCAGCTACCAGGCAGCCCGCGAAAAGCAGGACCCTTACAACGTGGTCATCATGGACCTCACCATCCCCGGCGGCATGGGCGGCGTCGAAGCGATCCAGAAACTCCGTGAACTCGACCCGAACGTGACCGCCATCGTCTCCAGCGGCTACTCCAGCGGCCCCGTCATGGCCAACTACAAGGAGCACGGCTTCAAAGGCGTCGTCGCCAAGCCCTACAAGGTCGAAGACCTCGCCAAAGCCCTGTCCACGTTGTTGAAGAACGGCGATTCCAACAGCTGAACCTTCCTCATTGCTCGACGTCACAACCCGGGGGGGGGGGGGGAGAATTGCAGCTTCCCCGTAAACCGGCACCCCCCCAATAGCCAGGCATAGCTCAGAAAGAACGCCAGGGACTCCAGATGAAATTCGCCCTCACCCTTCTGCCAGCTGTCTTGCTGATTTCGTACGCCCATAGTCCCCGCCAATCAACCAAGCATTGGAAGCCCCTTCTGACAACCGTGATCGAATACCGATCGGCTCACCCAGAGCGAACGCTGGTTGTGGCCTTTACTGAGGATTGAGATGCATCAGGCCGCTCGTTCCGAGCCACATTGAATGATTCAACTGTCCTCGAGGTGTTGCCTGAACTGAACCTCGATTCAGTGCTCCTTGATTGCATCGTCCCCCCAGCGTTCCATGAGGCAAGCAAATACGGAACAAGGGCTGCACCTCACGCGCCCACGGTTTGGCACGCAAGTGGCTCAACAAACTGGTTTCGAGTTTTTACGCCAGAGTGGGTAGCATCTGTTTTACGTCGCGCAGCCGCCAACTGATCAACGCTTCTTCAACAAGCCGTTGATGATATCCGGAGTATCCAAGGTCATCGGATGACCGCTTTTGGCGATCTTGCCATCCTGATCGATGATGAACATGGAGGGGATTCCGCGAACACCGTAAGTGGTCGGAGCATTCGCCCGAAAGCCGCCGTCACCGGCCCATACATTGTAGGTGCTCTTCCAACCCTTTGCCTTCAGGTGGCTGATCGCCTTCTCCTTACTGCTGTCGATGCTGACGGCAATCAGTTCAACCTTGTCGCCCCAGTCCGGATTCTTCTTCCGGTAGGTCTGCATCTTGGCCATCGGCGCCTGGCATGGTCCGCACCATGATGCCCAAAACTCCAACGCGACCACCTTGCCCCTGTATTTAGAAAGCTTCTCGGAGGTCTCCTTCGGCAGCGTGAAAAACTCAATGTCGGGCGCCTTGTCGCCCACCTGCGGTCCGGTCTTCGGCCGGGAACTCGTGGTTTTCGTGGTAGTTTTCGTCCCAAGTAGGCTGGTCGCGCTTCTCACATAAGAACTCGTGGGATAGTCCTTTTTCAGCAACGCCAAGCCCTCCTTCGCTTCGTCAGCCCGTTTGCCGTAATGATGCGCTTGGATGATGTGGTACATTGCGTGAGGCGCATTCGCCCCCCGATCCGGATGCACGATGTCCCACACGCGCTGAAAATCCGGCATCGCCTTGTCCCATTGCTTGAGCATCCGCCGGCATTCGCCGCGCAACATCACGGCGACCTCCTCCAGGTCCGACTTGGGATGCAGACGCAACAGTTCGGTCACCGCGTCGACAGATTCATCGTAGTCCTTGTTGTCGTGGAGAGCCTTCGCCAGATAGAAGCGCACGGTCGCATCCGCCGCCGATTTTGGATGGGCGCGTAGAAACGCCTCACAGGCGAAAAC
>JAYPXF010000386.1:0-3867 GCA_038154405.1 Verrucomicrobiales bacterium | reverse complement strand
GCACCAGATCGGCCTTGATCGTGCGTTTGGAACCTTCAACGTCCTTTGGGATGAAGCGGCCGTTGTCATCCTTGGCCCACTCAATGTTGACGATTTCCAGTTCTTTCACACCGCCTTCGTCATTGCCGATGAGGCGTTTGGCGGTGACGAGATATTGGCGGGGGTCTTCACCCTGGATTTCATGCGCTTCTTCCTGTCCATAGTCGACCCGGAAGATCTTCGGCCATTCAGGCCAAGGATTGTTCGGCTGACGCTCATCGGCCGGACGCGGCATGATTTCAAGCTGGATCACGTTTTCGCAACCATGGCGGAGAGAGGTGCCGACGCAGTCAGTGCCGGTATCGCCACCACCGATGACCACGACATTCTTGCCCCGGGCATCGATTTCCGGCCGCGTATCGTCAAAATCATTATCCAACAAGGACTTCGTATTCCCGCGCAGGAATTCCATCGCGAAGTGGACGCCATTGAGGTCGCGTCCTTCGATGGGAAGATCGCGCGGCTTCGTGGCTCCGCAGCAGAGCACGACAGCGTCAGTTTCCTTGCGGATGTCCTCAATTTCGTGAGTTACGCCGATGTGGGCATTGGTGACAAACTTCACACCCTCTTCGCGCATGAGATCAACGCGGCGATCCACGATCTCGCGTTTCTCCAGCTTCATGTTTGGAATGCCGTACATGAGCAGGCCGCCGATGCGGTCGTCGCGTTCGTAGACGGTCACTTCATGCCCGGCCTTGTTGAGTTGGTCGGCGCAGGCGAGACCGGCCGGGCCGGAACCGATGACGGCAACCTTCTTACCGGTGCGCTCGGCTGGCGGTTCCGGAGTGAACCATCCTTCTTCCCAGCCACGATCGACAATCGAACATTCAATGTTCTTGATGGTGACCTGAGGTTTGATCACACCCAGAACGCAGGCACCCTCACACGGTGCCGGACACACGCGACCGGTGAACTCGGGGAAGTTGTTGGTTTTCCGCAGTCGTTCCAACGCCTCCTCCCAACGATTGTGATACACGAGATCGTTGAATTCAGGGATCAGGTTGTTGATCGGACAGCCGCTGGCCATGCCGGCAAGCGTCATGCCGGTGTGGCAGTAAGGAGTACCGCAGTCCATGCAACGGGCTGCCTGCGTTGAAACCAGGCTGTCGTCGCGATCCGCGTGAATCTCTTTCCAGTCCTTGACGCGTTCCAAAGCAGGACGGTCGGCGATGGGTTGACGTTCGTATTCGAGGAATCCGGTGGGTTTGCCCATGAGTCAGTTAGTCTTTCGTTAAGCGGTGGAAGTTGTGGGGCGGTTCAGTGGCCGGCCTTGACGTTCTCTTCGAAGGCGGCCTGGATGGCTTCGTCGCCCTTGAGACCGCGTTCTTCGGCGCGGGCCATGGCGTTGAGCACTCGTTCGTAGTCGGTGGGCATCACCTTGACGAACTTCGGCAGGAGGTTGTCCCAATCTGCGAGAACGGCCTGGCCTCGCACACTGTCGGTCAGTTCCACATGCTTTTCGATGCGGGCCTTCACCGCGGCGATCTCATCGTCGGTGGATTCGATCAGTCGGTAGACCGCGACCATTCCGGTGTTGAGGCGACGACTGACAAAGTCACCCTCCTCATCGAGGACATACGCGATGCCCCCTGACATGCCGGCCCCGAAGTTCCGTCCGGTGCGGCCGATGCAGAGAACCTCGCCACCGGTCATGTATTCGCAGCCGTGGTCACCCACGCCTTCGATGACGGCTTTGACACCGCTGTTGCGGACGCAGAACCGTTCACCGGCCATGCCGGCAATGAACGCTTCCCCGGAAGTGGCTCCGTAGAATCCGGTGTTGCCGGTGATGATGTTGTCGGCGGCCACGAAAGTGGAGACCTTGGGAGGATAGACGACAATTCGACCGCCGGACAATCCCTTGCCGAGATAGTCGTTCGTATCTCCTTCAACCGTGAGTGTCATCCCCTTGGGATTGAATGCTCCGAGGCTTTGGCCGGCCGACCCGTTGAACTTAAGCTGGATAGTGTCTTCCGGCAGTCCCTCAGCCCCGTAACGACGGGACACCTCAGCGCCGACAATTGTACCCGCCACGCGGTCGGTATTCACGATATCCACTTCAGCGGACACCTTTTCGCCGTTCTCAATTGCTGGCTTGCAGATATCGAGCAACTTGGTGTTGTCCAACGCGATGTCGAGGCGATGGTCTTGCTCCATGCTGCAATACATCCCGACCTCCGGTCCAACATCCGGCTTGTAGAGAATCTTGGAGTAATCCAGACCCTTGGCCTTCCAGTGATCGATGGCCTTGCGCATTTCAAGGTTCTGAACCTGTCCGACCATCTCGTTGATGGTGCGATAGCCGAGTTTGGCCATGATCTCCCGAACCTCTTCCGCCACGTAAGTCATGAAATTCACGACGGCGTTGGGACTGCCTTTGAAGAGCTTACGCAGTTCCGGATTTTGAGTGGCCACACCCACCGGGCAGGTGTTCTTGTGGCAGACCCGCATCATCAGGCAGCCGAGGGTGACCAACGGGGCCGTGGCAAACCCGAATTCTTCAGCACCCAAAAGACAGGCGATGGCCACGTCGCGACCAGTCTTCAACTGGCCATCCACTTCAACGACGATACGGCTGCGCAGATCGTTGAGCAGCAGGGTCTGGTTCGTTTCTGCCAATCCAAGCTCCCAAGGAGCGCCGGCGTGCTGAATGCTTGAACGCGGTGAAGCGCCCGTGCCGCCATCATAGCCGGAAACAAGTACCACATCGGCCTTCGCTTTGGCGACGCCGGAAGCAATCGTGCCCACACCGACTTCCGAAACCAGCTTCACGTTGATACGAGCGTTTACGTTCGCATTCTTAAGATCGTGGATAAGCTGCTGCAGATCCTCGATCGAGTAGATGTCGTGGTGCGGTGGCGGAGAAATCAACCCCACGCCAGGAGTGGTTCCACGGGTCTTGGCGATCGGTGGCAATACCTTGTGGCCGGGCAATTCCCCACCCTCACCAGGCTTGGCACCCTGCACGATCTTGATTTGAATCTCATCGGCATTCACCAGATAGTAACTGGTGACGCCAAACCGTCCGGACGCGACCTGTTTGATAGCTGAACGCCGCAGATCACCGTTTTCGTCGCGCGTAAAACGATCAGGATCCTCGCCACCTTCACCGGTGTTCGACTTGCCGCCGAGACGGTTCATGGCGATGGCCAACGATTCGTGGGCTTCCTTGCTGATGGAGCCATAGGACATCGCCCCCGTCTTGAATCGTTTGACTATCTCGGAAGCCGGTTCGACCTCATCGAGCGGAATCGATTTCGACTCATCAAACTCAAAATCCATCAGCCCGCGCAGCGTGAACGCGTCACGGGCCTGGTCGTTGATCGCCCCCGAGTATTCCCGGAACAGATCAAAATCACTCGTCCAGGTGGCCTTTTGCAGTTTGTGGATAGTGGTGGGACTGAACAGGTGACGTTCGCCGTCGGCCCGCCATTGGTAAATGCCACCGGAATCAAGAGCCTGAGCGGCTTCATCCTGGCGCTCACCGAAGGCATCCACGTGACGGAGATAGACCTCTCGGGAAATATCTTCCAAACCGATACCTTCGACGCGAGAAGGAGTCTTCGTGAAGTAACGATCGACGACCGACTCGTCCAAGCCAATGGCTTCGAAAATCTGGGCACCGCGATAACTGGCCACGGTGGAGATTCCCATCTTGGCCATGGTCTTGATCACGCCCTTGATGTTGGCCTTGATGAAATTCGCCCGGGCTTCTTCCGGCGTCTTGTCGAGGTTGTCATCCAATACAAGATGTTCGACTGTATCCAGTGCGAGGTAAGGATTGATGGCGTCGCATCCATATCCCAGATGCAGGGCGAAGTGCTGAAC
>JAYPXF010000385.1:0-3874 GCA_038154405.1 Verrucomicrobiales bacterium | reverse complement strand
CTGGAAATCCCAAGGATGGTTTTTCACGCCGACCCTGCCGATGGGGCCATCGGGAATGAGGTGAACCTGCCACGGATGAATATCGCGATAAGCCGTGACCTTGCCCCGTGGCGGACGCAGACCTCCGGAGTATTCCTTGCCGTAGATGAAGGCGGCTTCTAAGCCCTCGGCGACTTGAGTGTCCTGCAGAAGCGGCGTTGCGGCCCCTTGTGAACGCAGAACCGGGTGCAGGGAGAAGAGAAGAATCGAAACGGTGCGGTTCATGGACGAGGGGGAGACGAAAACGAGTTCTATTGATCTGGGCTCAGGATGAGTACGCCCGGGCCTCGCTTGGCGATGACGCTGGCGACATACAGGTGACTGGGATCGCCTCGTTGCAGCAGGGTCTTCACCATGGTGCCAAGTGATCGTCCGACCTGAATCCTGCGTCGCGTGCCATCGAGTTCGACGACGACCGGTTGGTCGAGATCGAGCATCGAGTCATTCAACAAGAGGCGAACGGTTTGCCCCAGCGTTTCGAGGACGATCAGATTCTTCACTCGATCCACGCGGGCGACGATCTCAGGCGAGCCGGGTTCCAGTCCCGAGACATCGAGCCAATAGTGCTGCTTGCCGTGGGTGTTGTTTCCCCAGAGATCGGGGGCTGAACGGGGCGCCGAGGTGGTGCGATCCCAGATGACCCGGTCCGGTTGCGGGTTTCGGGTATGGTGATCCAACCAGGCGATGGAACTCGTGTTCCGTTGGGTGGTGCGATCGTCGCCGCTCTCCATCCAGGCCACCGGATCACCGATGACCTCTTGCGGTGCTTGCTGGGGATGGTTGTCGAAGAAATTGTGCGGCTTGCGGGCGTGAACGTTGATCTGGTGCGGGTAACCGTGCCCTTCAAACTTCCGCAGGCGGAGAATGCGCTGGTGGTATCTGATCGTTTGACGGAGCCGATCGTAAGCCCGGTCGCGCTCGCCGATCTGGGTGAGCAGTGGCAAGCGGTAGAGATTGCGCGGACTGACCCCGTTGGGATGTCCAGCAGACATGGCCGCCGCAGCCCAGCGATCAGCCATGCGTGCAGCGATCTGATAGACTCCGTCGCCGCCGGCCGAAAAGCCCATGATATAGACCCGATTCGGATCGGCGTTCTCGAAGGCGATCATGTTCTCAATCAAGCGGTCGTAGCCCATATAGGACTCGGTTTGGAAGTGAAGGTCCCAGGTGTCAGTCACGCCACGGGTCGCGCAATAGATTCCCCGTTTCACGTTCCTTAGGTAGTAGCGCTTCATGTGAGCATACTGACCGTCATTGATCCGTGGCGGAGCTCCACCTCCTCCGTGCAACGCGATGTAGAGCGGCATCGGGCCGTCTTTCGGATTGCCGACCACCTCGAAATGAAATCGCATCACCCGCTTGCCGATCCTGATCTCCCTTTGTGAATGCTCAGTGGCCCGCTTCGCGTCGCCCACGACTTCTTTGCGGTAAGCTGTCCAGAGTGCCTTGGCGGCGAGTGCCGCCTGATCCGCGTCCAACGCCTCAACGGCGGGCGCGGCCTTCACGATTGCGGACCATGGCCGCGACAACAATTTGTCCAATTCGTCGGCAGAGATATCGCATAATGGGAAACAGAGAAACAGGATCAGAGCTCGCATGTTGTAGTGGGGTGAAGGGTGTGAACGGTGTATAGTCCTGCAGGCGGATGGAGATATTCTGGCGGAAGTCATTTCACGGGAGATCACAGCATTACCTCGTAGAGTTGAGCATGGCCGGACTTGTCAGATGTGAAAATGACGTGTTTGCCGTTGGGGGCAAAGTTGGGATGAGGGTGCGTGTGTTGGGGGGCGTAGACGTCGATGGGGCCGTCGTCGTAGGGGCAGTGTCCGACGTTCCAGTGGTCGCCGGCATTCGTGGCTTCGGAGGCGCAGAGAGATTGCGGTTTGCCGGTGCCGTCCAGGGGGGCGAAAAGGTGGATGCCGGTGTCGGGATTCTTGGTATCGGCGACCATCTGCGTGCCGTCGCGATTGAGCACGGGATGCCACGCATTGAAGGTGCAGGCTTGGCGTACGTTGCCGGTTTCGACATCGATACCAATGACGCCATGCGGCCAGTTGGCGGTGAGGATTTCCATGGAACCGGGACGCCAGGTTTCGTGGACGATCCATTCCTTCTTGGCGACGTTGCGTTCGTAGACGAGACGATCGTCTGAGCCGTCGCGGCGAATGACCCAGATGCGTGAATGGTAGGGGCCGGCGTAGCGCAGCCAGGTCGGATCATCCGGATGAAACTGTGGATGGCCGATGGTGTCGCGTTCGAGAATGACCTCCGATTTCCCGGAGCTCGTATCGACGACGACGAACTGGACGCTGTCACCGCGTTTCACGGGGACCGCCCACCAGTTGTCGTCCCGGCTGAGGGTCGTCGTTCCCATGGCGGCACCGACCATCCCTTTCTCGCGGATCTTGTCCGTCCCGAAATCAAGAAGTTGCTCTTCCTTCAGTGATTTCAACTCGATTCGCCAGCCGCCCATGCCGGCGGTGAAGTAGACGTAGTTTCCGTC
Source organism: Verrucomicrobiales bacterium (assembly GCA_038154405.1). Classification (GTDB taxonomy): domain Bacteria; phylum Verrucomicrobiota; class Verrucomicrobiia; order Limisphaerales; family JAYPXF01. Next base: position 1,332 of record JAYPXF010000385.1, on the reverse strand, counting down.
GTGTGAAGGATGGATGGACCATTCATCCAGATCGTCCCGGTCGGTAAGCTGCAAGAGCTCGCCGGTCTCCCGAATTTCGGCGAACAGCTGCGGAATCCCTGTCCGATGCGAAACGAAGATCAATCGACGCATCGCATCGTCGTACGCCGGGATGTAGTAGAATGGATGGTGATGGATCGATGGGTGAGATGTGATCTGACGGATCTTGACGCCAGTGTTCGCGTCGGTGAACTCGTGTGACTCCGGAGGGTGTGTGGATCCTTTGGGCATTTCGTTGAATGGGCTTCAACCATGCAAGACACTGAACACGCGGAAAAAGAGTCGACTGAATTCCGTGTGTTCAGTGTCTTCCGTGGTTGTATTCATCTTTTTCGACAACAGCGTCAGTCTCCCGCCATCATAGTCTGTGCGTTTCCGGTCATTATGGTTTGATTCATTCCGTCGGATGCTTGGATCGCTTCCGCAATGCTGGCGAAGGGGAAGTCGGAGGCGAAGAGCATCTTCTCCTGACCGAAGAAAGCCGCTCCGGCTTCGACGGCGAGCCTGGAGCCGAAGGTGGCGGTGTCCGCGTGGAAGCGACGGAAGGCGTCGATGGGCCGTTCCTTGAGATCGGTTTGGGCGGCGTCTGCGTGTTGCGACGGATATCGGTCGCCCATCAGATCCAGACCCGGTCCGAGGCGACCTTCCATCATGGGAATCGTGCCGCCTGCGTGATGGGTGATGACCTTCAGGTCCGGCCAGCGGTCGAAGATGCCGGCGAACACGAGTCGACTGCAGCAGACGCTGGTCTCATGTGGCCAACCAAATGCCCACCAGATGTCGTACTTGGAAACTTCTTCACCGGGATAATCCGCAACCGTGCTGGCTCGCAGTGGATGAAGCCAGATCGGGCGGTTCAGTTCAGCCATCAAGGCGAACACTTCGAGATGCTCGGTACGATCCAGGGGCTTGCCATTGACGTGGGTGTAGAGTTGAACGCCCACGGAACCGAGTTCATCAATAGCGCGTTTTGCCTCCTCAAGTGCGGCGGTCGGGTTGTTCATCGGCAGCGAGGCGATGAATCCGGGAAAGCGATCAGGATACGTGCGGCACCAATTGGCCTGGGCATCGTTGCCGATGCGGGCGAGTTCCGGTGATTGCTCAGGACTGGCAATGGCTTCAACAGCAGGGGAGCCGAGGCTGAGGATCTGCTGGTAGCCTTCGAACTGATCCATGATCCGGAATCGTTCTTCGATATTGCTCATGCCCGTCATTTCAACCGCGCGGTCAAACATGACCAGTGGCGTGGTCATTACTTTGCGACACGCGGCCCCGAATTCGGGTGGCAGGCCG
>JAYPXF010000384.1:0-3971 GCA_038154405.1 Verrucomicrobiales bacterium | reverse complement strand
GGGAAGGAGAGGGCGGTGTGTACGGCGTTGCCGAACGGATCAAAGATCGAGGCGATGTCCGAGTCGATGCCTTCGGAATGAACCCAGACGTTGGTCTGGGGCAAAACGATGTACTCCGCAAACGCGCCCGGCCGATTGACCCCGATGCCCTTGGTGTCGGCGCAAAGATGACGACGGCCGGCGAGGCAGTTGCGACAATGACCGCAGACCACGTGTCCCTCGCCACTGACGATCTGGCCGGGGAAGAAATCCTTCACGTTCGTTCCGATCTCCACGATTTCGCCGACAAACTCATGCCCGACGACCAACGGCACGGGAACTGCCCCCTGTGCCCAGGGATCCCACTTGTAGATGTGGAGGTCCGTGCCGCAGATTCCCGTCTTGTGCACGCGGATCTTCACGTCGTTGATGCCGAGATCGGGTTCGGGGACGTCTTCCAACCAGAGACCGGGCTCGGCTTTGCGTTTTACGAGGGCTTTCATTGACCGATTGCTTTTGAAATGGAATCCGTTAAATTGGAAACATGTTTAAGATAATGGAATCCAATTTCCATTATGCAAGAAATAGATTCAATAAATTAAACACTCATGGCGGCGAAGAAAAAGAAGACGAACTCCTCGGTCAGCGACGAGGCGATCAGCGGCAGATTTGGAAACCGCGTGAAGGAACTCCGCACTGCGAACGACTGGTCGCTCGACCAATTGGCCAAGACATCCGGCGTCAGTCGTTCAATGCTCAGCCAGATCGAGCGCAACAACGCCAATCCCACCATCGCTGTCGCCTTCCGGATTTCGCAGGCGCTGGGCATGACACTGGCGGATCTCGTCGAAGATCCGGAGGCGGCTTCCGCCATTCGGGTTGTACGGTCGGATGACCGGATGTATCACTACCGGTCGGACAAGGACTGCAGCATCCGCACCCTGTCCCCGTTGGATCTGGAGAAGGACGTTGAATTCTACGAACTGCGCCTGAAGGAGGGGGGCGCTCTCCGCAGCAGCCCGCACTTTGAAGGCACCCGAGAGTTCGTCACCGTTGAACGCGGGAAGATCCGGGTTGAGTCGGGCAGTGACACTGAGTTGCTGAACAAAGGAGATTCGGCCAACTATCGCGCGGATCAGGCGCACGCGATCACCAACGCGGGACGCGGGGACGCTTTGGTTCTGTTGGTGGTCGTTTACCGGTGATTTGCTGTTGGAGTTCATGCATCGGAGATGATTGCAATGTCCGGTGGGCGATGAGAGAACGGAGGGAGCATGAAGCCACTTTCCCGATTTGGTGCCGCGCTTGCCGCGGTCTGTCTCCTCTGTTCGACATATGCCGGTGACTGGCCGATGTGGCGGCACGATGTTCTGCGCAGTGGGGTGACGTCCGAAGAGTTGGCGGCCGAACTTCATCTGCAATGGTCGCATGCGCTGCCACCGTCCTCGGTGGCCTGGCCGAACGAAAGCCGATTGCAGTTTGATGTTTCGATTGAGCCGGTGGTGCTCGGCAAGCGCCTGTTTGTCGGATCCGCCGTGGACGGCAGTCTGCGGGCAATTGATACCCGAACCGGTCGCGAGCTCTGGCGCTTCTATAGTGACGGGCCGGTTCGACTGGCCCCGGTGGCGTGGAAGGGAACGGTCTGTTTCGGTTCGGACGACGGCTTCCTGTATTCGCTCAATGCCGCGGATGGAAAACTGCGTTGGAAGGTGCGCGGGGCTCCGGAGGATCGTGGTGACTATCGACAATTGGGGAACAACCGGATGGTGTCCTTGTGGCCGGTTCGGGGAGGCCCGGTGATCCGGGATGGAGTGGTGTATTTCGGTGCGGGGATCTGGCCTTCGATGGGCGTGTTCGTAAAGGCGGTGGATGCCGACTCGGGCGAAGTGAAATGGGTCAATGGGGACATCAACTATCTGTCGAAAGTACGGATCGATCACAACCTGCTCGAGGAGGCCGCGCTCTCGCCGCAGGGATATTGCCTCTTTGCCGACGGCAAGGTGGTGGTGCCCAATGGACGATCCATGCCGGCGCGCTTCAATCCGGAGACCGGTGAGTTGCTCTACTTTGTGCAGGGCTATCGGCACGGGGATTCGCGGGTGACCTGCAACGGCACATTGCTCTTTGTCGGAGAGAAGGGCGTGGTGAGCTTGAAGGACGGCCGCGAGGTGGGCGATCGTTGGGTGTCGGCGGGAGACAAGGCACCCAATGGTTGGAGCAGCCAGCGCGATCTGTTTGAAGGTCCGTTCTATCAATACAAGTTCATGGCGGCTTGTGATTACCGGTCCATATTCGAAGGCGGCGTCGCCTACGGCATGGGGAGCGGCAGCCTGCATGGATGGGATGTCGCGAAGGCGGAGACCTCCCTCTACGAAAAGAAGAGCGGGAACTTGACGATTCATCCCGCCCGTTGGGATGCGCCGCCGCTGTGGAAGCCGGTTCAGCTGGCCAAGGGTGGCAAGACCTCGACCCGGGTCATTGCCAAAGCGGGCTCGCGGATTTACACGCACGTGGACAATGCCGTGTTTGCGCTTGAAGCCTCGAAGCCGGGGGCGCAACCGGTCGTTGCCTGGAAGAAACATCTGCCCGGCAAACCGAGTTCCATGATCGTTGCCGACGGCCGGTTGTTCGTCGTTCAGGAGGATGGGAAGTTGATGTGCTTCGGCGCGGAGAAGCCACACTCAGTTCAAAAACACCAGCTGGCAAAGACGTCGCTGGCCAAATCAGAAAACCCCGATGAGATCGGCAGGCGGGCGGAACGGGTATTGGCGGCAGTGAAACAGGATGGTGGCTACGCGCTCGTGGTCGGCCTCGAGTCAGGACGACTGGTGGAGGAGTTGCTGGCGCGATCCAAGATGAAGGTGGTTGCGGTGGACGCGGATGCCGAGAAAATCAATTCTCTTCGTCGACGCTTAACTCAAGCCGGCATTTACGGAGTTCGTTTCGAGGGTATTGTGGCCGATCCGAAGGCGATCAAATTGCCGCCCTATTTCGCCAGCCTGATTGTCTCCGAAACCTCGTTTGAGAAGGGCGGAGTGAAGCCCCTTGATCTATACCGGGTGTTGCGCCCCTACGGCGGAGTTCTACTCGCCTACGACGTGATTTGGAACGGCGAAGTGTTGTCGCCTGCGAAACTGCCGGGAGCGGGGATCTGGCAGAAGGGGAATTTGACGGGCGTGCAGAAGGATGGAGCGCTGGAAGGCGCCGCGGATTGGACCCACGAATCCGGCGATGCCGCTCGGGTCTATTTCTCGACTGACCAACTAGTGCAGGCGCCGCTGGGAATCCTTTGGTACGGCGATGGACCGGATCACGGCTACGAGAAGCGGAAGGACTACGGTCGCGGGGTGAAACCCGAGGTCGCGGCGGGTCGTCTGGTGGCATTCGATGATGCGGAGCAGGAGATGAAAGCCATCGACATCTACACAGGACGGTTGCTGTGGAGCCGCCGCACCGAATCTTCGATTGTGCGCATGGTCACTTTTCCCGATGCCGTATATGTGGCCACCGGCTTGAAGTGCGAAGTGCTCGATCCGGACACCGGCGTGACGCGTCAGACCCTGCCGCTGAAGCTGGACGTGCCTGATGGTAGCAAGCCCGGTGTTGTGTCCGTGCGGGCGACGGATGAACTGCTGTTGATCGCGATCGGATTCAACCTGCCGGAGAATCACCACAGTCATTCCGCGATGGATCATGGTCTGTGGGATGCCCGGGTATTGGTCGGCTTTGACCGCAAGAGCGGTCGTCAGCTCTGGACGCGGACGGCCAGACATCGTTTCAACCTCCACTCCGTGGTTATCGGTGATGGCCTGGTGTTTGCCTGCGATTCGCTTTCGGCGGTGGTGGTGGACAAGCTGAAGCGTCGGGGGCAGGCCAAGGATGCCTACGAAAGTGAAGTGCTCGCCGTGGATGCGAAGAGCGGCGAAGTGCGTTGGCGAAAGAACTACACCTACAAGTATCGGACGATGACCGAGCGGGGTCCGCTGGCCATC
>JAYPXF010000383.1:0-3987 GCA_038154405.1 Verrucomicrobiales bacterium | reverse complement strand
GGTTCGCGACGCCCAGGGCTGAGTGAGCAGCAATCAGTTATCAGTAATCAGAAACACAGCTTCAACAAGATGAGTGAAAAGAAACCATTGAACATCGGTCTGGTGGGTTACGGCTTCATGGGCCGCACCCACTCCAACGGATACAAGCGCGTCAACGACTTCTTCCCGGATCTCGAATACCGCCCGGTTCTCAAGGCCATCTGCGCCCGCAACCAGGAACGTGCCCAGGCATTCGCCGACCAGTGGGGTTACGAGTCCGTCGAATCCGACTGGAAGGCCCTGATCGCCCGTGACGACATCGACGCCATCGACATCTGCACACCGAACGACACCCACGCCCCGATCGCCATTGCCGCTGCGGAAGCCGGCAAGATGATCCTCTGCGAAAAGCCACTGGCCCGCACCACCGAGGAATCCCTCCCGATGGTGGAAGCCGTCGAAAAGGCCGGCGTGGCCAACACGGTCTGGTACAACTACCGCCGCGTTCCCGCCGTCACCCTCGCCAAACAGATCATCGACTCCGGCAAACTCGGTCAGATCTTCCACTACCGCGCCAACTTCCTGCAGGACTGGACCATCAGCGCCGATCTCCCGCAGGGCGGCGAAGGTCTCTGGCGTCTCGACGCAGCGGCGGCTGGTTCCGGAGTGACCGGTGACCTCCTCGCTCACTGCATCGACACCGCCATCTGGCTGAACGGCGGCATCAAGGACGTTTCGGCCGTGACCGAAACCTTCATCAAGGAACGCGTTCACACCGCCACCGGCGAGAAGCAGAAGGTCACCATCGACGATGCCTGCCTCTTCCACTGCCACTTCAACAACGGCTCGCTCGGCCTGTTCGAGTCCACCCGTTACGCCCGCGGCCACAAGGCGCTCTACACCTTGGAAATCAACGGTGCCGAAGCCTCCATCCGTTGGGACCTGCACGACCTCAACCGTCTCGAGTACTTTGATCACAGCGACGAAGGCAAGGTGCGCGGCTGGCGCAGCATCCACATCTCCGACGGCGACCATCCCTACCTCGACAAGTGGTGGGTGCCCGGTCTCTGCATCGGTTACGAACACACCTTCGTGCACCAGGTCGCCGACTTCCTCGCCTCCCTTAGCAGCGGCGAGCCCTGCAACCCCACCTTCCGCGACGCCTTGGAAACCGCCAAGGTCTGCGACGCCGTCCTGGCCTCCGCCGCCGACCGTTCTTGGAAGGACGTCTGAGCGATTTGCGAAATACAATCTCCGATTTACGAGAGCCCCGGCATCAAGCCGGGGTTTTTTTGTGAGAGGACTAATTTGACCAGTCAGTCCTCTCTGTCAGCTCACAACCAGAAAACATTTCAACCACGCGGGGTTGACCTCTATGGCTTCATCAGCAGAATCCGCCGTGAATTTTTCGGCGCTGCAGCGCGTCGGAATTCCGTCAATCAACTCACACATATATGACTGTCAAAAAATCCATTATTGGAATGAGCGCGGCGTTCGCACTGGTGCTCGCCACTGTTTCGGTAGAAGCAGGTCCGATCCCGGCGGCCTCGAGCAAGAAGGGGCTGTCCTTTGCCAAGGACATCAAGCCCATGTTCGAAAAGCACAACTGCTTCAACTGCCACGGCGGCAAGAAACGTCCGAAGGCCGGCCTGCGTGTCGACACGCTTGACTGGGTCAAGAAGGGCGCCCGCGGTGACGCCATCGCCATCGTCGGCAAAAGTGCCGAGAGTTCTCTCGTCGTGACCGCCGCCCGCGTGGACGAAGACGACGCCATGCCGCCCGAGGGCAAGGGGGATCCCCTGACCAAGGACCAGGTCGCCATCATCCGCGCTTGGATCGACCAGGGCATGAAGCCCTGATCGCGACTCCATCAATTGCGAAAGCCCCGACGAAAGTCGGGGCTCTTTTGTTTTCAAAGATAGTCATTCCCAGCGCCAGCGATCCTAACTTTGGTGAGGGGAGCTTACTCGCAAGCCCACTTCTGAGTCCCGTAAGAACGACACAAACTGTTCCCGATACAGACGCCCCGTTGGGGCTTTGATCAGGGCTCGCGAGGACTCTCGCCCCACCGGAATTGGATCGCTGGCGTTGCATGAGAAAGCGTCACTGATAGAAATATCCCAACTCACGCAAGGATACGTAGTCGCGATTCCGGTCGGCGGATCTCCTGCCGATGATCACGTGATCCAGCACATCGATCTTCAGCAATTGGCCGGCGCGGATGAGATCGCGGGTGATCCGGACATCGGCCTCGCTCGGTTGCGGATCACCGCTCGGGTGATTGTGCACGAGGATCACGGCGGAGGCGTTCGCGGCGATGGCGGCCTTGAAGACATCCCGCGGATGAACAACGGTTGAGTCCAACGTGCCCTTGGAAACCATTTCCTTGCGGATCAGGCGACGGCGGGTGTTGAGCAACAGAATGTGAAACTGTTCCACTTCGTAATCCCGCATCTCTTCACGCAACAGGTCGGCCACCTTCTCCGGTTCGTCCAACATCGGAGATTCACCGTGCAGTTCGCGCGCCATCCGTTGTGCCAAAGTGAATGCGGCCTTCAATGTCACCGCCTTGTCGCGACCGATGCCTTTCACCTCACAGAGATCTTCCACCGAAGTGGCGGCAAGCCGGCCGAGAGTTTGAAAACGGGAAGCCAATTCCTCCGCCACCTGGATTGCCGACCGTCCCTGCAATCCTGTTCGCAACAGAATGGCAATCAGTTCCGCATTACGCAGCGCTTCCGGCCCATGTTCCGCCAACCGTTCCCGCGGACGATCAGCATTGGGCAAATCCTTGATCCGTACCCCACCCGACATACGACTCTTTTATCGCCAGACATCGGTGATGCAAACGGAATTCTTGCGGCAGTTTCATCCATGGAGCGAATCGCCTCGCCGTGAGCCATTTCGAACCGGCTCCGTCGATTCCGAATTCAATCGGGCAGCGCCAGCCACAACCGGCATCGACGGAGCGATGCCCTCCATTGAAAGGACTATTGGGTCTGCGTGGCGGTGTTGCGCAGGCGGAAGTAGAGGTGCCGGGCGCGGCTGGGGACGGTGAGCAGATTGGTCTGCCCGCTGGAAAAGACGGACCAGACCGGGGACTTGAGGGTGTCGGTGAATTCGAGCACGTAACCGCTCACCAACGGTTGCCAGGCCACCACGACGTTGGCCGGCGTTGAATGCATTACCACCATGGTCGGAACAATGGGTGAGGTAAGCGGAGACGCGGCAGAGGATTCACCACCCTGCATGCCGAACTGACCGCCAGACGCCTGTCCCGAAGCAGTCTGACCGCTCGAAGCAGCCACCGAGAACGGTCCGCCGTGAGCGACCTGGTTACCGCCATTGATATTGCTGCTCTGCAGCGTGAATGGCTGAGCCGAACAATCGGCTGTTCCACACATCGAAAACACGAGAGTCATGAGCGCGAGGCCAGGGGCAAACAATCTCTTTTTCATATCGACGATCTTCATGATGAATTTCCCATGTTCGTGGTTACTGTGCCCCTCCCGACCCGCGCATTTCCAGCACAAGTTTCTTGAGCATCTCCACCTCCTCGCGCATGCGCGCCATCTCCTCGTCCTTTTCCTTCAGCTTGCGCTCGAGCTTCTTGTTCAGTCCCTGAATCGCCGCCAGTTCGACGCCGTGATATTCCATCCAGGAAATCCGCTTGTCGTCACGGCCGGGATAGAACGCCTGTTTGAAGTCCTGCGCGTAGGGTCCGATATGTTGAGTCGCGTCATTCTTGTCCCATTTGTAGTGCCACTTTTCGATCGGCATGGCGGCCAGTTTTTCGACCACCTGCTCGGTGTCCACCGATTGAAAATTCTTCTTCACGTTCTTGTCCGATTCCGCGAACAGATCGTCCACGTTCAGGATCCGCTTCCCGTTGATCTGGATGTTGTTTTGACTGGCGGAGGTGAAGAACAGGCCGTTGTTGGCTCGCACATTGAAAGTGTCGTTCGCACTCGATGAGAAGTCGCTCGACTGCGAATCCGCCCAGACGAA
>JAYPXF010000382.1:2062-4041 GCA_038154405.1 Verrucomicrobiales bacterium | reverse complement strand
CCCACAATCATGATTCGCGTCACGAATCCCATGAAGAATTGCCCGATATTGACCCAACCGGCACACGCGCGCAAGCCGGGGCAAACAATCCTTGATTGTTTCGCGAAAGAATTCGTCAATCCTTCACATGCAACGCATTCCATCCCTTGCCGGATCCCTGCTGATCCTCGCCTTTACCCTTTCCATGCCCATCGCCAACGGCGCTGCAAAAAAGGAAAAGCTGCCGCCACACGTGGTGAAGGAACTCACCCATACGCCCCTGAAAAAGGATCCCAAGATCGAGGCGATCTACAAACCCGGCAAGTGGATCAGCCACTTCGACGGCAAATCGCTAGAGGGCTGGAAAGTCACCGATTTCGCCGGTGGTGGCGAAATTGAGGTGAACAAGAAATTCATGGGCAAACCGGCCCTGCTCATTCCAATGGGGGAAACGCTGACCGGCGTCACTACCACCAATCCCGTTCCGAAAACAAACTACGAGATCGACATGGAAGCCATGCGCGTCGATGGCGGCGACTTCTGGTGCGGCGTCACTTTCCCGGTGGGTGAAACCCATGCTTCGCTCATCATGGGCGGCTGGGGCGGTGCCGTCGTTGGTATCTCCTCACTCGATGGCAGCGATGCATCGGAAAACGACACCACCGACTTCATCCGTTTTGAAGACAAGGTCTGGTACAAGGTCCGCATTCGTGTCACGCCCACCAAGATCGAAACCTGGTTGAATGACGACAAACTGATCGATCAGGAGATCAAGAATCGTCGCGTCCACATGCGCTTTGGTGAAATCGAACTGTCCGCCCCGTTCGGTCTCGCCACCTTCCAGACGACCGCCGCCTATCGCAAAGTGCGCATCCGGCGCCTGCCCACGAAGAATTAATCCGTTCAGTCCATGAAACTCATCCTGTCTCTTGCGATCGCCTTTGCGAGCGCTCTCAGCACCGTTGATGCGGCCTCCAAGAAACCGCCGAACATCCTCTGGATTTCCGCCGAAGACATCAGTCCGCACCTTGCTTGCTTGGGTGATCCCCACGCGATCACCCCGCATCTGGACCAACTCGCCTCGGAAGGCGTTCGCTACACCCGCACATTCACCACGGCTGGAGTCTGTGCCCCATGCCGCAGCGGCATCATCACCGGCATGTATCAGACCACCTTGGGCACGCATCACATGCGCTGTTCCGCCAACCTGCCGCCGCAGATCCGCCCCTTCCCTGCGTACCTTCGTGAGCTGGGCTACTATACGTCCAACAAGTCCAAACAGGACTACCAGTTCAAGACCCCGAAAGACGTCTGGGATGAATCCGGGGGCAAAGCTCATTGGCGGCGGCGCAAGAACAAGGATCAGCCGTTCTTTTCCGTGTTCAACTTCACCGGTTGCCACGAAAGCGGCATCGCGTCTGCAGGCAAGTACAAGACTGTGACCAAGGACCTGAAACCGGATCAACGCCAGAACCCGGAGAAGCTCACAACCTTCCCTCCTTACTACCCAAACACCCCGTCCGCTCGCGAAGATTGGAAGCGCAACTACGAACTGATCACGGCCATGGATGCCTGGGCCGGAGATCTGATCAAGCAACTGAAGGAGGACGGCCTCTATGACGACACCATCATCTTCTTCTGGAGCGATCACGGCATCGGCATGCCTCGCGGCAAGCGCTGGCTCTATGATTCCGGCACGCACATCCCCTTGATCGTCCGCATCCCGGAAAAATATCGCACCGATGGACAGGGCAAACCCGGCGCCGTCACCAAGCAACTGGTCAGCTCGATCGACTTCGGACCGACTGTCCTGAACATCGCCGGCTTGAAAATTCCCGCTCACGTTCAAGGGCAGCCGTTCCTCGGATCAAACACACCCGGACCACGTGACTACGTTTACGGCGCCCGTGACCGGATGGATGAACGTTACGACATCATCCGCATGGTTCGCGACCAGCGCTACAAGTACATCCGCAATTACGAACCGCTGAAAACCTTTT
>JAYPXF010000382.1:0-2052 GCA_038154405.1 Verrucomicrobiales bacterium | reverse complement strand
ATACATGAACACGCCGGAGAAAGGCGCCACCATGCGCGATCTTCGCAGCCGTCATGAATCCGGAAAGCTGAACGCCTTCGCCAATTACTTCTTTTCGCCCACCAAACCGGTCGAGGAGCTTTACGACTGCGACAACGATCCGCACGAGCTCAACAACCTCGCCGACAATCCCAAGCACGCCGATCGACTGGCCCGTATGAGGAAGGCCCATCTTGCCTGGGTAAAAAACACCAAGGACCTGGGACTGATTGCCGAACCCATCATCATCGAACGCGAAAAGAAGATCGGACATCGCTACGGCATTCTGCGCCAAGGAAACGGCGATGCCGTGTCTCTACGGGTGGCCGATGTCGCAAACCTGGCATCCTCCGGCGCTTCAGCGCTTCCAAGACTCTTGAAGGCACTGAAAGATCCCGACGCGGCCGTCCGTTATTGGGCCGCCACCGGGATAGGAAACATCGGTGCACCGGCGAATAGCGCTCTCAAGAACGTCCGCCCGCTGTTGATGGACGACTCATCCGTCGTTCGCACCGCTGCGGCAAGAGCATTAGCCAACCTTGGCAATTCCAAAGACGCCCTTCCCGTCCTCACCTATGAGCTCGACACGGGCGAACAATGGGAACGCCTGCACGCCGCTATCGTCCTCGACGAGATGGATGAACAGGCCCGTCCGGCGTTGAAGGAAATGCGCAAGGCTTTGGTTCCGCGCAACAAGCTCTATGCCAATGGCAAATACACCGTGCGCGTAATCAACCGCGCTCTCAATCAACTCGAAGGCACCAACCGCAACGTCCGCTGATTCCCATGAAGATCATCTCCACCATCACCGCCGTTATTCTGGATGGCGTCAATGCCTACACCGGCAATCCGAACACCCTCACCAAGGCGGAAAAGAAACAAGGATTCACCTCGCTCTTTGACGGCAAAAGCTTCAAGGGTTGGAAGCACAACGGTAACTGGAAGGTCGAAGACAACGTCCTGACGCGCGAAGGCAAAGGCGGATCAATTGTCTACACTGCGGCAAAAGTGCCGGATGATTTCGAACTGCGCTTCGAGTGGAAGGTTGCCCCCGGCAGCAACAGCGGCATCTACTACCGTCCGACCCAATACGAGTACCAGATCCTCGACAACGGCAAGCATCGCGACGGCGGCAATCCACGCACCAGTGCCGCGTCTCTCTACTTCTGCATGGCGCCATCCCACGACGCTACCAAGAAGCCCGGCGAATGGAACACCGGACGAATCGTATGCCATGGCACGTTGATTCAGCACTGGCTGAACGGCGAAAAGGTCATCGACTTCGATTACACCGACAAGCAGTTTACCTGGAACGTCGATCTGCTCAGGAAACGTGGCGGTGACCTGACCAAACGCGGTGCCAATCTTTCGTTGCAGGATCACGGCGATCCCGTCTGGTATCGCAATCTCCGCTGGCGCGCTTTGAAGGAATCCGACGACATCGGTCACAAGACGGTTCAGCCCGTCAAGATCGCCGAAGACGTCCTCGAAGCTGAAGCCAAGAAGCTCCAAGGCATCCTCGACCGTCGGGCCGAAGCCGCGAAAAAGAGGAAGAAGTAGCGTAGTCCGGCCTTCCTCATTCGATCGTGGGCAGTCGACCAAGCGCAGACACCAATTCGGCTCTCACTTTCGATACCTCCCTGGAATCCGCCTCCGGATCCAGAGGACTCTTTTCATCGGGATCCTTGATCGTATCGAAGAGCTGTCCCGTCTTGTTCGTGACATCTTCGCTCTTCTTGTTCTTACGCTCGTAGAAACCATACAGCTTGTAACGGTGATCCCGAACGAACCGGGCTTTTGACCAACCGAACTTGTCCTGCCTGGGTTCCCGGTAGTCGACGACGACATGCGTTCTGGGATCGCCCTTCCGACCCAGCAGCGGAGGCAGAAAACTGCGTCCATCGATGATGAGTTCGTCGTTCGCGACATCCGACAATGGTACACCGGCGGCATCGGCGATCGTGGGCAGGAAATCGCTCATGTCGACCAGTTCTCGTCGAATCTGATCAGGTCTGATCCGGCCTTGCCAATTCA
>JAYPXF010000381.1:0-4087 GCA_038154405.1 Verrucomicrobiales bacterium | reverse complement strand
GCACATGCGGATACCAATGATCTCTTGGCAGCCGCACTGGTCTGAGCCAGCTTGCCAAGGGCTTTGTCGATGTTCTCGAGTCCGCACTCATCCATCGCCGCGAGGGACATCTTGTCATGCGCCTGGATCCGAGACATGCCGGTCTCGAATGCCAACTTCACTTGCTGAACGTCCTGATTGCTGAGATGCGCCAGGGCAGAGAGCAGCAGACGGCAGTCTTCGAAGACCGGCTTCAGCGAGTGATATCGGATTTCGGGAGCGACCTTCGTCCGGAAGTGCGGTTCCAACTGATGAACCACCATTTTCTCCACGGCGAACTCGAAGAGATCAATCTGCTGATCGGCTTCGGCCAGCACTTTCAGGGTTCTGCGGAACTGTTCGAACTGCTGGGGCGACAACTGATGCAGCGTCGGAATCGCCAACTCCACGAGGGGCAATCGAAGACGTAAATCCATTCCTTTCACCAGCGGATACAGGCGATTCACCTCAAACACCGCCGCGGCAGATTCATTTTCGCCGACCAGGCTGAGTTGCCGGTCCTGTACCGCCTTCTGTGGATCCAGGATGACCGCATAAATCAACGCCTTGGCGGGCAAGAGTTCCGCCGCGGCCGCGTTGAGCTCAGTGGGAATGTTGCCCAGCAGACCGTGCGCGTGGTCCACATGCGCTTCGTCCAAGGCCCCCAACTGCGGCAGCGCGGTTTCCGCCGGCAAAGGTGGCGGTTTCGGGGGTAGCGGTGGCGGCGGCGAAGCCAACCCGCTGACCGGTGAATTCGGGGAGGGTTTCGAGGGCGCAGGCTGTTCCGGCAGATCTCCGAGGTCGATCACGTTCAGACGCCGAAGCCGTTCCGGTATCGGTGGATGGGTCGAGAAAGAATCAAACCAGCGTCCCTTAATGCCATCGCTGAACATGAAATGGCTCGCCTCCTCCACGTGTGCGCTCCTCAGCCAGGAGTGGCCTGAGGCAATCTTCTTCAGGGCACCACCCAACCCTTCCGGGTTGCGCGTGAATTGAACTGCCGATGCATCGGCCAGGAATTCGCGCTGACGCGAAATGGCGGCCTGGATCAAGCGCCCGAACAGAACGCCCAGATAGCCGAACCCGACCAACATCATGGAGATCAAGAATACCGGAATCACCAGCAGGCATCCGCCTTCGTCGACCGCCGAGGCGCCCTCGGCTCCCGCCTCGATGAGACTGCGACCGACAACGGCCACGCCCACGAGACCGTTGATCCAGCCGCACAACCGGAGGTTCATCGACATGTCGCCGTTGAGGATGTGACTGAATTCATGGGCGATGACGCCTTGCAGTTCTTCCCGGGTGAGAGATTTCACACAACCCTCCGTCACGCCGATGACCGCGTCGTTCATGGTGTAGCCGGCGGCAAAGGCGTTGATGGAGGTCTCACGATCGAGGATGTAGACCTCCGGCACGGGTACACCTGAAGCGATGGCCATTTCATCCACGACATTGATCAGGCGCTGTTCCTCCGGACTCGTGGCATGACGTTGCACCAAGCGGCCCCGAAGCATCTGCGCGATGGCCGGACCACCCTTGGACAGTTCCCAGAACTTCACCGCCACACCGATCAACATCACGGCGAGCACCGCCGCCACGACCCAGAGAAAGAGAATCGGATTGAACGCGTTTACACCGACAAGCGCGAGCGAACCGGCGATTCCCAGAAAGATGAGAGCAATGATCGCGGCGATCGAAAGTCCGAAATAGAGCATCAGGACAACAGTGCGTGTCTTGGCTTTCTCCTGCTGCGTAAAAAAGTTGGTCATTCCCGGCGCTTATCTACTTACCCGGCGAAGCCTGATTGGTTTCAACCTTCCGAAAGGGATCACTCAGAATGATTTCGCGAATAAGCGAGCGGAGGCGAAAATCCTCGGCGCCGGTGTTTTCGACAATCGAATCGATTGCCAGTGTGTCCGATGCGGTCAGTTCGCGGGCGAGGGCGAAGCGCAGAAGATGAGCGGTGAAGGCCTTGGCGAAGCGGACCTTTTCCTTCGCCAGGGCTTGCTTGAACTGGACGACATTCCGGAAATCATGCTTCTTCAACAACGTGCCGCTGGCGTCGACGTCGCGGCCGTTTTCGTATTTGTCGCGCCAAAGGCCGACGAGGTCGAAGTTTTCCAGGGCGAAACCGAGGGGATCTATGCGGGCGTGGCAGCCGGCGCAATCGGGGTGTTCGCGATGTTTGGCAAACTTCTCGCGGATGGTGAGGTTCTGCGGACCGGCGCCTTCGTCCAACGCGGGGACGTCATTGGGTGGCGGTGGCGGCGGATCGTTCAGGATGACTTCGATGACCCAGGCACCGCGGGCGATCGGGTGCGTGCGCTTGGTGCCGGAAGTCATGCTCATTGTTGCCGCGCTGGTGATGATGCCACCGTAGCGTGGGTTGGAAACGGGAATGCGTTCGAACTTCGTGCCGAGCAGTTGGCGGCGCACCTCGTCTTCATATTTGCGACTGCGGATACCGCGCTCGCGGTTGGGATCCGTGTTCTTGGGAATCTTGTTGAGAGCCTGCTGGTCCTCCCTGATCGCGTCGTTGAGTTCCTTGCGTTCGTCCTTGGCTGATTGCGCCAAACCCTTCACCTGTTCCTTCCTTGCAGCGATGGATGCCTGAAGTTTAGCACGTCTTTTTTCGTTCACTTCAACTTCCTTGGCGAATTCATCGGGATCGAATTCTGGAAGTTTGATTCGCCGGCCATACCAGTTCTGGAGGAACTCACTCTGGTAACTGAACTCCGGTGAAAGGAGGTCGGCGATCGGTCGGTTCTCGATGAACACGGCGTCGAACAGCAGCAGGGGTTCGAGGGCCATCTGTGTACTGGCCGGGCGTTCCTGATCCCGGTAGTTGCGCATGAGGTTGAAATAGCGGGCCTTGGATTTGTCCGGGCGTGCAGCAAGGACGTTCTCCAGCTGCAGCCATTGCGCAGGAAATGAATCCAGGAAGCGCTCAATTCTCGGATCAGCCAGCATGCGGTTGATCGTGTCGTTCAAGACCTTGGGTCGATTCAGTTGATCAAGGTTTGCGAGGAGTTTCTGATCCGGACCGCTGCCCCAAAGAAAGAAAGACAGGCGGGAAGCGAGATTGAGATCAGGGCCGGTGCGGTAGAGAAAGTTGGGGGAAGACAAGGCGGCCGAGGTGACCTTCTTCATGCTTTCGGTGAAAGTGAGTCCGTCCTTCAATTTGGCTTCAGTGTAGGCCACGTAGCGATCCAGTGTAGCCGGCAAGACGGGGCGACGAAAAGCGAGGGTGAGAAACCCAGACAAGCGATCGCGAATGACTTCGGCCTGATCGGTGCCGACCGAGGGCGCCTTGAAGTATTCGTCCCAGATGCCGACGGTTCGCCTGTTGAAGTCCGGGCTTTCGAGGATGGATACGCTCAGTTGCAGGAACGAATCCAGCAGCAGTGGCGAGAGGGTGAGCTGATTGGCCTGATTGTCGAAACCGTGGGTGGCACGCAGGTCTTTCGGGAATGCTTCCACCCATTGCATGCCCCTCCGCTGTGTGAGCGAAAGGCATTCGACCTCCACCTGTTCCGGCATGACACCTGGGTTGCCGGAGAGATAGTCCGAACGGCGGGTCATCAGCTTCTCCTGCAGATGGAAGACATCGCGATCCAGTTGGAACAGATCGCGAATGGCGTTGTTGTATTGGAAACGATTCAGGCGCCGGATTGGTTCCGGCTTCTTCTCGGCTAACAATGCCGACTGGAGGAGAGATCGTTTCAGGACCGCAAGCAGCCTGATACGATCATCTGCAGTCAACTGCGGCTCATCCTCCGGCGGCATGTCACGCGCTTCGATGACCTCGATCATCTCCTTGATCAGACCCGTCTTGGTGAGGAATTGGGTCGAGTCGGAAATCTCCTTCAGATTGACCTTGCCCTTGACCTTTTCGCCGCCATGGCATTTGGAGCAGTGCTTGGTCAGTAGCGGTTTTACAAACGACGAGAATTCGTCGGCCGCCTTGACGGGAACGAAGAGAAGCACTCCGATAATCGTAGCAACCGACGTGAGGAGGCTCTGACATCGGGGCAGATAGGCATAAGCCTCCTCACGTCGGCTGCTA
>JAYPXF010000380.1:984-4138 GCA_038154405.1 Verrucomicrobiales bacterium | reverse complement strand
CACGACATTGGTGTCGACGATCGTGACCACGTTGGTGGCCGGCGCAATGTTCGTGCTGATGGGGACAAACACGGCGTTGCTGGTGAAGCCGAAGACCACATTTGTGGTGGGCGGATTGGCAGCCAGGTTAATGTTGGTCATCGACGTCACGTTGAAATTGTTCGTTGTCAAGAGGGTGTTGGTCACCACCTGCGGAATGGTCACCAACAGCGAACTGACGTCGAGGAATCCGTCCGCGGTCAGTTTGGCCATGCGCGTTCGCAAGCGACCGTCGAAGGTGGTGAACTCACCACCGATGAGCAACGAACCGTCCGCGCAGAAAGACAATGCATTGACCGCCGCATTGGCGCCGGAAGTGAGGGTGTTTGAACTGAAGGTGGCATCAAGACTGCCGTCCGCATTGAATCGCGCAATGTTGCGACGTCCGTTGTTGCCGGTGAGACTGAATTCTCCGGCCGCCACAATCTTGCCGTCCGGGCGCACCGAAATCTCCTTCACCACCGCGGTTGCCTCGAACGGAGCGGTAAAGGTGGCGTCAAGCGAACCGTCGGCATTCAGGCGAACGAGACCGTTCTTTGCCACGCCCGCGTAATTGGTGAACACACCAGCCGCGAGAATCTGCCCGCTGCTGAGCACCTGGATGTCATACACCGTACCGCCAACTCCGGCGCCGGGATCAAAGGAGACATCCAGCTTGCCACTTGGCAACACGCGGGCGATGCGGGCACGGTTGGTTGCGTCATAGTGGTCGAAGGCGCCGCCGATGAGAATGTTGCCGTCGGACTGGATCGCCACAGCGTGCACCTCTCCGTCCGCGCCGAAGCCGGCCAGGAAGCTCTTGTCCGGTCCACCGTCAGGGCGGATTCGGGCCAAGCCGGGGGAGAAGATGCCGTTGTAGGCATCGAACGCACCCCCCAGTACGATCTTGCCGTCGGACTGCAATTCGAAGTCGTTGACCCGGGAGGATGCGCCAAAGCCGTAAAAAAAGTTCGTATCCAGCGTCGCGTCGGCGTTGAGGCGGGCAAAGTTCGGGGTCGATACCCCACGATAGGTGGCAAAGGAACCACCGATCAGGATCCGGCTGTTGGGCAGCACGTGCATCTTGTTCACGACCACCTTGTTCGGCGGGATGTGCAGAAGACCTTCAGCCGGATCGAATTCAGGAACAACTTCACCCGGCAGATTTGGCGGAGCAGCGACCGTTCCACCAATCCCCCCCGTGCCTCCAGATCCACCGCCGCTACCACCACCACTACCGCCCGTGCCAGAACCGGTGCCAGCGCTCGACCCCAACAGAAAACCGTTCAATTGCACGCTGTCGATCATGGTAATCCGGTCAAACGGATCGTCGTCGCTGCGAAAGGTCACCGTGACACTGGAAGCATTGGTAGCCGCAACAAAAACGTAGGACTGCTGGAACCACAAGAGACGCGATCCGGTGATTTCCAATTCGTAGGTCTGCACCGGCCCTCCAGTCACCAATACCTCGAGTTTGGATTTGCCCACGCCAACGAGTGTCTTGGCCGTGCCATAGTTGAAAGTGAGGATATTGGTGGATCCGGGGGTGACGGGAACCGTCTGGGCAATCGCGGATTGCCCCACGCCGGAGGCCAGATTCAACACCTGACTTCCTTCCGGCGCGGACCCGGTGACCCCGGCCTGAGCCAACGGACTGGATCGGGCAGGATTGACCACATCCACAAAGTTTTGAGTGACGCGCCACCCGGTGATCGCGCCTCCGGTCACCGTGGAATAGGTAGTCTGGTACAACGGCAGCGTCATGATAGGAGTCTCGAAGCCACCATTGACGCCGATAATCTGCGCACGCGTAGAAAGCGGCGCGAAGAGTCCCAGTAGCCCCGCCAAAAGAAAAAGTCCGGCCACTCGGGTTCCCGCTTTGAAAAAAGAAGGGATGCCACGTGGCGCCATCATCGAAAACCGCTTCATCACAACAAGTTCCGTCAAAAGGTAGAAGGAGACGGATACACCAAAAAACCCGCGAAAATCAAGCATTCAGGGTGGCCGTCCAAATGCGGTGTCCATGGCGGAAATCTGCCACCACAGGGCAGCCTTCCGAAAACCGCTTAAAACCAGCGCAATCGATCGATTAACTCACAATCGAGGTCAAAACTGCGTTTTTTGCCGCAGAATCATGCAGGGGTTTTACAGTAGCCCCGCCAGACATGGATTATCCGCGGATCGTGGGGCGAATAACGATCGTCTCGATGACCGCCCGCTGGGGCAGATTGACGACGTGAAGAATGGTCGAGGCGACGTCTTCAGCAGTCAGCATTTGGGCACGGCGCGCCTCATCCGGCATTTCCGGCCGCTTGGCCAGCAGCGGAGTGTCAATTTCGCCCGGGTAGATCACGCAGGAGCGGATGTTGTTCGGGCCTTCTTCGCAATTGATCGAGCGGGACAGTCCGGCCATGCCCATCTTGGACATGATATACGCGACGCCGGCCTTGAGATTCGGCTCGTAGGCGGAATCCGAGGAGACGTTGATCACCGTGCCGGATTTGCGCTCCCGCATCCCCGGCAGGAATTCCTGTGCGCAATAGTAGGCACCGTTCATGTTCGCATCCACCGTACCGCGGTAATTGTCGTCGGTGATGTCGTCGAGATAACGGTCCTTGAAATTGTTGCCGGCCGAATTCACCAGCAGCTCCACCGGGCCAAGCTCGTCGTGAATTCGTGCCGCCGCCGCACGCACCTGGTCTTGCCTGCCGACATCGCAGGCGAAAGCCTTCAGTCGCCCCGCCGCGTCGCCCGCCTGTCCGATCGTCTCCGCCAACGCGGATTCGCGCCGGCCGAGGATCGCAACCGTCCAACCTTCCTGAGCGAGCCCGATCGCTGCTGCCTGCCCGACGCCACTGCCCGCCCCGGTCACCACTGCCGTCTTGATAGCCATGGCGCGGACTGTTTCAGAACGGGGGGGAAGGTTAAAGGGTTAAACGGTTGAGCCGTCGAAGGGGTCCAGCAGATACGCGAACCTCACCGGGGTTTCGCAAGGACGCCCGGCATTCGTTGCCGTATCAACGACGGATTCCGGTTCCAAACCGCCGCCAAGAAACGGATTTCCTTGCTCAAACGCTGTCGAATCATTCGACGTCGTCAGCTGCAGTCAATTCGCCGAACTTCGACAAGGCAAGGG
>JAYPXF010000380.1:0-974 GCA_038154405.1 Verrucomicrobiales bacterium | reverse complement strand
GATTGTATCTCAAACCTGATTGGATTTTACTCCGCTGAAGGACACATAATGAAACCGGGAGGTCGTATTAAGCGACTTGGTCCACCAACGTCCGGATTCACGCTGATTCCGCTTCAGCCAGGAAACCGCCTTTTGCAGGCGCGGGTCGGCGGCTGGTATGCCCGAATCACGGATAACGACGATGGTGAAAGCGGTCTGGTAACCGTCACTGACCGGATCGTCGAACCCGGGTTCTCCAGCCAGCTCCCGGGCCTTGGCTCCACCACCCAATTCCGCCGGCGAAGCGAATGACCTAATGGACCACCCGCCATCAGGGCGTTGCAGTTTCCAGACTTGCCGAATGACTCGATCGCGATCTTCCGCCGCGAGCAGATCCGACCAGAACGTCGACGCCCACAGTAACTGCAGACGCTGATGGTCGTGTTGGGGGCTGTTCGACTTCAGGTAATTGAGCAGTTTGTGCACGCGGGAACGGACGTTCGGATCCTGCAGCCGGTCAAACCAACCCGGCGCCATCCGGATCGCCATGGCCGCCGCCACGGTTGCATGTCGGGTATCGGAATTGATCGGTGGAAACCGGTAGCGCGCTTCAATGCTTCCGTCGTCGGCCTGCGTTTCCCGCAGCAGGTAACGAAGCGCACGATCGGTCAAAACGGATGTCTTCCCGCCCGCGGCCGCATCCATCGCAGCGAGACCCCGGGTCATGTACGCGAGCTGCGCCCGCGCGGAGACGTCGTCAACCGTTCCCTCCCGGGGCCGATTGTCGACCTGTTCAGAAAGAAACCGAGAGACCTCTTCCTCCGGTGCACCCCAGTCCCGCGACAACTGTGGCCGGACGTACAGGTAGATTCCATGGGTATGGCACGAGATACATTTCTTCTGCTTGGCCCAGAGGGAGGGTGCCAGGTCCAGATGGTTCCTTAGTGCCTCTGCCGAGAACTCTGACCGGAGCGGTTCGTCTGCAGCTGCGGCCG
>JAYPXF010000379.1:0-4170 GCA_038154405.1 Verrucomicrobiales bacterium | reverse complement strand
GTCATACGATTGATCGATCAACGGCCACCTCCGGACATTCTGCCTCGGCAATGCAGCCTGAACAAGCTGGCGCTTTGCAGGAATCTGCGTTCCCTGTTACGTTGCGTCGCGTGATCTACGACGCGTCACTTGACGAATTGCAGCAGCGGGTTTGGGACGGCCAACGCATCGATCTCAACGAGGCCCGGCGACTCTATCGCCTGCCCTTGGAGGACCTCGGTGCGCTCGCAGATCGACGTCGTCAACTGGCCAAGGAGAACGCCTACGACGGCCGCGGCAACGACATCGTCACCTACATGGTAGATCGCAACATCAACTACACCAACATCTGCAATGTCTACTGCAAGTTCTGCAATTTCTGGCGCAGTGAGAAGGCGAAGGACGCCTACGTGATCTCCCACGAGGAAATCGATCAAAAGATCCGCGAGACGGTCGATCTCGGCGGCACCCAGATCCTGATGCAGGGTGGCCACCACCCGAAACTGTCCAAGCAATGGTATCTGGACCTTCTCTCCCACATCCGGGACCGCTGGCCGTCCGTGAACATCCACGCGTTCAGCCCCAGCGAGTTCGTGGCCTTCTCCGAATTCTTCGATGAACCCGTCGAAACCGTGATCCGGGATTTTGCCAAGGCCGGGCTTGGTTCCATCCCCGGTGGTGGCGGGGAGATCCTCGTGGACGAGGTGCGCAATCGGGTTTCGCCGTTGAAAGCCATGACCGACGATTGGCTCGGTGTGATGGACACGGCGCACTCATTGGGATTGGCGACCACGGTCACGATGATGTTCGGTCACGTCGAAACCCTCGATCACCGCTTGGAACATCTCGACCGGACCCGCCAACAACAGGACAAGTCGATTGCGCGGTTGGAGGCCGGCAATATTCCGGAGATGCCCACCGACCGGCCGGGCGGCAAGTTCAGCGCCTACATCTGTTGGAACTTCCAGGCCGAGGGTACAAAGCTGAAAGCGCCCACAGTCGGCGCCAACGAATACCTGCGCATGCAGGCCCTGTCCCGCATTTACCTGGACAACATCGAGAACATCCAAAGTTCATGGGTGACGCAGGGATTGGACATCGGACAGGTCGCGCTGAAATACGGCGCCAACGATCTCGGCAGCATCATGATCGAGGAGAACGTCGTATCCCAGGCCGGCACCACCTTCCGCATGGGCGTGGCGGACATGAAACGCCTCATCACCGAACTCGGCTACGAACCTCACCAGCGGGACAACTGGTACAATCTCCTCAACTGAACGTGGCCGCCACGTGAGGAGGCTCTGATTGCGTGACAAGGGTAGCCTCTCTACGTCGACTGCTACCGGGGAGAGTTCAAAGCCCTTTCATCACCCGGGCCATTTCAATGGCCGTCTGGGCGGCTTCGTTGCCGCGGTTGAAGTCCCTGTCCATGCAGCGAACCTCAGCCTGTTCCTTGTTCTCGAACAGCAGTACTTCGTGGATGATCGGAACGCCGTAACGCAACTGGGCATCGGCCAAGGTCAGCGTCACCGCATCGCCGATGTGTTGGGCATGGGTGGTCGCGCCACGCATGATGACCCCCAGACAAATGATCGCGGAAAGCGGCTTCTCTTCCCGCCGCGCCAATGCTCCAACCACGACCGGGATTTCATAGGCTCCAGGTACGCGCACGACCTCGATGGATTCCGCCCCCACGGCTGCGAGTTCCGCCTTGGCCGCGCGCAGCATGCTGTTGACGTAGCGACCGTTGTATCTGGAAGCGATGATCGCGTAGCGACCGCCGGATTTCTTCGTGGAGGATTTATTGTTCTTCTTCAGCACGGCGTCAAATCAGGTGGCCCATCTTTTCCTTCTTGGTCTTCAGGTAGCGGGCATTGTGCGGGTTCGGCAACACCTTGATGGGAACCTGCTTCACGATCTCCAGGCCGTAACCATCGAGGCCGACGACTTTCTTGGGATTGTTGGTGAGCAGCTTGATCTTCTTGATCCCAAGGTCCACCAGAATCTGGGCACCAAGTCCATACTCCCGTAGATCCATCGGGAACCCCAACCGGCGATTCGCTTCGACCGTATCGAGGCCTTCTTCCTGGAGCTTGTAGGCCTGAATCTTGGCGGGCAGCCCGATGCCGCGTCCTTCCTGGCGCATGTAGACAATTACTCCAGCGCCAGCGTCGTCTACCTGCCGCATTGCCTGTTGCAGCTGTGGTCCGCAATCACAACGGCGGGACCCGAACACGTCGCCGGTCAGGCATTCACTGTGAACCCGAACCAACACCGGACGTTTGCCGTCCACCTTGCCTTTCACCAAGGCGATATGGTTCTGCCCGTCCAAGGTGGATCGATAAAGATGCAGATCGAAGATCCCGTAGTCGGTCGGCATTTGAATCACCTCGAGGCGCTCCACGAGCCGATCACGTTCTCGGCGATATTTGATCAGCTCCTCGATCGAACAAATCTTCAGCGTGTGTTTCCTCGCGAAGCGCTTGAGCTGCGGCAGGCGGGCCATCGTGCCGTCGTCGTTCATGACTTCACAGATCACGCCCATCGGCCTGCCGCCGGCGAGGCGCGCCAGATCAACCGCCGCCTCGGTGTGTCCGGCACGTTGCAACACTCCACCTGCCTTCGCCCGCAAAGGAAACACATGTCCCGGTTGAACGAGATCTTCCGGCAAAGCCCGGGGTCCGGCCATCACCTTGATCGTCTTGGCGCGATCCGCGGCGCTGATCCCGGTGGTGATGCCGTCGGCGGCATCCACGCTCACCTGAAAGTCGGTTTTGAAGGTCTCCTGGTTGTGCGAAACCATGCGCTCGATGCCAAGCTGCCGGAGCCGGTCCCCGGTCGTCGGAACACAGATCAGTCCGCGGCCGAACTTGGCCATAAAGTTGATCGCCTTGGCCGTGACCTTCTCGGCGGACATGATGAGGTCCCCCTCGTTTTCACGATCCGCGTCATCCACGACAATGACCATCCGCCCTTTGCGGATGTCAGCGATCACCGATTCAATGGAGTCAAAGCCCGACTTCATGTGCCCCAAGATGATGCGGATACGCGCGCCCGCAATCGATCATTCTTTCTTCTCGGCATTCGCGGCAGCTTCCTTTTCCCCCACCGGCTTTGTTTCATCCGGTTTCGGTTCCGCAGGCATCTCCTTGGCCGGCTCATCCGGAGATTTCGGTTTCTCCGGCTCCGGAGCCTTCGGCTTGGGTTTCTCCTCTTCCTTCTTCGCCACCTTCTCACCGGTGATCAAAGCCCGGTTCGGGGCGGAGAAAGGATTCTCAAAATATCTCGTCAGGCGTGCCAGATCGGCGAGGTATTGATCGGAAACCGGCGTGGGCAGACCGCCGCCGGCCCCCATCACGATCACGTTGCCCTCCTTCACCACGGTCTCCGCGTCATGCACATTGTTCCCGGCATACATCGCGCCCTTGGCCACGACCGCCGCCGTTCCACCCCGGGTGAGACCAATGATCAGGTCCGCACTGGACACCTTGAATCCGGCGGAACGCGTCTCAAACTGCATCTTCGAACTGCCGGCCATCATCGCCCGCGAAAAGATGCGGCCCTGTTCCAGGATGACCTTCGGCTTTTCACCGGTGCTGGCGATGTGGATCGCCGTGTTTGGCAGCATGAGAACGTGATGTCCTCGCACATTGACGATCGCGGCGCTCTTGGCATCCGTGAGCACAGACGCGCCTTCATCCAGCACCCGCTTTTTGTCCGTAACCGCGCGCGGTGGAGCCGTCCGCGTCTTGCGAACCGACACCTTGCCCTGCATGTGCAGGACCTTGGGCTTGCCCTGGATCAGCCCGGAACCGATCAGGCTGCTGCCACTGACGACGATTCCGGCGGCGATCATGCAGGTCACCCACACCGAAGCCGCCGCCCCGTAAGAGAATGACATCAGCCCCATCGTCAACGGGGCGGCAACCACGATGATCGCAATCAAAGCACCCAGTCCCGCGGTCACCAGACGCGAGGATTCAGCCAGACTTTCCGGCTGGTTGACCAATGCACTGGTCATGCCGATCAGGATGGCAAACAGTCCGCCGGCCCAACTGGGAGCGGTGAACAGCCAGGCGTAGCGTCGGGCGTTGAAGGTGGCCGCCGAGTATTGAAACAGATACGCGCCCCCGAACACGATCAGCATGAAGGTCAGTGCGTAATGGCCGTCGCTCACCGGGTATCCCAACG
>JAYPXF010000378.1:0-4357 GCA_038154405.1 Verrucomicrobiales bacterium | reverse complement strand
GACGTGATGGGGAAGGGCGTTCCCGCGGCGATGTTCGCCGCCATTCTGCGCACGGTGTTGCGTTCCCAACAGGAGCTCGCAGCGCAACCGGCGGCGTTGCTGCAACGTGCCAACCGGCTGCTCTTTGATGATCTCGACGGGGTGGACATGTTCATCACCGCGCAACTGGTCTACGTAAGCCCCGGTGGCGAATACGGAGTGTGCGCCAGTGCGGGACATTGTCCGTTGCTGGTGGGCAATCCAGCGACCGGGAAGTACCGATCGATCGAGGCGGACGGTCCACCCTTGGGCATCATGAAAGATCTGCATTTTGACGACAACAAGTTCGACATGGACGCCGGGGCACGCCTGATTCTTTATACCGACGGAGTGACCGAAGCCCGGAATGCAGCTGGAGATCTGTGGGGTGATGACACCTTGGAAAGCTGGTGGAAAGAGGCTACGGGTGATCATCTCGATGCCGTTGCTTTGAAAGACAACCTGATCGAAACTGTGAAAGAGTTCGTAGGCGACGCTGCCGCGACGGACGACTTCACCTTCCTGGTGCTTGCGGACGACAAACTCAAAGGATGACCGATGGCAAAGATACTCATCGCGGATGACGAAACCTATTCCCTGAGACTCCTTCAGATGACCCTGAAGAAGACTGGCTGCGAGCTGGTCGCGTGCAAGAACGGCAAGGAGGCGCTTGATCAGGCGCAGGTGGAACTGCCGGATCTAATCGTGATAGACGTGATGATGCCGGTGATGGACGGGCTCACCGCCCTGGCGGAACTCAAGAAGAACGAAAAGACCAAGGACATTCCCGTGATCATGCTCACCGCCAAGGGGCAGAGTCTCACCCGGACCGAAGCCGAGGATTCCGGTGCCGAGCATTTCGTGACCAAGCCCTTCAGCCCTACGGAGCTTCTGGTGGAAGTGAAGAAGCGACTTCCTGCCGGTTGATCCCCCCTTTCCAATTGAAGATTTGCGGCTTTTCCCGGCGTTCTGACACGCGCGTGGTGGGGGGATAAAAAGTTATAATCTTTTTCTGAAACTATACTCCTCGGGGACGTGTTGCCCCCCTAGATTGCCTCGAACCGGTTTTGGGGCGCACATGGCAAGTCTTGAAGTTTTTGAAGAATTCATGGTCGGCTACCAGAACATGGTCTATTCCACCGCGTTCCGGATCCTCGGCAACGAGGCGGATGCAATGGACGTCGCTCAGGAGGTTTTCCTCCGGGCATATCAGCATTTCGAAAAGCTCCACGACAATCCCCGCGCCGGCGGCTGGTTGCGTCGGGTTGCGCGAAACCTCTCGCTGAACCAGATCACCCGCTACCGCAACCGCTGGAAGATGTTCTCGGAGCTGGAGTCGGATGATTCCGACGAGGATTTTGTTTCCCGCGTCGCCGCCGAAAGCGATGGCACCAGCCAGCTGGATGAGTCGCGCCGGCAGCAGATCTTGGAAGAGGCCCTTTCAAAACTCCCTGACAAGCAACGGATTCCCCTCACGCTCTATCACTTTGAAGATATGAGCTACGAGGAGATTGCCAAGCAGCTCGGCGTCAGCCTCGGCAAGGTGAAAACGGACATTCATCGCGCCCGTGAAGCTCTCAAGAAGACCATCCGTTTCGACGATGAGGGCGACATCGTGCGCAGTTATTTCGACAGCATGAAGAACCAGCCGTGAAAGAACCTGATGACAAGCTGGCGGCCTCGCTGGATCGGGAGTTGAAGCGTCTCCCCGAGCGCAAGGCTCCGCCGATGCTGGCCACCAGCGTCATGCATCTCGTGCGCAAGTATGAGAGCCGACCGTGGTGGCAGCGGTCGTGGTTCGAATGGCCGGCCGGTCTGCGGTGGTTCTCTGCGCTGGTGATGCTGGCCATGCTTGCCGACATGGGAAGCGCGGACGTCGCCGGATTACAGACGGCGATCGCTCGCGGAACGGCCACGTTGAACGAGGTGTCGGCCATGCTGTTCGGCACGTTCAGTCCGGTTCTTGAATTTGTCGGGTCATTGATCGCAAACATCCCGTTCTTTGTGTGGTGCCTGGTGGCGGTCGGTTTCACCATGAGCTGGATCGCCTCCCTGGGGCTGGGTGTGGTCTGTTACCAATTGATTCGAACGCGGAAACACAAACATTAGCATGTCTCCCCACCAGAATATTTATCCCGCTCTTGCGATTCTCTGTCTGCTCGCCGGAGGTGCCCATGCGCAGGACGGATCCAAGGAATTGACCGAAGCGCGGGAAGCGGTATCCATCATTCTCAATGCCGCGAGCGACAACGGTGTGCCTGTGGTCGCGCGACGCAACGGTGGACGTATTACCCGCATTTTCAGCGACCTAGCCGATCAGGAGGATACGGATTACACCAGCGTGACGATCCTGTTCGGCGACGGAAAGTTGAAGGGTGATGTTGAAGAGGACCTGTTCGTTCTATGGGGCGATGTGGAGTTGAACGGCCGGGTGAAGCGCGATTGCGCGACGATATTCGGTTCGATCAAACTTGGCCCCCAGGCCGAATTGCTGGGCGACACGCGGGTCATTGGCGGTCGGCTCATTCGTGAACCCGGTTCGGTGGTGAAAAGCCAGCCGGTGGAACTCGGCGGGAATTATCAGGAATGGCCGGTTCTGTCCGCCGGGGTCGACTGGTTCCAACATGGGGTTGTCCTAGGGCGACCCATGGCGCCGGGAGTCATGTTGAGTTGGTTTACAGCGGGACTGTTCTTTCTCGCCTACGTCCTTACCGCAGTCTTGTTTCCGCGCCCGGTACAGGGCTGTGTGATGTCGATGCGGACGCGTCCGGCGTCGTCCTTTCTGATGGGGATCCTGCTGCCGATCCTGGTGGCCCTGATTGCCGGGCTGCTGGCGATGACGGGCGTGGGCATTCTGGTGGTGCCGTTTCTGTTGGTCGCATTCGTCTTCGCAACCGTGCTGGGCAAGGCGGCGGTCATGCAGTTTGTCGGCCAGCGGCTTGGCGAGGCCATGAGCATGAAAGGCCTGCAGAGACCCGGAATGGCGCTGTTCGTCGGCGGCCTGATCCTCTGCCTGCTATACGTGATACCGATTGTCGGAATCTTGGTGTGGGGAGTGACATTGCTCTTCGCGATGGGGGCTGCCATGCTGGCCACGATTGACAGCCTGCAGGCCGAAGGTTCCGAACTCGTGGCCGAACCGGTTCCCGACAAGGGCCTGTCGGATTCGACGGCGATGATTCACATCGGTCCCGCTGACGGGCCGGAATATCGTCCGGCCGGATTCTGGCTGCGGACCTGCGCGACGATTCTGGATTGGTTCGTCGTCGGCACGGTGGCCAGTCTTACTTCGGCAGGCGTGCTCCTGTTGCCGATGCTCTTCGTCTATTACATCGCCATGTGGGGCTGGAAGGGGACCAGCCTCGGAGGAATGGTCATGAACACAAAACTCGTGCGTGATCGTGGTCGCCCGATCAACTTCGCTGCGGCGACGGTTCGATCGATCGCAACCATCATTTCGACGGCCGCACTGGGGCTAGGTTTCGCCTGGTCCGCCGTCAGTCGCACGAAGAAATCCTGGCACGATCATATCGCCGGCACAAATGTGGTACGCATTCCCGAGGGGGCACAGATCAAATAGCGGAGCCGCTGTTTGCAGTCATTCCGGCCGGAGATCGTAGCAGGCCATTTTCGCATGATTGCGGATCAGAAGCCGGCCATCAGCCAGTGCCGGTTGATTCCAGGTCTTTCCTCCCAGTGCCTCGATGCGGGCAATCTCAACCGGTTCTTCCGGGTCTGCCTTGATCAACGCGAGATCACCGTTGCCGCATTGCACGATTATGTGGCCGTGCGTCAGGATGATCTGTCCGTATCCGTAACGACCTTCCTTCCACTGCTTGCGGCCGGTATTCGGTTCCAGGCACACGAGCATGGTTTCATCCAGTCCGTAGATGTGACCGTCATGGAACACCGAGCTGGTGAACTTGTTCTTCATGAAAAGGTTCTTCCAAACCTGATCAACTTTCCACCGTTCACCTTCGCGGGAAAACTCCAGCAAGGCGCAGCCCTTGCCGTAGCCGCCGGAAATGAAGACCTGATGGTCAGAGATCGCCACCGGTTGCGCGATCGAGTTGTCGTATTTGACGTTCCACGGAAATCGCCAGAGTTCCTTGCCGGTCTGTTCATCGATGCCGATCAGGTGAGATGCCGAAAACACCAACAACTGTTTTTGGCCGAGTAGAGTGGAGGGTGTCGGGGTGGCATATGCCACCTTCTCCGTGATGGACGCCCAGAGTCGTTCTCCAGTGTCGGGTGCATAGGCCACCATACCACGACCGCTTTTGCCGGCCGGATGACCGGTGAGGACGATCAGCTGATCGTCAACCATGAGAGGTGATGC
>JAYPXF010000377.1:0-4369 GCA_038154405.1 Verrucomicrobiales bacterium | reverse complement strand
ATTGGCCAACAGACCGGCCAAGGTGCGCAATGTGCGTTCGCGTTCGTCGGCATTGGTGATTGCGTCCAACAGGCTGGGCAACACCCGGGTCTCCCACTTGCTCATCGAGTTGAGAGAAATCGCCGCCCATTCGTGACGTATGAAGGGATTGTAGAAGCGCTCCAAGATCTTGTCGGCAAAGGCGCGTAGGTAGTTCTGATCGCCTGGGATGTTCGGGACGATTTCCTCAGCCACCAATTCCCGCATGAACCGACCAACCGTTTCGTCCTCGATCGATTCGCGGACGGTATCGAAACCGCTCAGGAAGGCGGCGGCCATGGTGCCCGTGTGAGCGCCGTTCAGAATGCGCACCTTCTGGTCGCGGATTTCACGCTGCTCTTCTTCATCGACGAAGCTGACATTCAAACCGGCCTGGTCCGCAGGGAATTCCTCGGCAACCCACTCCGGTGCCTTGATCACCCAGTTGTGATAGAATTCACCGACGACGAGGAGGTTGTCTTCAAAACCAAGCTTTTTCTGGTGTTCCTTGATGTTTTCACGTGGAAAGCCTGGCACGATACGATCAACCAACGTGGAACAGAAGGCGCAGCAGTGTTCCACCCAGTTGGTGAAGGCTTTGCCAAGATTCCAGTTCTCAGCGTGACGCAGAACATATTCCTTCAGTCTGTCGCCATTGTCCTCGATCAGTTCGCAGGCGATCACAATCAGCCCCTTGTCCGGCGCGCCCTTGAAGGTACGAAAGCGGTGGTACAGCAACGCGGTCATCTTGCCTGGGAAAGAAGGTTGCGGTTGCATGTCGAGCGTCTCGCCGTCCGTCCATTGGATGCCGGCTTCGGTGGTGTTCGAAACCACGAAACGAAGATCCGCGCTTTCCACCAACGCCTGATAGCTGGCGAACTCGTCGTAAGGATTGATGCAACGAGTGACGCAGTTGATCAGCTCTGTTTCACTTACGGCTTCAGCGTGTTTCATGCCTTCGAGCACGAGGTGGTAGAGCCCGTCCTGCTTGTTGATCAGATCGCCAAGCCCCTGGGCTATCGGCTGAACGATGGCGATGGATGAGTCAAAGTCGACGCGTTCGTTCATGCGCTGGACCATCCAGTCCACAAAGGCCCGCAGAAAGTTTCCTTCCCCGAATTGCAGGATGCGTTCAGGATGTTTTGGGGTGTCCGCTACGTTTTTTCGATTCAGTGTTTTCATGGTTTTTCGGGACAGAATTGAGGCGATGAGCCAGCTGCGACTGGAAATTTGGGTAAAAAGGTTCCTTCTGCCCGGCAGGCAGCGTCAAAATCTATGTCGGTGAAAGGCGCCGATCAGTTGCTCTGATCAGTCAGATGCGGGTTTCCGGATCGAAAGAGTTGGATGCGGTGCTTCAGCCAACCGCTCCGGTGACATCGGACCCAGCTCTTCATGGCCCTGTCAGATCCGATGTCGTGCCCGACTTTCTCTGATTCAAGCCATTTGTGGCGCAGGATCTCGTCGCGTTCGGCGAGGAACTCCATGTAACCGAATGGCGTGGGCCGCTCGCCCACGACTGCTGCGCGGAGCCTATTCTCCGTGTTGGGGTTCAATCCCCGTTTTCTAGTCTTCTTCATACAAATTCATGCTTTTGCGGGTGCGAGTGCGACCGCTTCAGCCGCCAGTCGCTGCACCTCGTCGAAATCACCGTCCTGCAAGAGGTCGGGTTTGACCATCCAACTGCCGCCGCAGGCAACCACGCAGGGAAGGGCGAGATAGTCTTTCACATTGGCCGGGCCAATGCCGCCGGTCGGGATGAATCGCAACCCGCCGTAAGGTCCACTGAAAGCTTTCAGGGTCTTCACTCCACCGATCGTTTCCGCCGGGAAGAACTTTACGATCTCCAGGCCGTGCTCCAAGGCCATCTCCAGATCGGTCGGACTAGAGGTCCCGGGAAATACCGGAATGTTGTTCTCCTGGCACCAGATCACCGTCCGTGGATTGAACCCGGGTGCGACGACAAACTGCGCCCCAGCCTCCACCGCTGCCTTGGCCTGTTCCGGATTGTGAACGGTTCCCACGCCGAGCAACAGATCGTCCCGCTTGGCCATCACTCTGATGACGTCCAAAGCCGCATCTGTGCGCATCGTCACTTCCGCGCAGGGCAATCCGCCGGCGCACAGGGCTTCAGCCAATGGTTCGGCCTTTTCCGCCGAATCGATCGCGACCACCGGCACAATTTTGATCTGTTCAAGTTTGTCGATCATGCGAGTTGCGATTGATGTTTCAGTCTTTTGAGTTTCAGCTGCGATTGTAGGACACTTGTTTTGTTGGTCGAACAACCTCATCGATCGTGAACTAGTCTATGAGTTGGGAGCAAAGTTGGAATAGGCAGTATTGACCTTTGAATGCCAATTTTTGATCTTCTTGTTATAATGTCATGGCATGTTGAAGACATGATTGAGCTTGTGCTGAGAGCGGAAATCGAGTTTGGTCCGCGCTCACGGATTCATCCGTGAAATTGATTGACCTGCTCTGAAGTGAGATGTGGGTCCCAGGTAGCTATACCGCGAAAGCTTCTTTTCCACGCGTCCGGCGGGTTTAGATTTCCAAAGCGCCGGACCCGAAAACGCCTGATGAAAGAAAATACCGACGCGCCAAGCCGGCGCGACGCCAAGTCTGTTATATCCTCAGAAACGCCGAATTTGAACGGCGCTTTCCGTGAACTCCTGCCCAAGATTCAGAAGGCGATTGCCGCACACGGTTACGTATCGCCGACGCCAATTCAGGAACAGTGCATCCGTCCGCTGTTGGCCGGCCGGGACATGCTGGGGGCGGCGCAAACCGGCACGGGCAAGACAGCGGCATTCACGTTACCCATGCTGCACCTGATGACACGAGACTCGCGGCGTCCTCGACGAGGTTCTCCAAGGGCGCTGATTCTTGCTCCGACCCGAGAACTGGCCGCACAGATCGGCGAGAGTATCGAGACCTACGGGAAATTTCTGCGATTGACGCACACTGTGATCTTCGGAGGGGTGGGGCAGGGACGTCAGGTAAAGGCGTTGAATCGTGGCGTCGATATTCTGGTGGCGACGCCCGGCCGGTTGTTGGACCTGATGCAACAGGGGTTCATCAAGCTGAATGACGTGGAGTTCTTCGTGCTGGATGAGGTCGATCGCATGTTGGACATGGGGTTCATTCCCGACGTGAAGCGGGTGTTGGCCAAACTGCCGGATGAGCGACAGACCCTGTTCTTTTCCGCGACCATGCCACCGAAGATGGTGGAGCTGGCCAACACGATGGTGCGCAAGCCCGCACGGGTGACGATTGCGCCGGACAAGCCGGCGGTGGAACGGATTGAGCAACGGGTGATGTTTGTGGGCAAGCGGCACAAAGATCAGCTGCTGGTCGACGTGCTCGACGACCCTGGCATCAACAAGGTGATTGTGTTCACGCAGATGAAGCATGTTGCGAACAAGGTGGTTCGCAAGTTGGAGGTGATGGGGATCACCGGGACGGCGATTCATGGGAACAAGAGCCAGGGCGCGCGGACGCGGGCCTTGGACGGGTTCAAGACCGGGGAATACCGGGTGTTGGTGGCGACCGACGTGGCCGCGCGTGGATTGGACGTCGATGACGTCACTCACGTAATCAATTACGATCTGCCGAACGAGGCGGAAACGTATGTGCACCGGATCGGCCGCACGGCTCGTGCCGGGGCGAGCGGCGATGCCATCTCATTCTGTTGCAGCGAAGAGCGCGGCCATTTGCGGGACATCGAACGCTTGTTGGGACGGCCCGTGCCAGCGGAGCTGGAACACGACTTTCACTGCGAAGAGGCATTTAATGCGCCGATTACGAACAAACGCTCCAGTGGCGGCGGTGGTGGACAACTTCAAGGGAATCGCCGGTCGGGCGGGCGCGCGAACAACCAGCAGAAGCCGAAGGTATCCGGAGGAGGCAATCGCCGCCGTTCACGAAGACGATAGCGGGTTAGATGCGACGGTTCACTTGTTGAACTCGCGGATGCGGATGTTCTTGAACTCGCATTGATCCTTGTGATCGGTGAGGAGGATGTGGCCGGTCTGTTTGTTGCCGAAACCCGAGTGTTTCTTGAACTTGCTGTTCTGCACGGCGTCGAGGACCTCTTTGCTGCCGAGTTTGTATTGCAGAACCATCTTGCCGTTGAGCCAATGCTCGACCGTGTCGCCCAGAACGAAGATGCGGGAGTGGTTCCATTCACCCGGGGGCTTGATCTGGCCTTTGGTGTTTGGCGGCAGGACATCATAGAAGCTGGCGGTGAGGCTCTTGGGTTTGCCTTTGCCGTCGGCATAGTTGATGTCGTCGATCATCTGGTATTCGTGACCAATGGTGGCTTTGCGCTTTGCCATGATCATGTATTTGATGC
>JAYPXF010000376.1:0-4404 GCA_038154405.1 Verrucomicrobiales bacterium | reverse complement strand
GCCGACCATCATGCTTCGCTTCGATATGGACGCCTTGCCGGTGGAGGAGAAGACCGGATTGCCGTTTGCCAGCCGGAAACAGATGGCCGACGAGTCCGGAAAAAAGGTTTTCACCATGCACGCCTGCGGACATGACATCCACATGAGCTCCGGTATCGGCACCATTCGTGTGATGAGTCGCTTGAAAAAACACTGGGAAGGGACTCTGGTGGCGATCGCGCAACCGGCTGAAGAACGGGGTGGGGGAGCCAAAGCCATGCTGGCAGACGGACTTTTCACACGATTCCCAAGGCCGGAGGTAGCTATCGCACTCCATGTGCATCCTGCTTTGCCAACGGGAACGATCGGATACACCTCGGGTTTCGCGCTCGCCAATGTGGATTCGGTGGATATCAAGATCCGTGGAATTGGCGGCCACGGTGCCTATCCGCACGCAGCCAAGGATCCGATCGTATTGGCGGCAAAGACGATCATGGATCTGCAGACCATCGTGAGTCGCGAGATTGCGCCGATTGAACCGGCGGTCGTGACGGTCGGTTCCATTCTCGGTGGAACCAAGCACAACGTGATTCCGGGGGAAGTCGATCTACAGCTCACCGTTCGCTCCTACAAGGACAGCGTGAGAGATCAGTTGCTGGCAGCAATCAAACGCATCACGGTGGGGAACGCGAAGACCGCCGGATTACCGGAAGACAAACTGCCGCTTGTGAAGATCAAGGAGGAATATACCCCCGCGACCTTCAATGATCCGGAACTGACCCGTCGACTGATGGCCGTGTTCGAAGACTGGCTGGGGAAGGGAACGACGATCGAACGTCCCCCACAAATGGGCGGTGAGGATTTCGGGCGGTATGGGCGTGCTGATCCCAAGGTTCCGATCTGCATCTATTGGCTCGGTGTGGCCAGCAAGGAGACGATTCAGCGCGGACTCCAGCAGGGCGGCACGATTCCTTCCCTGCACTCTCCACTGTTTGCTCCGGATGCAGACAACGCCATCCGTGTCGGGGTAACAGCTACGACCGCGGCAATGCTGGATTTGTTGTCCAAGAACTGACCTGGGCGACGGAGTTTTCCAATGGCTCCTCACCTCAATTCCTGCTTAATCCGGATGGGGATCGCGTTCTCGCTGATCGCCGCCTCGGTATTCGCCGCAAGCGATCAATATGCGATCCAACCGGGACAGTTCAAGCTGCCGGTGGAGCAACCGCTGAATCCACGCGACGCGTTGCAGTCATTTCGACTTGATGAAGGATTTCAGATCGATTTGGTTGCTGCGGAACCGTTGATTGAGGATCCGGAGGCGATGTCCTTCGACGAGCATGGTCGTATCTACGTGGCCGAGATGCGAGGATTCACTCTGGATGTGAACGGAACGGGTGAGTTCGAGCGAGTGGGACGCGTCTCGCTGTTGGAAGATCTCGACGGGGACGGTCGCATGGACAGGAGCACGGTGTTTCTTGATCGTTTGATTCAGCCGCGCGCTGTCCGTGCCTTTCGCGGAGGTGTGTTGATTGCTGAGCACAAGGAGCTTTGGTTCGTGAAGGACACCGATGGCGATGGTCGTGGAGATCTCAAGGAGCTGATCGATCCGGAATATGCCAAGGTTGGAAGTGTGGAACATCGACCCAACGGACTACTCTTGGCGCTCGACAACTGGATCTACAACAGTGCGTCCACCAAGCGTTACCGTTTTCACCAAGGCAAGTGGGAAATCGGAAGAGTTGCCGAACGTGGCCAATGGGGCATCTCACAGAATGACTACGGTCGGCTCTTCTACAACTTCAACTGGTCGCAACTCCAAGCGGACATGGTGCCACCCGGTTATATGCAACGGAATCCGGCGTTCGAGAGCACTTTCGCGATCAATGTCGGTCTCGTGCCGGATCAGAAAGTCTTCCCCATTCGGCCCAACACCGCTGTCAAGCGAGGTTACACACCCGGGGTTTTGGACAAGCAGGGGAAATTGACCACGTTTGCCTCGGCCTGCGGTCCGCATGTTTACCGCGGCGGGCAGTTCCCAGCCGAGTATCAAGGTAACGCATTCGTGTGCGGACCATGCGCCAACATTGTGAAGCGCAATGTGCTGGACTACTCCAGCGTTGCATTGACGGCGAAGAGTGCCTACTCGGATCGCGAGTTTCTCGCCCCAACCGATGAACGGTTCCGCCCCGTCGCCCAAGCGGACGGACCGGACGGCTCCCTCTACCTCGTCGACATGTATCGAGGGGTGGTTCAACAGTGGAACTACATGACCAAGTACCTCCGCGAGGAGAGCAACCAACGGCGGCTTTTTGCTCCGGTTCACCTCGGGAGGATCTATCGTGTCACCCATGGGAAAGCAGTTCCTCCGGTCTTGCCGGGGAGAATGAACACGGAGGAACTGGTCGCAGCTCTCGCCGACGACAATGGCTGGATTCGCGACACCGCCCAACGTCTGCTCATCGAACGGAATGATACGGCGAGCATTCCATTGCTCGTGGATGGGGTTTTGAATATGCGCGAGAATCGCGGTCGCATCCACGCGTTGTGGACCTTGGCTGGATTGAAATTCAGGGATACCAAGAAGTTGCTTCCAGCTTTCGACGACAGACATCCGCAGGTGCGCATTGCCGCCATGCGCGTGATCGAAGAAGAACTGACGACGCGTGATCTGCCAACACGAATGGCTCTGTCAAAGAACCTCGAATCCATGGCCGACGATCCGGATCAACAGGTCCAACTGCAGCTCGTCTTGACCATGGCAAACTTAGCCGCCCAAAGGTCGATCCCGACGATGCTGAACGTCATTCGTGAGAACGCGGATTACGTGGTGATGCGGGAAGCGATCGCCAGTGGTCTGGAGACTCACGAATCTCTTTTGTTGCACCGACTTATGGATCCGCAGTTCTGGGATGCTCCGACGATTGGACGATCACTGATGATCGAACTGTTCGCTAATCTGGTCACCAACGATGGTGACGGCCGCAACGTGCGGAATCTGTTCCAGCGATTTGATCGCCCGGAGCGGGGTTTCACCTGGCGCGAAAAACCCGCTTTGTCGGGAGCATTGATACGGGCAAAGGAACGGATTCAAACCCCGGTCTCGTTCCGGGAGAAACCGGGATTCGCGGATCGTATTCCTCAAATCAAAGACCTGTCCTTGCGTCGTTCCCCGCAACAACTGTGTGATGCCATTGAATGGCCGGGTCACAAGATCGGCAAACCTGCTGGAAACGGCCCGGCGCTGACCAAGGACGAACAGAAAGACTTCGCCTAGGGGCGCCAATATTTCGCGAACTACTGCGCCGCCTGTCACGGGGCCGATGGACGAGGCGTGCGTCCGTTGGGGCCGCCGCTCGTGGATTCGGAGTGGGTCACCGGAGTCAGCGGCAGGCTGGTGCGCATCGTCCTGCACGGCATGGAAGGCCCCGTCAAGGTGAACGGAAAGACCTATCAACCGCCGGACATTCTGCCGGCCATGCCTTCGATGGCCACTCTGAGCAGCAAGAACATCACTGCCATCCTGACCTACATACGTCGATCTTGGGGGCATCAGGCCAACCCGCTGCCTCCCAAAATGGTCCAGAATCTTCGGCAGTTGAATTCCGGTCGACTCACCCCTTGGAAAGCCGAAGAGCTCTTGAAAATCAAGTAAGGTGAAAACCTGCACCAAGGGTATCGTCCCACTGATCGGAAGCAATCATCATGAACCAATCCAGAAGAGAATTTGGCAAGACACTCGCCGGCGGAGCATTGGCCGTTGGCGCGGCATCCTGCGCGACTCTGTCCACCACAACGACAAAACCGACGCTGGCGGTTTCCACCGCTTCCTACATAGTCCGGCAACGGTTCAGTCGGCGGAAGAACCTACCAAATAACGTGCCGGTGTTTCACGGGCCGCTGCATTTCATCGATCACTGCCATCAGCTTGGCGCCAGCGGCGTTCAGATTTCCGTCCGTGATTGGGACCGTGATCGTTTGGCGCACGCCGTCCGGGAGAGGATGGAATCGTATGGGATGAGTCTTGAAGGACAAATCTCTCTCCCAAACACGCGCGAGGATCTCGAACAGTTTGTGCAACAAGTGAGGTCCGCCAAGGAAGCCGGCGTGACCGTGTTTCGATCGGTGGCGTTGGGTGGACGCCGCTACGAGACGTTCAAATCCATGGCACAATGGCGGGAATTTGTGAGTCATTCCAAGCAGCGGATTGCGTGGGCGGAACCGATCATGCGTCGCCAAGGCGTTAGGCTGGCTTTGGAGAACCACAAGGACTGGCGCATTGATGAAATGCTGAAGCTGCTCCGTGAGTTCGACAGCGAACACGTCGGTGTGAATCTGGACACGGGCAACAACATCTCCCTGCTGGATGACCCCATGCAGACAGTTTCTGCCTTGGCTCCCTACACAATCACGACGCACCTCAAG
>JAYPXF010000375.1:0-4420 GCA_038154405.1 Verrucomicrobiales bacterium | reverse complement strand
TCCATGAAGACAACGCGACACCCGAGAGCGCGCATGTCGTCGTTGAAGTGGTTCCGTTGCATGGGCGGATGCTGGAGCGGCATTACCTCGCAGAGTGGAGGAATGGATTGAGCGTTACGCGATTGCCGGATCGGTGATTTGCCCAAAGATTTGCCCAAAGATGGTATTTGGGTGCATTTCTGTTCATTTCTTTGCTTCTCGCTATTAGAAGCATGAAGTGCGTTTAAGCCTTATTTTGAAGGGGGTTTACTAAGGAGAAAGATGGTAGGCTGGCTCGGACTCGAACCGAGAACCAACGGCTTAAAAGGCCGCTGCTCTACCATTGAGCTACCAACCCACCGCTTCGCCTATGGCGAAAGGCCACGCAACCTAGACGAGGCGGTTTCCCGCTGCAAGTGTTTTTAGAATCTCCCGGCCGGTGAATTGAAATCATCGCTTTTGCTTTTGCGGCGGCTGGCAAGAGCCTATGTTCGGGCAACCCCGAAACGTTGCATGGCGACACGAAAAAGGTCCACCACCCGCGCAAGACGATCCCGATCCCAGTTGGAAGTCGCAGTTGACTTGCTTCGTGAAAGGCTAGGCGGGTTGCGCCCTCGCGTGGCGATCGTTTTGGGGAGTGGATTCCACGGGGTTGCGGCCACGGTGAAGGCAGGAGCCAGTTTCGATTACACGGACATGCCGTGTTTTCCCAAGACCGGTGTGAAAGGGCATTCCGGTCGGCTGATTGCCGGGAGGATTGGTCGGACAGAAGTTTTGATCCTGAGTGGTCGAGCCCACTTCTACGAGGGCTACTCCATGGCCGAGATTACGTTTCCCATTCGGGTTTTGCACGGGTTGGGAATCGAGGATCTCGTCGTCACAAATGCCGCTGGTGGGATCGACAAGCGCTTCCGGCCGGGAGATTTCATGCTGCTCAAGGACCATGTGAACCTAATGGGAGCAAATCCATTGCGTCCGGAACGGGCCGGAGAATGGGACGGCAGTTTTCTGGATCTGAGCACGCCCTACGATCCGGCGCTGGCCAAGCTGATGAAGCGTGCCGCCAAAGAAGTGGGTCTGAAACTGCGCAATGGAGTGTATGCAGCAGTGTGCGGCCCCACGTACGAAACCTGTGCGGAGGTGAGGATGTTGGGGCGGATCGGTGCCACTGCGGTCGGGATGAGCACGGTGCCGGAGGTGGTGGTGGCCCGACATTGTGGAATGCGCGTTGCGGGTCTCTCGCTGATAACGAACGCGGCCGCGGGAGTAGGTAAGGGTGAATTGAGTCACACGGAGGTCTTGGAAACGGGGCATCGAGCCGAGGAATCGGGTCGGGAATTGATCAGAAAGTTCTGCAAGCTCTATGGAAGCGAGTGAATCAGATGAATTGATGGCGGCAGCAGTGGCGGTGAGTCACCATGCCAGCGCGCCGTATTCGAATATCCAGGTCGGGGCGGCGCTCCGAACCGCGGATGGCGAGACAGTCTGCGGTGCGAACGTTGAGAGTGCGAGCTACGGACTGACTTGCTGTGCGGAACGGGTGGCGCTGTTTGCGGCGCTCAGTCAGGGGCATCGGGAATTTATAGAAATGGGTCTGGTCAGTTCGGTTACTCCGCATCTGCTGCCCTGCGGAGCATGCCGGCAATTGCTCGCGGAATATGCCCCGGGACTTCGGATTCGCTGCGCAAATCGGGATAATCCGGCTTCCGCCGATGAACTTCTGATCGAAGAACTGCTGCCCAATGCGCTGACGCGGTTGCCGGGCGACTAAGTGTATGTTATTGCATGGCTGCGGTTTGCGAAAGATCCGCACCTGACTGATGGGCATTCTCAGCAAACAGCAATTCGTTCTCGATGGAGCCAAATGGCCGGCCATGGTCATGGATCTGTCAGGAAAAGTTGTTTCGTGCAACCAAACCGCCATCAAGCAGCTGAGCCGAACCGGGAAGGCCATCGGCAATCTGGATCAGGTGTGGACGACGGAGAACGGTTGTTCCGCGGGTGAATTCCTGACCCGAATCGGTTCTGCCCCGATCTCGACGTTTCCGCTCAGGCTCAAGACCAAGAAGAACGGGGAGCGAAAGGCATATACAGCGCACGTTTGTCACCTGGCCGAAGAAAAGACGAAGCAGGTGCTGCTACAGTTCTTCCCGCGGAAGCTCTCCCCGACGGGAACAACTCAGGTACTCACGCGTGATGATTGGGGGGTGACACCGGCTACCGCCAATCCGACATCAAAAGCTGCGCAACTTCCTCCGGTCATGGACGTGAATCAGTCCAATCCGGCAGGCGATGGATCCAGCGTGCTAATCGAGGAACCGCCTCCACCTGCGCCGCCGCCGGAACAACCGAATCTCAGCATGACCGAGCAGCACAAGCTGATGTGCGCTCTGCAGCTGACCCGCACGGTTGCAATGGATTTCAACAACGCCCTCACAAGTATCCTGGGGCATACATCATTGTTGTTGAACAAGGTGGAGGATGACGATCCGCGGCGCGATTCGTTGGAGCAGATCGAGCGTTCGGTAGAACGAGCCGCACAGG
This sequence comes from Verrucomicrobiales bacterium, assembly GCA_038154405.1. Lineage (GTDB taxonomy): Bacteria > Verrucomicrobiota > Verrucomicrobiia > Limisphaerales > JAYPXF01. The sequence goes on along the minus strand of JAYPXF010000375.1, from coordinate 1,897 downwards.
TCGCCTTCGATCTCGCCGCCTTCAGTCGCGAGGAGAAAGACATGTTCCCGGCCGCAGCGGTAAGCATGAACAAACTCATTCGTCGCCTGGTGGACCAGTACAAGCTCAAGACCCCGACCGACGTGAATTGGCGTACCAGTTTGGATACCAAGCTATGTTCGGCGACTTTTGCTGAACCGAAGATGCAGCAGGCCATTGAGAAGATACTCGATAACGCAGTGGAGGCTGTCGGCAAGGAAGGCAGCATCTCGGTGACGACCAAGAATCGTAAATTCGAGGAAGGGACCTACGACGGTTACACCAAGATTCCCGCCGGCAACTATGTTTGCGTGGAGATCAATGATTCTGGCATCGGTATCGAAGAGGCCAACCTGAGCAAGGTCACGGACCCGTTTTTCACGACCAAGGAAGGTCATCGTGGTCTGGGTATGGCGTGGGCCTACGGGTTGATAACAAATTTCAGTGGCTGCCTGGTGCTGGCGAGTGAGACCGGGCAAGGTGCGACCGTTCGGGTGTTTCTGCCGGCGGCGGAAGTTCCGGCCGAGGAGTTGATTGATTCTGAAGAATTGCTGATGGGGGATCAGACGGTTCTCATTGTAGATGATGAGGAACTATTGCTGACCATGGGGGACATGGTCTTGAGTTCGTTCGGCTACAAGGTGTTGACGGCAGGCAACGGACGACAGGCTTTGGATCTACTGGAAACGGAGGATGCTCAAGACATCGATCTGGTGGTGACTGATCTGGTGATGCCACACATGGATGGATACGCGTTGATCGAGAACCTGAAGAACCAGAAACCGGACCTAAAAATCATTTGCACGAGCGGGAATTTTCGCCCCTCCAACCAAGAGTTGGGAATCACTTACCTGCAGAAGCCGTTCGACAGCATGGACCTAGCCCGCGCCGTCAAGAACGTGTTGAGCAAGGATTAATGCAACAAATGATCGAAATCAGCATGCTTGACACCAAAGATGCACGATTGATTTAGATAAGTTGACGTTATTGTGGATATTTGCATAAATCTGACTTATGCATATCAACAGTCTGAAGGTCTTCTGTGACTTGGCTGAAACCGAGAGTTTCACCAAGGCGGCGCAGATCAATGGGGTGACACAATCTGCGGTAAGTCAACAGATCAGCGCGCTGGAGAAGCAGTTCAAATCATCGTTGATTGAACGCAGCAAGAAGAAGTTCCGGCTCACAAGGGAAGGGGATGTGCTGTATGATTACAGCAAGCAGATTATTCAGACTTATGACTCGCTGCTGAGCCGTTTGCAGGAAATCAAGGACATTATCAGCGGCACCATTCGGGTGGCGACCATTTACAGTATCGGATTGCACGACCTGCCTCCCTACATGAAGCGTTTTCTGAAGGAGTATCCCACGGTGAAGGTGCATGTGGAATACCGGCGGGCGAATCAGGTTTACGAGGATGTGCTGGGCAATGTGGTGGATATCGGGCTGGTCGCTTATCCCAACAAAGATCCACGATTGGAAACGGCGTCATTGCGCACCGATCGGCTGGTGTTGATCTGCCATCCAGAACATCGCTTCGCCAAGAGTAAAGCATTGCAGCTCAAGGAGATTTCCGGGGAGAAATTCATCGGTTTTGAACCTGATATCCCGACCCGCAAGGCGATTGACAAGATCCTGAAAGACCACGACGTGGATGTGAGAACAGTCATGGAATTCGACAACATCGAGACAGTGAAGCGTGCGGTTGAGATTGATGCCGGGGTCGCGATTGTGCCACAGGGAACGGTGGCTCAGGAGGTGAACAAGGCGACCTTGTCTGAAATCGAATTTGACGGTGAGGAGTTCTATCGGCCGCTCGCCGCGATTTACAAGAAGAACAAGGTGCTTTCCCCGGCAATCAAGCAGTTCATTTCTATTC
>JAYPXF010000374.1:3989-4525 GCA_038154405.1 Verrucomicrobiales bacterium | reverse complement strand
CAGCAGTTCAGCACCGCCCCAGCCAACCGTGTCCATACCGGCACGCGGAGTCGCATCCATGGCCACCCAGCCATGTCCCTCGAACCACGCCTCCGTCCAGGAATGCGCATCTCGAAAACGGATGTCATACCAACCCGAGAACCAGTTCTGATCTCCAGGCACAAATCCCACGACCACACGCGTCGGAATCCCCCGGCTGCGCAACAGCAATGCCATCGCGGAAGCAAACCGCTCACAATGCCCCTTCTCTTCCCGGAGCACGAAATCCTCCAACGCGTTCAACCGGTTCAGGTTCGGAGCGCCCAATTGATACTCAAAGTTTTCGATGAACCACGATTCGAGCTGCTTTGCCCCCGCCAACTCATCCGGAGCACCGGCCATCCGCCGATCCAGCCATTGTTTCAGTTCCGTTGAAATCGGCGGATGCCGCACGAGAAAACGCCGCCGATTGCGATGCAGTCCGCGCGCCCGGTTCTCAGGTCGGATCCAATATTCGTAGCTGTTGTTGGCCGTGTTCCACATTCCGCCGACGCTGA
>JAYPXF010000374.1:0-3979 GCA_038154405.1 Verrucomicrobiales bacterium | reverse complement strand
ATTCTCAGCAATCACCGCGCCGCGGAAGAAACTCCCTGTCACCGCCGCGATCTGCCCATCGTAAGGAACTGTCTTCTTCAGATAAGCCGCGTTCTTCACGCGCACGGCGCGATGGACGAGATTCGTGGACATCTCCGGATGCGGACTGCGCACACCACCCCGACGCAACCTTTTCTCCGCCCGCCACACCCCGTCCCGAAAATCGCTCAACGTGAACATCCGCAGGTAGCCCACATTCTCGCCATTCACCTGCATGAGCATCTTACCGGAATTGGCGCGACCACCAAACGACGGATCCAGCATGTCGTCCAGCAGATTTCCGCTGCCACCGCCCACATTCGGCGCACGCAATCCGCCCCCCATGAGTCCCCGTGGAGTCCCGAAAAACACCAGCACCAGGACAATGAAAAGTGTAAGCACAGCGCGCACGGAAAGCCGGATGCGCGGTAGCGACACGCCAACCGGGCCTTGCATCCGGTCACGTTCAATCTCCATCAAGGCTTTGGGCAACAGCACCAGGATTGCGAACAGGATCAGGATGAACCGGTAATCCATGATCACCGTACAGGCGACGCCAATTTGACCGATGGCAACGATCAGTGAGAACACCTTTTCCCGGCGATCCAGTTGCCGCGTCATACGACTGGCCTGCAACAGGGTAAGGCCGTGCCCAATGAAAAAGTGTTTGCTCGCGCCGAAGAGTCCGGCGAGGACGTAGCCGAGGGTGCAGCCGACGATCATTCCGGAGATGTCCCCGAGCTGCCCCAGATTCCAATCCGACCGTCGCATAGCGAGGCAGCCAAACCACAACAGCACGCTGATTGCGGGCAGCACATAGTCGTCCCACGACAAGGCCTGGCAAAGGAAGCCAAGCAGGATCAGCCGATTCAAGGGGCTCTTCATGCGACCAACTCCTTCTCTCCAAACCGGCGCACCGAATCCTCATTCTCCGACACGCCCTGCGGCAGGTAGACCTTCACCTTCCGACCTTCCACCGACAGACCCTCAACCAACCGCGTGACATCATCCGAATACGATGTCAGCACGAGATGCAACCCTGCCTTTTGCGAAAGACATCCCACGACTTCGCAAAGTCGATCCGCGGACATGGAGCCGGGCGAGACATTCAACCCCGCAAGTTCATCGAGCAGTTCCAGCCCATCATCGAATGGCGGCACCAGATGCCGTTTGGCCGCGGCCAGATCCGCCCATTCACAATGATGGCCCGCATCCAACGCGGCAAAAGCCAGCGAACCGGCTAACCTGACGGCGTTGTCCACAATGTCGCGATCATCCGAATCAGTATCCACGATCAGGCCCACTCGCCCCGACAGTTCTTCATCGTAAAACCGAACCATCAATCCCCTGCCCTTGGCGCTGCTGGCCCAGTGAATCTGCCGCAGTGAATCTCCCGGACGATGTTCGCGCACACCGACGAAAGAGTCTCCCGAAGGGCTCTGTCGCTGACCTCGATACTTCCCCCCCACCATCACGTCGAATCCCGCCGCCTCCGGTGAGCTAACCCGGTAGATGTCCGGATGCACAATGGTACGACCATCCAAGGACACCGACCGGTTCACCTCGACCAGACCGAAGGGAAAGCGGGTGGATACGATCGTTGCCCCATGCGGATAAACACCCCGGCGCGAATGGACCCGATGCGACACTGGATGAACCTCACCGCCGGCATCGATCCAAGGTATTTGAAACAGAAGTTCGCCATCAGCGATCACGTCGATTCCGCTCAACGGAGAGGAACCGACGTTCTTCGCCAACCAACCCTTGTCCGGCGTCCGGCCTTCCACCGCCCGCTCCACCTCCGGCGCCGTCAACCGGAGATTCGCCAACGCACTGCGGGCGCTGAACACGTTGATGAGAAAACAACCGACGAGGACACCGATGGGAACCAGCAGCAACCCGGACTGGGAACTGATGGACGACAGCCCCAGCACAACCGCGATGAACATGATCAACCAACCCAACTTCGTGATACTGAAGCGCTGTCCTCGCGGTTGAACTGATCGATCTGGAATCACACCGGCACGGGAATGGTTTCGAGAATCCGGTCGATCACGTCCACGGCATCCACCGACACCGCCCGCGTGCCTTTCCGGGTAATCAGGCGATGTGGAAGAATCAGACGGGCGGCCTTCTTGACATCGTCTGGCAAGACAAAGTCACGACCGTCCAGCAACGCGGATGCTTGGCTGAAACGTTGCAGGTCCAAACTGCCACGCGGACTCGCCCCGTATTCCAGTCCCTCCGCGTCGCGGGTCGCGTGCACGATGTCGATCAGGTAACCGGCGAGCGACTCTTCGACGGTCACCGCCCGTGCTGCCGATTGCGCGCGCTGCAGTTCCGCACACGACATCACCGGTTCCACCTGTTCCAACGGACCGGCGCGACGCTGTTCCTGCAACAGGCGGATCTCACTCTCGCGATCCAGATACCCGATGCTCAGACGCACCATGAACCGGTCCATCTGTGCAAACGGCAGCGGATAGGTTCCTTCCAACTCCACCGGATTCTGTGTGGCGAGAACAAAGAACGGTGACTCCAGCCCATGCCGTTCACCATCGACCGTCACCGCATGTTCTTCCATCGCTTCCAACAAACTCGACTGCGTGCGCGGCGTGGCGCGGTTGATCTCGTCAGCCAGCAGCACATTCGAAAAGATCGGTCCCTTCCGGAAATGGAAATGATGGGTTTCCTGCGAGAAAATGGTGACCCCAGTCACATCACTCGGCAGCAGATCCGCCGTGAATTGAATGCGCTTGAAATCCGCATGCAATGACTTCGCGATAGCCTTGGCCAGCAGGGTCTTGCCGAGGCCCGGAACGTCCTCGATGAGAACATGCCCGCCGGACACCAGCGCCAACACCGCATTGGTGACCGCGTCTTCCTTGCCGATGAAGGCTCGTGAGACCGATTCAACGAGTCGATGGATGTCCGGACGCGATGTTTCCACGTCGTTACCGGAAGCGGTTTGGGTGGGGGCTTCAGTGCTCACGATTGCTTTGCAAACGCTAATCAGTCCGAAAAGTTTTGCAACGCCAAGTAATCGCCTCAGCGCCGGCGCAGGAACGAGTCATCGCCGTATTTCTCGTTCACGAGCCGCTGGACGTGACTTTCATCGGTCAGCTCTTCCACCGTCGTTCTTACCCACTCCACATCGGATTCCGTAGTTCCACGATTGAGCATGGCTTCCTCCCAACGCCCCCTTTTCCAATCGTCCAACGGTTGGATCGAGCCTTGAATGAGCAGCCCCTGCTTGTTTCGTCGTTGGGCTGCACCGGCCACTTTCCGACCGCCCGCCAAGACGTCATTGGCTTCGTATCCGGCGAAGCAACGACTGGCCCCATCCACCGATTCAGGAGCCAACTCACAGCGCTCACCCGAATCCGCCAAGGCCTCCGCCACCCAGCGATGGATCCGGCAGTAGCTCTCGCACGCGGGCAATCCATACCACTCGTGACTCATCGGAATCACCACGCTGTAGGTCCAATCCGATTCATGCGGAACCACTCCGCCTCCGGTGGGACGTCGAATCAGCGGACGCAGACCCGTAGTTTTCTCCGCCTCGGCGTATCTCTGAAAGTAGCCAAAAGTCGCCGCCTTCTCGTTCCAAGAATAGAATCTCAGGCACGGGACCCCGCGATCATTCGCCGTCGACAACAGGGCTTCATCAATCGCCATGTTTTCTGCCGGCGAACCACATCTCCGCTCCAACAAGCCCCAACTGTGCGGCGCACTGTTCACTTTACGCCTTTGCGTGGACACAATTCGCTGATTTCGCACGAGGCACAGTCGGCCTTTCTCGCGGAACAACGGCGTCTACCATGCCAGATCAGCCAATGGCTCCACATCGTCCAATGTTTCTGTGGGACGAATCTCATCAGCACTTTCTCTATCTTCTCTGGAGTCTTCTCGGACGTGATCCCCAGCCGTTGGCTCAGGCGGGAAACGTGGGTGTCCACCA
>JAYPXF010000373.1:0-4525 GCA_038154405.1 Verrucomicrobiales bacterium | reverse complement strand
CCGACGACGAATCAGAGGATGGTCGAGATTCTGAAACAGGTCTGTGCCCGGTATTCCTAGCCGGTGCGCAGATTGCGCTGGCCGGTCGAAGCTCCAGATGAAAAGTTTCACGGCCATGCACAAGCGTCTGATTCTCGTGTTTTGGTTGATTGCGTTGCCTACGCGTCCCCCGACTGAAGGTTGGGACAAGAAACCTGATTCCAACACTCGGATGTTCAATAAACTGCGGAGGAACAGTTGATGCGAATTGTTTGCATTTCCCTCTTGGCAATTGTGGCAGTCTCGCCCGCTGACGAGCTCTTCGACCTGGAAGCCATTCAGAACGCGAAAACTCTCAACAGTGAGGTCTTGCAAGGTTGGCATCGCGTTCCAGGTCCGATCGCGACACGTCAGAAACTGGTCACCATCAAGGTCGGTGAGATTTGGCCCGGACAGGAATACTGCGTGCCGGTACGCCTGGTCGTGCCGGCGGATCGCAAAGCGAAAGGGTTCCACCTCACCGGCAGCCATACTCCGAATCGCCTGAAACCGGATGCGAAGCCGAACCAGGTCGATCAAGTCCTGCTGAGAGGCGGTGTGGGTCTGGTGCAAACCGTGGTCCAAGAGCCGGGCACGTACGGCGAACGCGAGCTGGCGCGCGAATCCGAGGCGCGCTTCGCCAAGACTCTAAATCCGCACTTCAAGATCCAGTATTGGGCCGGGCCGGCGACCTTGATGCGGGCGATTACCACCGCTTACGCTGAGGAAGAACATTTCGAGTACGGCAAGGTCGCTGCGTCCGGTGGATCCAAAAACGGCGCTTCTCCGTCGATGGCGATCCTGCACGACGAGAGGATGACCGCCGTGCATGCCACGGTGTCGCCCATCTGGGATTCGCCGCTGCGGCACTACGATCCTGTTGCCCGGGAGAAACACCAGGAGCACGGTGGCAGGCAGCGTGGTTTCTCGGGCGGACCCTTTGGGCCGAACTTCGCCCCAGCCGCTCTCGCAGCGGGGCACACGTGGAAGGATCTGCAGAATTTTGCCGGCGACATCGCCGGGGACGTGTTCATATCCCGTAATCTGAATCAACTGCGAACACGCGGCGTGGAAATGCTCTTCCATCCGGGCACACATGACTTTGTGGCATACGACCTTGCCTGGGGCGGCGCCCATCACCCGGACGTCCCCGTCTATCTCGGCGCCAACACCGGTCACGGAAAAAGAGGGCATCCCAAGTTGGAGCGCGATCAGGCCAACAAGGCCGCCTTTCTGCTGCGCCATTTCTTCCCCGATGAAACGAGCGGCCCGCTCCTGCCACCGCCGGAAGTCGAAACGAAAGTCGTGGAGGGCAACGCCTTGAAAATCCTCGTCCGCTTCCCGAAAGACGCAGGAGAAGAAGGCGGTCGCATCTTCTGGATGTTTGACCGCGCTCCCGACGGCAGCCCGCGGTATCTGACCGAACCCATTCCCGAAGACAACTTCGCCGAGATGCATCACGATCGCCGACGCGGTGCGTGGGTTGCGGAGATTGAACTCGATCCCAAAGCCAAACGAATCGACTTCTTCACCAACCACCGCAAGACCATCCGTCACAGGGACAAGGATTACCGGACCTACATTTCCAGTCCCTATACGCGGGTGAAACTCTCCCAGGAGACTGCACCTGATTTCTGGGACGAGATCCCCAAATCATCGAGCACGACGATACCCGACACGATTCGCGATGGTTATTGGCGCAGTCAGTTCCAACGGGTCAACCGGGCGATCGCCGAAGTCGACGATTCACAGGTGGTCTTCTTCGGTGATTCGATCACGCTGCGCTGGTCCATGCTGAAAGCCGAGGGCAAGTCCGTCTGGGAGGAGCGCTTCGCCAAGTATAATCCGATCAATATGGGCAACTCCGGCGATATCACGCCGGGTATGCTATACCGCGTGACGCGTGGCAACCTCGGCTTTGCCCGCAATCGCGAGCCGCGCGTCGCAGTAATCCTTGCCGGCACGAACAATTACGTCGTCCGGCAAAGTGATCACGGAAGAGTGAAATGGGATCTGGGCATCGACACCCCGCCGAGTGACGTGGCCCACGGCATTCGCGCGATTGCCCAGCAATTTCGCCGCCGACTTCCCCGCACGCGCGTCATCGTGCTCGGCATCCTGCCGGTAAAGAACCAGACGAAGTGGAAAAAATGCGAGGAAACGAACCGCATTAATTCCGGCTACCGCTACCCGAGAGACGAAGTCGTCTTCCTTGATCTGAAGCACCGTTTCCTGAAGCCGGACGGCTCACTGAAGGCGGATCTGTTCCTCGATGGCACACACCTTACCACGCGTGGCTACGCCGTACTGGCCGATGAACTTGAACCGGTGATCGACAGGCTAATCAAGTTGGGACCGATCGCACCCTGAACATGATTGTGAAGCAATTCCTCCTTAGTGTCCTTTTTGCCCTCGTACTCAACGCGGAACGCCCACCCAATGTTGTGATCATCTTCATTGATGACATGGGCTACGGTGATATCGGTCCCTTTGGTGCAACCCGATCCACGCCGCACTTGGATCGCATGGCAGCGGAGGGAATGAAGCTGACCGATTTCTATGTGAGTTCATCCGCCTGCACGCCGTCGCGGGCGGCGTTGATGACGGGTTGCTACGCCGATCGCATCGGGATGGGAAAGAGCGTGGTGTTTCCCGCGGACAAGCGCGGGCTCAATCCCAGCGAAATCACCATCGCCGAGCTGCTGAAGAAGGCGGGCTACGCGACGGGATGCTTCGGGAAATGGCATCTCGGAGACCAACCGGAGTTCATGCCGTTGGCGCAGGGCTTTGATGAGTATGAAGGCATTCCGTATTCCAACGACATGTGGGTGAAAGGAAATCCGAAGCGCAACTATCCACCGCTGCCGTGGATCAAGAATGACAAGCCGATCGCTCATATCCCCGATGAACCGAGTCAGGCGGTCATTACCGACGCGATCACCGACGCTGCAGTTGATTTCATCAAGCGAAACCAGAAACGACCGTTCTTCGCCTACATCCCGCATGCGGCGGTTCACGCTCCCCACCTGGTCACGTCCAAACGATTGGCGGCTGCGAAGGGCGACGTGATGACCGCATTGATCACCGAGATCGACAACAGCACCGGACGCATCCTGCGGACGCTCCGTGATCTCGGCATTGACCAGAACACGCTTGTCCTCTTCACCAATGACAACGGTGGTGCCGGCAAGACTTCACCCGGGCCGTTGCGCGGCGCCAAGTTCGGCCCGAAGTACGAAGGGCACATGCGCGTCGCAACGCTGGCTTGGTGGCCGGGCAAGATTCCCGCCGGCAGCGTCTCGTCCGAGATCACGACGACGACTGATTTGTTCCCGACCATTGCCAAGCTCGCCGGCCAAGGGATGCCCAGTGATCGCGTCATCGACGGCAAGGACTTCGGCGACGTTCTTCTCGGCAAGCCCGGCGCAAAGTCGCCTCACAAGACGCTCTTCTACGAGAAAGACGGCGTTCGTCAGGGCAAATGGAAACTCGTTCACTATCGGAAGCGACCGGACTGGGTCACCGAACTCTACGACCTTGAGGCCGACTTGGGGGAACAGAACAACCTTGCCGAGAAGTTCCCCGATCGTGTGAAGGAGATGAAGGCAACCCTCGATGCGCACGTGGCGAAACTGGAGGCGAACACCCGCCCCGCGGCCTTCGTGGAGGATCCGAAACCCTGGCTGGCTGATGCCACCGGATTACCCACCCTGGCTCAGCATCGCGGAGTGGAATATCAACCGGCGAAGATCGTGGTTGCCCAGATGAAACCGAATCCAAAGCCCCGACCGGCTCCACAGAAACCCAAGCGATTCCACGTGACTCCGGCTACTTATCAACCCGCGCCCGATGACATTCTGATCGCGGACTTTGAGAATGATGACTACGGCTCATGGAAGATCTTTGGTGAAGCGATGGGCAAACGCCCCAGTCGTGCCAACACGCATCGAAACCGTGCCACCGGTTATCTGGGCAAGGGACTCGTGAACACCTACCTCGGCGGTGACAAGAAGACTGGTGAACTCGTTTCCCCGTCCTTCAAGATCGAGCGGAAGCACATCAATTTTCTCATCGGTGGCGGGAGTCATCCCGGTCGGGTGGGCATTCAATTGCGAGTGGGTGACCGGACGGTTCGCTCTGCCGCGGGACATTCGCTCAAGAATCCAAAGAACGAGGAGGTCATGGACTGGCAGTCGCTTGACGTGAGCGAACTTGTCGGACAGGAGGCTGTTCTAAGGGTCATCGATCAGCACTCCGGCGGGTGGGGTCATACCGTCGTCGATCACATTTTCCAATCCGATCGCGCGATGCCGTCGTCCATTCGCACCGCAGATGAAGCAACGCCACAACCGCCCTCACCGATCAAGCCAGCGGAACATGTTTCTTCCAAGTCGGCGCAATACGTCCCGCCAGCCAAGCCCGGAATCACGCTCAACGACGAATGGTCCACCTTCCCGCTTTACGATCAGGTCGGCTACGACCAGTCATTGCGTCCACAGTTCCACTT
>JAYPXF010000372.1:0-4477 GCA_038154405.1 Verrucomicrobiales bacterium | reverse complement strand
TAAACGACACCCCGTCCAGCAACTGTTCAAACCCATGACTCAGCCGCAGTTCATGAACCGTCAGAATCTCTTTCGCCAATACACTCATCAATCCCCGCCAAAGCGGGCCGGGACTCTACGACAAGCGCAACAAAAAGGTCACCTCCATTCACACCCCTGTCCCGGACTAGTCGCGAATCTCACCGAGAAGTTCCAAATGGTCCAACGAACATCTCAAGACCAGGCCAACCGTCTCCGTGCTGGTCATCCCCCTTTACTTCTTCGAACTCCCCGTTGGGACCACTCGAATAGACTACTACACGCATTCGCCTACGTTTGCTGTTCCGTCGCGGCTCCGCATCCGCGTAGAAGACTAATTGATAGGAATTTTCCCAAGGATCGTAAAAGCCCAACTGTTCGTTTTAATCCACGACCAAGAAGCGGGTGATATCCTTCTTTCGGGTCCGTTTGATCAAGTCGATGACGACTCCCGAGGGAAGATTCGTCGCGCTGTATACCATCCCACGATATCAGGTTCCTTAGATCGTTGGCCCAAGACGTCCTCTTCAAGGTTATGCCAAAACCTCCGTAACCACCCGCCCATACAGATCTGTCAGTCGGTAATCCCTTCCCTGAAAACGATGAGTCAAGGCCTCATGATCGATGCCCAATTGATGCATCATGGTGGCATAGAGGTCGTAGACGCTCACGGGATCGCGGACCACGTTGAAGCACCATTCGTCGGATTCGCCGTGGGTGATGCCGGGTTTGATTCCCCCACCGGCCATGAACATCGTGAAGCAACGGCCGTGGTGATCTCGACCGTATTTGGCATGGGTGGGATTTGAGCCCTGCGAAAAGACCGTGCGACCGAACTCACCACCCCAGATCACCAATGTGTCTTCCAACAATCCCCGCGCCTTCAGGTCGTAGATCAAGGCCGCTGTACCTTGATCCGTTTGGCCGCATTGGCGGGGCATATCTTGCGGAATATCGAAGTGAGCGTCCCAGCCACGATGGAACAGTTGTACAAAGCGCACGCCGCGTTCCGCCAGACGTCTGGCCAGCAGACAGTTGTAGGCGTATGTTCCGGGCTCCTTGGCATCCTCGCCATACAGGTCAAAGGTCGACTGCGGTTCCGACTTCACATCAGTGAGTTCCGGAACGGACTTCTGCATACGAAACGCCATCTCGTATTGTGAGATGCGGGTCTGGATTTCCGGGTCACCGAATTCCTGGAAGTTCAGTTCGTTCAACGCGGCGATGTCATCCAGGGTCCTGCGACGCAGCGTCCGCGACATTCCATCCGGATCATTCAGGTAGAGCACCGGTTCATTCGCCCCGCCAAATCGCACGCCCTGATATTTCGACGGGAGAAAGGAACTGCCCCACATGCGATCATAGATGGGAATGCTGGACGGTTTCCCATTGGAAACCATCACTACAAACGCAGGATAATCCTGCGTTTCCGCCCCCAATCCATAAGCCACCCAGGCACCCGCACTCGGCCTTCCGGGAAATTGCAGACAAGATTGCATGAACGTTGCCGCGGCATCGTGATCGATCTGCGGCGTGGTCATCGTCTTGATGATGCACAGATCATCGATCACCCGAGCCGTATGCGGCATCAGTTCACTGACCCACGCCCCACTCTGTCCATGGCGCTGAAACATCCATGGAGATGCCATCACCGGAAAGGCCACCTGCCCGGCCGTCATGCCCGTCAGTCGCTGATCACCAATGACCGACTTGGGTATTTCCTTGCCATGCATCTTCTCCAGGAACGGCTTGTAATCAAACGTCTCCATCTGCGACGGACCGCCGTGCTGGAACAGAAAGATCACTCGCTTGGCCTTGGGCCTGAACTGGGGAAACCCGTCTCGGCTCGGAGCATTCGCGCGATTGGTGGCTGAGAAACCGTCCCCAGCAAGCAAAGTCGACAACGCAGCCGCGCCCAAGCCCTTTGCCGATCTTCCAAAGAAGTATCGGCGACTCATCCCTTCGCGATATTGACCTATCGGATCCATCACCAATTCAAGCGACCTTGATTCAATCGTAACGAACGCGCAAGCCAACCAATGGAGGGCATCGCTCCGTCGATGCCGCCGTTGGCGTGTGGCCAGGCATCGACGCCACAGCGGAACCGACGGAGCGGTTCCCTCCAAAGTTCCGTCCCGCGACTCATCGCAAACCGTTGTTCATGCAGCCGATTCATTCCTTCGTGAGCGTCTTGTCGAGGTTCAGCAAAACATTGGCCAGAGAGGTGAAGGTCGCAAGCTCGACGGGGTTCAATTTCGAATCCGCCTGCGATTCCCCAGCTGAGAGCAGTTCATCCACCTGTTCATGCGAACCAAGTAGTTCTTGGCGATAGCTCCTCACGCCATTCAATAAGACCTTCACTTCCTTGGCTGAAGGTCGCCTACCGACGGCACATCGGTATCCAAATCGAATTCGCGCTCCGTCGCTACGCCCTCCTTCGCGCATGATCCGCGCCCCGAACAGGCGAGCCGCTTCAAACATTCCTTCCTCATTGAGGGCGGCCAATGCCTGCAAAGGGGTGTTGGTACGTTTGACGCCAACATTGCAAAACTCCCTATCAGGCGCATCAAAGATGAACATGGTTGGCGGCGCAATCGCCCGTCGCCAAAACGTGTATAGACTACGCCGATACAAATCCTTCCCCGTCGATGGTTTGTAGGGCCGATTGCTGGTCAGACGCCAGAGCCCCTTCGGTTGATATGGATAAACAGACGCACCGCCATGATTCGCTCCCAGAATCCCGGCGAGCTCCAGCGCCTGATCCCGAATCACCGCCGCCGACAACCGATGACGTGGCCCTCTCGCCAACAGGCGATTCTCCGGATCTGCTTCCCATACATCCCGATGGGCCGCAGAACCTTGCCGGTAGGTGGAACTCGTCACGATCAAGCGAATCAGCGCCTTCAGATCCCAATCCAAACGGACAAACTCCGTCGCCAACCAATCCAGGAGATCCGAGTGCAACGGCTCCGCGGTTTGGGTGCCAAAGTTTTCCGGGGAATCCACGAAGCCGCGACCGAACAGTTGCTGCCAGACGCGATTGACCGTCACCCGGGCAACCAAGGGATTGTCCCCGTTCACCAACCACTTCGCGAAGCCCAATCGATCCCGCGACAGTTCCTGCGGAAACGGCGGCAACACTTTCGGTGTCGCGGCCAACACAGCATCTCCCAATTGATCAAACTGCCCCTTGAACCGCACGTGGCTCGATTTTTCGCGATCTTCCACCATCACCATTGTTGTAGGCACCGATTTCAAGAACTCCTTTCGCTCTCGCTGGGAATTCAACAATCGTTTCCGGGCGTCCGCCAGGTTCTCTGACGCCACGTGCTCCTCGAAATAGAATCGCAGCAGATCTCGTTGCCTCGGACTCCGTTTCTTCGGCACTATCCTCGCAATTTCAAATACCGATTTAGGCTCGGATAACGCTGCAACCTCAGCCGCGTCCAACACCCGGTCATAGAATCGCAATTCGTCCAGTGCCCCTCTAAAACTCGGCCAGAGCGTGCTGTAGCCGAGACGCAATGGTACCTGATTGCGTTTTCCATCGACGGCACTGTCCTGGATCACCCGGATCGGCGCCACCTTGCCGTTCAGGTAGATTTGATAGGCCAGCAACTGCACGCGCCCATCGCAACTTACGGCGAAATGGTACCATTTGTCCGTCTGCAGCTTCTCCTCCAGCTCAAATCGTGTCACCGCATAGTTCCACCGTGCCGAAAGCATGAATCTCAACTTCCCTTCTACCAGCTCGATCAAGGTCCCCGTGCGGTAGTCGTCCGGGTCATAAAGTTCCGTCAGCAACACCCCATCCCGCAGCTCTTCCAGCCTGAACCAGAAGGACAAGGTAAACTCATTCCGCCCCCAGATGTTTCCAACCTCCTTCTTGAACTCAAAGTACGGCCCATCACCGAACTTCATGGCCCGACCTTGTAATCCCTTCACAAACTTCATTTTTCCATTCTTCACCTTCCCCTTGGTTTCGACCTGATCGAGATGAAACACATCCACCAAGCCTCGCGACAACAGCTCACCCCTCACGGATTCGCGCTCAATCTGCGCTTCCCATTTGCGTTGGGCGGCACTTGCCTGCCCTCGCAGTTCTTCCAAATGCCGTTCCGCTGCCGACACCTTGGCCTCCAGATCTCTCAACCGCTCCTGCTGCGCCAAGGTCGGTGTCTTCATTCGTGGATGAGAGTTGAAGAGGATCGCCTGCCCGTTCTCGGGCACCTTGTCAAAGAAGGCCAGCATCTCGTAATACTCGCGCGAACTGATCGGATCGAACTTGTGATCGTGACATCGCGCACAGCCGACCGTCAGACCGAGCCAGACGGTTGCAGTGGTCTCCAATCGGTCCGTGGCATTTTCGAAAATCGATTCTGCCTGAATCGTACCACTGCCCTTGTCGTAGCGATGATTGCGATTGAAGCCCGTGGCCAGGATCTGTTCCGGAGTCGGA
>JAYPXF010000371.1:1814-4655 GCA_038154405.1 Verrucomicrobiales bacterium | reverse complement strand
CCATATCCCAGCAGCAGGGCGAAGTGCTGAACTACGCGTGGTTCGCCTGATTCAAGAATGATCGAGACTTTGCCACGGGCCCCCTCCCGTATCAGGTGATGGTGCAGACCCGACACGGCCAGCAGCGCGGGAATAGCGGCAAGGTCATGACTGATACCACGATCGGAAAGGACCAGCATATTGACTCCGTCACGAATCGCTTCATCAGCGATCTCGAAGAGGTTTTCCAAGGCGTCATGCAACCCTTCACCACGATTCACCGGACGGGGTTCCTCGACAGAAAGGTGGCCAGCTGAAAGCCCCTCCTGATCAGCATGCGGGTCAAAAAGGATCGGCAAGGTGGCTGACTTGAAGCCCGATGCCTTGAAGTCTCGGATCTGGGTCAACTTGGCGTTGTCGATGATCGGATTCTGCAACTTGATCATCCGACAGTTTTCAGGGCCCGGCTTCACGAGATTTGCCTCGGAACCGAGGAATGTGATGCTGGCCGTGATCAGTTCTTCGCGAATTGGATCGATCGCGGGATTGGTCACCTGGGCGAACAATTGCTTGAAGTAGTTATACAGCGGTTGGGAGCGGTCCGAGAGCACTGCCAACGGAGCGTCGTTACCCATGGAGCCCAAGGGCTGAGCACCGGTCTCCGCGCTAGGTTTGATCAGAAAACGTTGGTCCTCGAAAGTGTAGCCAAACGCTTTTTGGCGTTGCATGAGTGACTCCGCGTCCAGCCCCGGCACATCGGAGCTGGATTCCGGCAGATCTGCCTCTTCCACAAGATTCGCCCGGAGCCATTCTCCATAAGGTTTCTCGGAGGCAATTCGCTCCTTGAGCTCATTGTCGTCCACAATCCGGCCTTCACGGGTGTCGACCAGGAACATTCGGCCGGGTTCCAGACGGCCTTTCTTGACCACGGACGCGGGATCTACCCAAGGGAGAACACCGACTTCAGATGCCATGATGACCAGATCGTCACTGGTGACGTAGTAACGTGATGGACGCAACCCGTTACGATCCAGCACCGCACCGATCTGCCGACCGTCCATGAACGCGATGGAAGCGGGGCCGTCCCATGGTTCCATCATGCAGGCGTGAAACTCGTAGAAGTCACGCTTGGTCTGTGACATCGACTGATGTTTCTCCCACGGCTCCGGGATCATCATCATGATCGAATGCGGCAGTGAGCGACCGGACAGCATGAGAAACTCGAGGACGTTGTCGAAATGCTGCGAATCCGAGCCGTTTCCCGGAATGACCGGCAACAGCTTCTGGAGATTCTCGCCGAACAGTTCGCTCTCAAGTTGTTTCTCACGAGCGTGCATCCAGTTCTCGTTGCCACGCATGGTGTTGATCTCACCGTTGTGGCTCATGAAACGGAACGGCTGAGCCCGCGGCCAGCTGGGGAAGGTGTTGGTGCTGAATCGTGAGTGCACCAACGCCATGCAGGTTTCCATGTCCGGATGATGGAAATCCTTGAAGTAGGTCAACATCTGCCCAGTCGTGAGCATTCCTTTGAAGCCAATCACCTGGCTGGACAGCGTGGGAATATAAAAGTAGAGCGCGTCGCCCTTGGCCTGGTAACGGATTCGCGAGCTGGTGACGCGACGAATGAGAAAGAGCGTCCGTTCGAATTCCGCCTGATCTTTCACCTCTGGTGAACGACCGACGAATACGTGCCTCATCTTCGGTTCGCAAGCGGCAGACGCCTTACCCAGGTCACTGTTGTCGACCGGCACATCGCGCCAACCCAAGTGGATCTGACCAAACTCTCCAATGACTTCCTCCAGCACCTTCTGCTCTGCAGCAGCTTTCTCAGGATCAGGGGACAGAAAGACGCAACCAGCCGAATAGTGGCCGGGTTCGGGCAGATCAATCCCCTTCTCCCCCGCAACGGTGTTGAAGAATTTGTGCGGCATGGACATCAGCATGCCGGCACCATCACCGGTTTGAAGATCGCAGCCGCAGCCACCTCGATGATCCAGATTCACGCAGATTTCCAAAGCACTTTGGACGATCTTGTGGGACGGAATCCCTTTCATATTCACCAGAAAGCCAACTCCACAGTTGTCATGCTCTCGGCTCGGATCGTACAGGCCCTGCGCCGGTGGCAGCCCCGGCGTCCGATACGTTTCTTTCTCAGACATAAATTTCTAAAAATCCAATTATTCTACAGTCAGAGCCGGCCGAATTGCATACTGCTAGTACGGCCACGACCGGCAAAGAGCCGGGATTCTTAACTGCTCACACGGCGCCGGTCAGCCCAAAAAATTCGACTTTCTACTCAACACCCCAATATATGGCACCATTCATGCGCCCAGGCCACTGTCTACCGAGGATTATCGCCATTTTGGTCCCATCCTCCGATCTTGTAAGTTGGGGTTTCCCTGTCGCAACAATCGAAATAGGACCAATTTCTCAGTCGATTCCAGTTTCCGGCCATGAACTTTACAGACCGCCTGCACCCAACTAGCTTTCCGCGCCTTGGCAGACAGAGCCAAAATACGCGTGCTGGTCGGAATGAGTGGAGGAGTTGATTCCTCCGCCACCGCTGCTGCGTTGATCGAACAGGGATACGATGTCGTGGGTGTCACCCTTAAACTCTGGCCGCAGGATTGCGTCAACCGCGCCGAGGACAAGTGCTGCGGGCCACAGGCTGTCATGGATGCACGAGCCGTATGCCACAAACTCGGCGTCCCGTATTACCTGATCGACGAGTCGGAAGATTTCCAGAAGGAGGTGATCAATTACTTCGCCGAGGAATACAAGGCGGGCCGCACGCCCAATCCCTGCGTGATGTGTAATGAGCGACTGAAGTTCGGAAACCTCAACCGTCGAGCCCACCAACTG
>JAYPXF010000371.1:0-1804 GCA_038154405.1 Verrucomicrobiales bacterium | reverse complement strand
GACCAACTGGGGGCCAGTTACATTGCCACCGGACACTTTGCCCGGCTGAAACGCACTCCGGAAGGCCGCACCCTGCTCTATCGCGGCAAGGATTTGCGAAAGGATCAGAGCTATTTCCTCTTCTCCTTGAAGCAGCAGCAGCTCTCACGATCCATGTTCCCTCTGGGCGAGAAGAACAAATCGGAAGCCAGGGAAATGGCGCGTGAATGCGAACTCAAGACCGCGGACAAGGAGGAGAGCATGGAAATCTGTTTCGTCCCGGACAAGGACTACGGAAAGTTCCTCCAAAAGGCTGACCTCGTGCAGAAACACAAGGGCGATATCTTGCATGAGAACGGCGCAAAGCTGGGTGAACATGACGGGATCGAGTTCTACACCATCGGCCAGCGTAAGGGTCTGGGCATCTCCCACCCCACCCCGCTCTACGTGATCGACCTCGAACCGGATACCAATAGGGTGATTGTCGGCGACGCTTCCTTGCTTGATGACGACGAATTCATCGTCGAACGCTGCAACTGGATTCCTTACGAAGAGCCTCCTGCCGAAATGAACGTCACCGCAAAGATCCGCTACAATCATCCGGGTGCGGATGCAACGGTCACTCCGCTCGCTGATTGGCGCGCCAAGGTGAAGATGCACAGCCCGCAGCGAGCCATCACCCCCGGACAGGCGTGCGTCTTCTATCAGGATGATCTCGTCGTCGGCGGCGGCTGGATTGCACGCAAATCCGACTGAACGGACCGTTTCGAAAGCTCATTGGGATTTGCGAATCTCCGGATGTCGAATTTCCCCACCCAAGTTTGCCGATCTCGCCATCAACGCAAATGTCACCAGCGTAAGCACCAACGTGGCAATCATGCCCCACTGTGGAACCGGGTTTCCTTTCCTCGCCTTGAACAAAGCGATGGCCGCTGCGATTCCCGCCAAAAAGATCCCGGTCGTCGCCTGATCCGCAGACTTCTCATGGGCTTCAATTCGAGCCTGTTCGATGCCTTCGATCTCCTTTGCCCGATCGACCGCCAGGTCTCCGGTGAACTTGATCGGAATTCCGATCAGCATGAGGCCGACCATCCACCACAAACTCAAGCGCCGCAATTCCTCGCTCTTCTTGAGTATGGCCGTCGCCAACAAGAGTCCGACGAACAAGGAGCCGATCACGGGCACGTGATTCAGAGCCAAATGCAAATGCACCCAATCCATGCCGCATTTGTAAGCTGATTGTCGAATTACTCCAAGTTCCTCCATTCACCGCCTTTTTCCTTGTTTTGCAGGGTTGCAACCGGTGTAGCATCTCCGCCCTGCCGATCCCAAGCCGGCGGATACATCTGAGACCATGAGCCAGAAGAAAATGCGAGCCATCGGCGTGCGCCCGGCCAAGAAGGAGGTTGCGATCATCGATCACGACCATCCGGAGATCACCGCGGACACCCAGGTCAAAGTTCGTTCCCTCGACGTCGGCATCTGCGGCACGGACCGTGAGATCTGCACCTTTGTCTATGGAGCCCCGCCCGAAGGGGCCGACTATCTTGTCCTCGGTCACGAATCCCTTGGCGAAGTCGTCGAGGTGGGCAGCGCCGTCAAGGAGTTGAAGGCGGGTGACCTGGTTGTGCCTTCCGTCCGCCGCCCTTGCAATGACCCGGGCTGCCGCTCCTGCACCATCGACCGGCAGGATTTTTGCCAGACAGAGAATTTCGTTGAGCGTGGCATCAAGGAGAATCACGGCTACATGACCGAATTCTGGGTGGAGCATGAGAAGCACCTCAATCTCGTGCCGGCCGACCTCCGCGACTATGCTGTCCTGGCT
>JAYPXF010000370.1:0-4859 GCA_038154405.1 Verrucomicrobiales bacterium | reverse complement strand
GTCTACACGACGGCATTGGATCGGGGCGGTAAGGAGCTTTGGCAGACCAAGATCACCGACTACATTACTCATCAGGGCTATGGTTCTTCTCCGTTCATCTACAAATCGTTGGTGTTGGTTTCGGCGGACAACAAGGGCGGGGGATGCATCGTGGGCTTGGACCGGGAAACGGGCGGTGTGATCTGGAGCCACGAGCGTCCCAAGTTTCCCAACTACCCTTCCCCGGTGGTCTACAATCTGTTTGGAAAAGATCAGATGTTGATGTCGGGTTGTGACCTGGTGACGAGTCTGAATCCGTTGACCGGGAATGTCCTCTGGGAGATTGAGGGTTCGACCACCGAATGCGTGGTGACCATGGTGACGGACGGTGAACGCGCTTTCACCGGGGGAGGTTATCCGCGCAATCATACGGTGGCGGTGAGGGCAGACGGATCGGGCAAAATCGCGTGGCAGAACAGCATGCGGATTTATGTGCCGAGCATGATCGTGAAGAACGGCCACTTGTATGCGACCTCGGATTCTGGATTCGCAATCTGCTGGGAATCCGCCCCGGGCAAGGAATTGTGGAAGGAACGACTCGGTGGAGATTTCTTCGCCTCACCGGTGATGCTGGATGGCCGGATCTACGCGACGAATGTTCGTGGAAAGACGTTCGTGTATGAGGCCAGTCCAAAAGAATTCAAACTGATCGCCGAGAATCAGCTCGGTTACGAGTCGTATGCCTCGCCGGTGATCTGCGGCGATCGGATTTATCTTCGCGTCGCCAAACGCGGTGACGGTGCCAGAAAGGAATTCCTGTACTGCATCGGATTCGACAAATGAGCGGAGAAATGGCTGCTTGGTGCCTTCGGTTCACCAACCGGTTCGATAGTCACGCCGCAGGAACTGATTCGCCTTCTCATGGTTGGTGAAGGTGAGTTTGGCCGCATCCCAGCGAAGCTTCTTGCGGGTGAGTTCCTCACGCAGTTCATACCGTAAGGCGACATTTCCCAAGAGGACTGCTTCGGTCATGGGGCCCGCCCAATCGAAATTGGAACCGGCCGTGTCACCGCCCTTGCATGCGTTGATGAATTCCTGGTGGTGGCCGGGGGAACGTTTCAGTTTCCGGGGTGGTTTACCATAGGCCTTCGCGCGCCTGTCCGGCAGGAGTTTCCATTGCTTCCAGTCGGAAAGCAGAACGCCGTCATCACCAATGAGCAACAGGCCGTTGGTTCCCATGAGGTTGCCGTCGGACACGCCGGAATGACGGGGAGGCCGCAATCCACCGTCGTACCAAGTCAGGCTGACGGGAGCCATCTTGCCGCGGGCGGGAAACTCGTAGGTGATCATGGATGCCAGCGGGAAGGTGTCCTTGTTCGCGCGCGAAGACGTCGCTTCAACGCTGGTCGGGGCGCCGAGCTTGAGTGCCCGGAAGACCGGATCGAAGAAGTGGCATGCGATATCGCCCAATGCCCCGGTGCCGAAATCCCACCATCCACGCCACTTGACCGGCAGATACGCAGAGTTGTAGCCCCGGTTGGGAGCGGGGCCGAGCCAGAGGTTCCAGTCCAGGGTTGAAGGAACCTTTTCGGTCGCACTCGGTTTGACAATCCCCTGCGGCCAATACTCGCCGTAGATGCCCTTTGACGGGCGGTCGGTCCAGATGTGAGCTTCGCGCACCTGACCGATGGCGTTGTCCATGACGAATTCCTGAACGACGCGCGTCTGTTCCCCGGCCTGCGCCTGGTTGCCCATCTGCGTGGAAACGCCGGCTTTGCGGGCTGCCAATGTCAGTTCGCGGGCCTCCCAAACCGAATGCGTCAGCGGTTTCTCGCAATAGACGTGTTTGCCCATGCGGATGGCGGCCATGGACGCATGAAAATGATGATGATCGGGAGTCGCGACGATGACGGCGTCGATTTCCTTGCCGAGTTGATCGAACATCTTACGGTAGTCCTTGAACTGTTTGGCCTTCGGAAACTTCTTGAAGGATCCAGCAGCCCGCGCCCAATCCACATCTGCGAGCCCGATGATGTCCTGTGAGGACAGATTGCGAATGTCTCCCGCGGCCTGTCCGCCGGCACCAACGGATGCAATGTTCAGTTTTTCATTGGCGGCATAGGTCCGGGCTGAGCCGGCTTGGAGGATGGTGAACGCAACGCCGGTCGTGCCGGTCGTGTTCAGGAAACGACGACGGGAAGTCTGCTTGGGCATGGGAGAATCGTTGCAGAAAAGTCCGGCAAGGGAAGGGTGAATTGAGTGCTGTTCGTAGTCGTGCGCGATTGGAGGTAACCGCTCCTGCAGTTTCGAGTCAGACCAGGTCTGAAAGCGGCATCGACGGAGCGATGCGCTCCATGTCTCCGTTGGAAATCAAGCGAGGATATCCCGCACGACGTGACCGTGGATGTCGGTCAGGCGGAAGTCACGACCGGCGTAGCGGTAGGTGAGCATGGTATGATCAAAGCCGAGCAGGTGAAGGATTGTGGCGTGGAGGTCGTGCACGTGAACGGTGTTCTCCACGGCCTTGAAACCGAATTCATCCGTCGCGCCAAAAATGCCTGGTCTCACCCCGCCGCCAGCGAGCCACATGGTGAAGCCGTGATGATTGTGATCACGGCCGCTGGGCGTCTTAATGCCGGTGCCGGACATGGGCAGTTCCACGGTTGGCGTGCGACCAAACTCACCACCCCAGATGACCAGGGTCTCGTCCAACAGACCGCGCTGCTTCAGGTCGTAGAGCAGGGCTCCGATCGCTTGGTCGCAATCTTGCGCCAGTTTCTTGTGACCGCTGGCAATGTTGGAATGGGAATCCCAAGGCTGACCGGCTCCGTGCCAGACCTGAACAAATCGCACCCCGCGCTCAACCAAACGACGCGCAATCAGGATTTCCCGAGCCTGCGGCGTGTTGCCGTACATCTCGCGGATGTAGCGAGGCTCACGATTGATGTCCAATGCGTCGGACGCTTCCAGTTGCATTCGGTAGGCGAGTTCGTACGTCTGCAACCGGGCTTCGAGCGCGGGATCATTTGCTCGCACATCCAGATGCTGCCGGTTGATACGGCGCAGGAAGTCGAGCTGCTTTCTCTGCTTGTCCGCGTCGAGCGTTTTGTTGTGCAGATAAGGAATGAGTTCGTCGCCCGGTTTCTTGCCCTTGATGTTGATGTGGGTCGCCTGATACGAGCCGGGAAGAAATGAGGCGCGCCAATTCGATGTGCCCTTCGTTGGCAATCCTGAACAGAGCACGACGAAGGCCGGTAGATTCTGATTCTCCGTGCCCAGCCCGTAGGCCACCCATGAGCCCATGCTGGGGCGGTTGAACTGGGAATCGCCGCAATTCATGAGCATCAGCGATGGCTCATGATTCGGGACGTTGGCACGCATGGAGCGGATCACGCAGAGATCGTCGGCCGCGGCTTCGGCCGTCTTCTTGAACAGGTCACTGACCGGTAGACCGGACTGGCCATACTGGTTGAAGGCGAAGGGGCTTTTCATCGCGGCGCCCGTGGGGCGCTCGGTTGGCAGGTGATTGGGGATCTTCTTGCCGTCCCATTCGGCCAAGGCGGACTTAGGATCGAAGGTGTCCACGTGAGACGGTCCACCGTTCATGAAAAGATGGATCACCCGTTTGATGCGACCGGGAAAGTGGCTCGCCTTGGGTTGCAGTGGTCCATTGGCTGCATGTGCGTCTTGGATCAGACTGCTGGCCATGATGGCTCCCATTCCCATGCCGCAACGGTTGAGCATGTCGCGCCGGTTGATGTGATCGGGCTTCCGGGTCATGGAGTCAGTCAACAAAGGAGAATTCATTGGATGCCAGGAGTGCCTGTGCGAGTTCCGGCAATCCGAATCCGGTCTGGGCTTTGGCGAATTGGAGTTCAGCGGCAGATGGATCACGACCCAAGGTCAGGCGATAGACGTGGCGAATCGGTTCGTTTGCATCCAATTTGGCTGCCTTGTCGGCGATGACCTTGGCGCGTCCGGCGACGAACGGACTGTTCATGAAGAACAGGGCCTGTTGCGGTACCGTGGTCTCAGGGCGCTGCGGGGCATGAAGATTCGGATCAGCGAAGTCGAAGGTACGCAGCGTCGGGGCGACGTCATAGCGATCAATGAATCCATAGATCGCCCGACGGAAGGAGGGGGTGCGGCCTTCCAATTGAACGGGCCGTCCACCAAGCGCACGGTTCAACTCGCCGCTGGCGACGAGGAGGGAGTCGCGGGTGGCCTCGAAGCTGAGTCGGCGGCGTTCCGCGCGGGTCCAATAGAGATTCTCCGGATCGATCTCGATGTTGTTTGCTGAACTGCTCTGCTGATAAGTGGCCGAACTTACAATCAGCCGATGAAGACTCTTCAATGACCACTTGTTTCGGATCAGATAATTGGCAAGGAAATCAAGGAGATCACGTTGAACGGGGGCGGCTGTCTGTAGGCCAAAATCACTTGGCGTGGAAACCAGCGGTTGGCCCAGATGATTCATCCAGACGCGGTTGGCGATCACCCGTGCGGTGAGTGGATTCCCCGGAGCTGCAATTCGTTCGGCCATTTCCAGTCGCCCGCTGCCGTCGCTGAAATTCTCGCGGCCTGGCCCATCCAGCAGGGCCAGAAAGCGGCGGGGGACGGAATCGCCCAGCGTGCGAGGATTTCCCCGCTTCCAGATCCGCGCGTTTCGAGGTTTAGATACGTCCTGCATTACCATGGCGCGAGGTGGTGAACCGGCGTGAGTGGCGATCAGGCGATCCACCTTTGCCTCCAACTTCCGATAGGCATCGCCCGTGCCGCGATTGAAATAGCGCGGCATGGTGTCGATTGGGAATCCGGTGGGACCGGCGGGGTTGCGGAGGATTTGTCGAAGATCTTCCTTGGCTTTGTCGGCATGAGGG
>JAYPXF010000369.1:0-4948 GCA_038154405.1 Verrucomicrobiales bacterium | reverse complement strand
AGGCACGTGAGAGTCGAAGGAACTGCATGGATCGGGTTATTCCCCGATTCCGACCCTCCGTCAATCGGATTCAGCCTTGCGTATCAACCGCCGCATCGCTTCCACCGGGGCACATTGACGCTGAACCATCTGCAGGTTGTCCTTTTTACCTTGGCCCTCATGGTAATAGATCGAAACCGTCGAAGCGGCCAGGCCGATCACGTTCCCCTTCTCATCGAACACCGGACCACCGCTGGAGCCTTTCGCAAATTCGGCGGTGATGGCCATGAACGGCACGGCACGCGTCTTGGATATCGGTTTGAAGAAATGACGCGAAACATGCCCGGACGTAAGCGTGTAGAAGCTGCTACGCGGATGACTGATGACCGTTACCGGGCTGCCCGCTGGCGGCGTCACCGGCGACAACGGTACCGGATCAAACTCGATATCCGCCGCCCGACAGATGGCGATATCCGACTTCTTGTCCGCCGCCATCACCTCCACCACCGGCGCCATGCGTCCATCCACCGTCCGCACGACGAAGGCCTGGCGATTCGTGGACGCAATCACATGATAACAGGTCGCGAAGACGCCATCACGCGTGAGGGCAACTCCGGATGCGTTGCCGCAGTGCCATTTGGTGCACTTGTTGCATTTGTAGAGACCACCGACAATCAACACGGATGGGCGGCGCTTCCGGACCAGTTCAGCTCCACCCATTGCCTTCCTCCCCGGCGGCGCCATATCGAGCTCACATACCTTCCGATCCAGCTGCTCCTTCAGGACATCCGCACGCGCACATTGCCCAGCCTCCATCATTACCGAACCGGCCCGGGTGATTTCGGAGGCGATCAATTTGTCGTGAAAAAAAGTGGGCTTGGCGTCGGCCGCCGGGATCGACCGAGACAGTCCCGCAAGCGAGACCATGACCAGAAGTTTATGGAGATGTTTCATGGAATACAGACCGGCAACCGGAATCATCAAGGCACGATCACGCTCTTCGCGGACTGCCATTCCGCGGTGGTTTTCAGCGCCTCATTGGCTTCAGACAGACTGAAACGGTGGGTCACCATTTCATGGAACGGAAAGCGTTCGCGGTTCGCCGCAAGAAAATCGATGGCCCGTTTCAGATGCCGGGGCTCGCTGGACCAGGATCCGAACACCTGCAACTGCTTGCGGGTGATGACATGGGGATTGAACTCGATCGGTCCGGCGTCGCAGTAATGCCCCAGCACCAGATACTTGCCTCCGTCCCGACACATTTCAATCCCCTCGACCACCGCCTGCGGACGACCGACGCATTCGAGCACCACGTCCGCACCGTAGCCACCGGTCATGTCGTGAATCGCATCAATCCGAGCCGACGGCTTGTCGAGCTCGTCCAGACTCAAGGCGACATCCGCCCCGAAACGTCGCGCCATCTCCAGCCGATGCGCCGGTGCACCGATCACAATCACTTTCTCCGGACCGGCATCTTTGGCCACCGCCAAGGCCGCAATCCCGACCGGTCCGGCTCCTTGAACCACCACCGTGTCGCCCGGTTCAACACCCGTTCGCTCCACACCGTGAATCGCCGTGATCAACGCACACCCCGCGCCAACGACCGATTCGGTTGGAAGCTCATCCGGCAGTTTGAACATCGTCGTGCCCGGCCTCAGGAAATGGTACTCCGCATAACCGCCGAGAAAATGCGGAGCCGAATCGGATTGGTAACCGATACCGTATGCCCGTCGTTGGGCGCAACGCGTCGGTTGCCCCTTCTCCTTGCAGTAATAGCATTCGCCGCACGATATCGCGGAATTCCAAGTGACGCGATCACCCGGGCTCAGACTTTGACCGGTCCAATCCAACATCTCCTCATCCGCCTGCCGGTCCACGCATCCCACCGTCTCGTGCCCCAGAATCACTGGCAATCCGATTGGCAGTTCGCCTTCAGCCAGATGCACGTCCGTTCCGCAAATGCCCGCCATCTCCGTGCGAATCAGGGTGGCGCCGGGCTCCAGCGATTGCGGCAAAGGGTATTCGCAAAGACGCAGCGGCTCATGGAACTGCTCAAGAATGGCGGCTTTCGCGGTCGGCATGGCCGGATGCTCCGCCAAGCACGTGGAAGTTGCAATCGCGATCCTTCAGATCCGCACGAAGAATCGGCGCGCATAAAGTCCGGCGCAGACCAGCCAGATCACTCCCAACACGGACAGGCTCTGCCAGACCGGACCATAAGGACCACCGAACACGCCCGGCCCGAAATGCAGCTCGAGCGAAGCGATGATTGATGGTCGCAGGAGTTCCGAGCCCAGATACACCAGGAGGGAATTCGCCCCGAGCACAGCCACCGGCCATACCCACAAGCGTCGCCCTGAGACCTCCACCAGCCAATAGACCGCCGACAGCGTCCACAGCACAAAGGCCGCGCTGACGAAAACCCACGAGGCGGTCCAGAGCCGGGATATGATCGGACAGAAACTGATTCCCAAGAGCACACCGAACATCAGGCATGGAACTCCCGCCATCAGCAGCGCATTGAACTTCAGCTCCGGCTCTTCACGCGTACGCAACAACTCGCCGGCCATCACGCCGATCACCATCGTCGCGATCGACGGCACAAAGTTCAGCGTCTGGACACCTTCCGGATGCATTTCCCACGTCTCTCCTCGCGGAAAGAGATTCAGGAACCAGCGGTCGAAACCGGCGGCGAAATTCACGTCCCGCGTGAAGGGAGCAAAGGCACCGGGCAATAGATCATCTTCTGAAACACCGAGCTGCGCCGGAGACATCCCGAATCCCATCGCATCGTAATGAATGAAGATCGCCGTGTATCCTCCCAACACCAGCGCCAGGTATCCCAACTGCATCATCAGTCCTCGGCCGACCAGCATGAAGGCGAAGATGTATCCCAATCCGATCTGGCAAAGAATGTTCGCGAACTGCCAGTCCGTTTGTTCCTGTCCGACCGACTGAAGAAAAATCCCGGCCATAACCAGCAATGCCGAACGCGTGCACGCATGCGCAAACATCTCGTTCCATGGCTGCCCCAATTCCTCCCGGCGCGAGAATGAAAACGGCAATGCGACACCGACCAGGAACACAAACCCGGCCATCAGCAGGTCCCACGGCGACAATCCGATCCACTCAGTCGGTCGCACAAGCGAGGCGGTGGTGGCAACCCAAGTGCCGGCCAGTTCCGGATGTTTCGCCGCTTCGGAAATGCCGAAACCGCCGGAGACCAGCAGCAACAGGAACAAACCTCGCAGCGCATCCACCGGCAGCGAACGGCGCGATGCAAATTCAACCTTCTGATCATCGGCAACCCAACCCGGCACCGGCTTTTCAAACTTCTTCGGTTTGGCTTTCGCCGGTTCTTGCAGTGCGGGTCTAGGAGGTGGAACAGCCTGTTTCGGACGTGGGGGTGGCGGGGCAGCTTGGGCAAGCACCGGCCGAGGCGGTGGGCTGGGTGCGACTCTTGCGACCGGTCGGGGTGGAGGAGCCACCTTGGGCAGCTGTTTGGGATGCGAAGCGGGCGCCGCGTTGGTCACCGGCTGAGGCAATGTCTTCACCGCCGGCCGTGATGGTGGCGCAAAGGGTTGCTGCTTCGGTGGCGCAACCGCAGCGGAGGAACGTGGAGGGGCGGTCTTCGGAGCCGGCTGTGGCTGTGGCTTCGACTGTTTCCGGGCGGGAGTCGGTTTCTGGTGAACCGGCTTCTTGATCGACTCCGGCTTTGATTGCGCGACCGGCTTGGTCGGTGTGGTCTTGGCGGGACCGGGACCCGAGCGGATGATCTTTATCACCGGCTTCGGAGCCGCTGCCGCCGCTTGTTGGACGGCCTGTGCCTGCTTCCCCTGCTTCGCCCTTTTCTTGGCGACCCGCTTCCGATTCTGCTCCGCGAGTTTTTTGACGGTCCAAACCACGGCTTTCGCCATGGGCACAATCACCCGGCTCTTTCGTTTGGCCTTCGGCGTTTTCCGCGTGGATTGTTTCGCCGGCTTGCCCGTTGGCTGCGTCACCTGTGCGCCGGAGGCACCGCCACCGGAGGTCAGCTTGCGGACAAACACGCGTGGAGAACTTCCCCCCGATGTCGCACCGGAACTGCCATTGCCCGGCGAACCGGTGATCGGCGCTTTCGTCGGAACAAGCCCTCCACCGGAGAGCTTCTGCACAAACACCCGGGATTGACCATTGCCGGCAGCCGGTTGTTTGGTCGGTGGGGATTTCTGCCGGGACTTGCGGGCCGCTTGGCGGGTTTGCCGGGCCTTGCCCTTCGATTTCCGGGAAACGGCGGGCGCATTGCCGGCCGGAACCACCAGTTCCATCTCGGCGAGTTGGATCTTCGGTTCCAATGGGTCAGCGCCGGGCTCGGGTGGTTTCACGCGATCGGCATCCGCACTTCGATGTTTCGGCGTGAACGAACGATCAATGTGGATGACCCGGGCCATGGAACGATCGGAAGTGTTTCACCGAATCATCGCTCCGTCGATGATTCAAATGCCAAGCCGGTGATGTCGAAATTCCACATTTCGCGGGAACAGACGGAAACGACGCCGCAACCGTTTCACGCTTCCGCGGATTCCTTCAGCAGCCGCAGCCGTTCGTCCATTTCCTGCCTGCTGCCCCCCCCCTTTTTGCCATAACGCAGGCAACAGAACGATACGGTCAACTCGCGCGCCAGCCGTTGTGATCGATCATTCAATGCGGACAGTTCATCAAGGAACTCATTTGGTGTCTGATGCGGAGCTTTCACAATCCCCTTGGCGGCCAAGTGGCTCAACATCTGCCCATAGCAGTGCTCGGCGAATTCCACGTTGGAAACCATTCCATCACCCCTCCGTCCGCCCAGCAGATCCCTGCGTCTCCATACTGCGATCAGCAAGGAAAGTCCGATCAGGACGGCGATGGTCTCCAGAAAATACGTCTGAAATCCCATCATCCCCTCGCGCAAAAAGGTCGCCGACACCGTGAGGAAGGTCTGTTGATT
>JAYPXF010000368.1:2616-4963 GCA_038154405.1 Verrucomicrobiales bacterium | reverse complement strand
AAGTGGAGCGATTGCTGCGGGATACGGACCTGCCGGTTGAAGCCATCGCGGAACAAACCGGGTTTGTACACAGTCATTACCTGCAAACCGCGTTCAAGGATCGGTATGGTGAAACGCCGGGACAATTCCGCCGCCGGTTCTTTCGATATGGGGGCAACTGAAAGATCGCGGTTCTCCTGGCCGTCGTGGTTGGACCTGCATTGATCGCCTGTTTACAACTCGGGCATGGCGAACAAGAAATCCAAGATCCTGATCGTGACGGCTACCGATCTTCGTTCATGGCCTTCTTCAGGCCCGCCATCAATTCCGCGTAGGTGAAAGGCTTCGGCAGGGCCACGTGGGCCCCGGCTTCGATGGCGCGTTCGGCGAAGGACTTGTTGCCAAAGGATTTGCCGCCGGAAATCGCCATGACGCGCATGTCGGGCTTCTCATTTCGCAGTCCACGAATCAAATCAAAACCGTCGCAATCTGGCATCAGAATGTCCGTGATGATCAGATCGAAAGGGCCGAGCAGATTCACCACATCCATGGTCTTGGTGGGAAGGTCGATGCAGATGACCTGGTAGCCGTCCTGGGTCAGGAGATGTGAGATGGCGTGGAGGACGCTGCTTTCATCGTCGATGACGAGAACGCGGGGTAATCGGTGACCGGTTGCGGGCGTGGCGCGGGAAGGGGCGCCGCGAAGCGGTTTTCATTGCTGCCGGGAGGTTGGAGGGATGCCGAAGGTAGGCAGCGAAACTCTGGCGTGAGGATCATTTCCACGATGCTAAGCACACGTCCGACGAAAGGGATACGCCAAACAGGTGAACATGGGATTTTTTGTTCGTCGAACCGCGACTCCTCACGGAATCTCTGCCGCATGAAATCCACTCTTTGCATCTTGTCCTGTGTCATCATGGTCGCCGGTCACGCAAATGCGGCTCCGAAGCGGGTCGAGCGCTACGACGCTGCGGTCCCAGAGCCGACGCGTTCGTCCGTTCGTTACGGGGTTCATCCGCGTCACATACTTGATTTTTGGAAAGCCGAGTCCGACCGGCCTACACCGGTGGCTTTTGTCATTCATGGTGGTGGCTGGCAGGGTGGATCGAAGGAGCGTTTGCAACGCTTTGCGGATGCGAAGGCCTTGTTGCAGGCGGGCATCTCGGTCGTCGCCATCAACTATCGCTACGTGAAGCAGGCGGTCGAGTTGGGCGTGAAGCCGCCGGTGAAGGCACCGTTGCATGATGCTGCGAGGGCGTTGCAGTTTGTCCGCAGCAAGGCCAAGGAATGGAATCTCGACAAGGAACGCATTGGCGCCGCCGGCGGATCGGCGGGCGCGTGTTCTAGTCTGTGGCTTGCGTTTCGTGACGACCTTGCGGATCCGGAGAGCAAGGATCCGGTCGCCCGTGAATCCAGCCGGCTTTGGTGTGCCGCGGTTACCGGTGCTCAGACCACGCTCGATCCGAAGCAGATGAAGGAATGGACGCCGAACAGCAGGTATGGCGGGCATGCGTTCGGTCTTCCCAACTTCGCCAAGTTTCTGGAAGGGCGGGAGAAGATTCTGGATTGGATCGACGAGTATTCACCGTATCACAACGTGACCAAGGACGATCCGTCGGTTTATCTGATCTACAGCCGTAAACCGAATCTGGGCCAGGCCGAGAAGGATCCCACGCACACCGCCAACTTCGGCGTGAAGCTGCAGGAACATTGCCGCGAGACCGGAGTGCGTTGCGAACTCGTTTACCCGGGCGCGAAGAACGTCAGACACAAGACGCCGACTGAGTTCCTCATCGCGTCGCTCAAGTCGAAAGCCGGCAGGTCAGCCAAAAGCGCCGGCTTCAAACCGCTCTTCAACGGCAAGGATCTCACAGGCTGGGACGGTGATCCCAAACTGTGGGAAGTGAAGAACGGCGTGATTGTGGGAACCTGCACCGGCCCGGATGCCTTGAAGCATAATTCTTTCCTCATCTGGCGTGGTGGCACGGTGAAGGATTTCGAACTGCGAGCGACGGTTCGCGTGATCGGCGACAACAACTCCGGCATCCAATATCGCAGCCGGGAGCGACCGGACATCGGCAAGTGGGTCATCTCCGGATATCAGAACGATGTGCATCCCGCGATCGAACACACGGGAATGACGTATGAGGAAAAAGGCCGTGGTCTGTTCGGTCTGAACGGCAAGAAGGTCTTGCTTGATCCGGATGGCCAACGCTGGCTCCTGTCCGAACACGAACCCGCGAAGGCGGACATCTCCAAGTGGACCGAGTTCACCGTCGTCGCGCGCGGCAACCACCTGATTCACAAGGTCGACGGCAAGGTTACCTCCGAGCTCACCGACCATCATGAAGGCCGTGCGTCGGAAGGC
>JAYPXF010000368.1:0-2606 GCA_038154405.1 Verrucomicrobiales bacterium | reverse complement strand
ATAGCCCGCCCGAGAACGACCCGACCCGAAGGCCTTGGTCCGGCCAGCAAGCGGAGGAAGAAGTAGTTGGCGTGAGGTGAGCGCTTGCGTTGGTGGGGAGCATTCACGTTCGCTCGATCGCCGCAATCAATTTGTCTCTCGCCTGAAAGCTGCTGAAGCAATCCCGGGTGCCGAGGGCGCGCAATCGCTCGATGCGGTCGCCGATGCCGATCATGCGCCAACCAAGTTCTTCGGTGGCACGGACATCCCATTCCGCATCGCCAAAGTAGATTATCTCATCCGGTGTCGGGGCGGTGGCTTTGCGCATCGCGGTTTTAAGGATGTCTACCCGGGCGTGGGTATCGGTTGCCGTAGCCATCGGTATGGCGCTGAAGTCAATTCCCGCCGTTCGGAGTTTGTGCTCCGCCGAAGTGAGCCAACAGCCGGTCGCTATCGCGAGTTTGAATTGCCCGGTCTGCTGAAGGTGCTCAATCATCTGAGTTGCTCCGGGAATCATCTGGAAGCCGGTTGCCGGTTGTGCTTTCAGTCGTTGCAGGAAAGCTGCTTCACAAGCCGCGGTTTCGTCGACGCTGGGAGGACGCCCGAGGAATTGACGGGAAAGACTGTCGAGGATGCCACTGTCGGATACATGCGGATAGTTCCTCCAATCGGTATCGAAATCGGCTGTGCCGAGGAACTCAGTCAGCGTCGGGATGAAACATGCGTCATCCACGCGGTTGGTCTGCGTGAGTGTTCCATCAATATCGAAAACCAGCAGTTTCATTGGCGCTGGAGTTGAACTCTGCAGGTGAAGCACGGCGATTGACCGCAAGATAGTGAGGGAAAGGAATCAGAACAGGTTTTCCGTGTATTCCGTGCGTTCCGTAGTTCATCATCCGACTTCCCACTCGCGATGAAACTGCTGTCGATCATTCTCCTTGGTCTTGCCTGCAACCTGTCTCAGGCGCAAGCGCGTGAAGTTGTCTTTGCATCTGACTTTGATGACGTTGGAGTTTCACAGAATCCTGACGGCTGGGTGACTTTTGGCAAGGGGACGAAGCCGAACGTCACCGGCGCACGTGGATCGCTGATCGGACGGCGCTCTTCAGACGGTGGTCTCGTGGCAATGTCGCGCTGGTTTGACGCACCGCGCACGAACCTGGCCATTGAGTTTTCGTTCGCCGTTTCCCCCACGCGTGGTCGCGCCTTTCACGTTTGGACGCAGGAACCCAATGGCCGGGATGCCAGTCAGTTCAATCTCTGTGTGCAGAATGGCAAACTGCAGCACTTCGATGGACGTGAACGCGGTTGGATCACCGTACCGGTCAAGATTCAAACGTCGGCCGATCCGGCCAAACCCGTTTGGCACCGGATTCGAGCAGTGATGAACTCGACGCAGCGCGGCATTGATCTCTGGGTCTCCAAGCCGGGCGAGCCGCAATTGCCGAAAGAGAAAACCGCGACGGTTCCCGCCTATCGAATTGATCTTTCGTTTGGCGGATTCAGTCTCGTGTCGGGTACGCGTATCGCATCCGGTGCATGGTATCTTTTGGACGACCTGCGGATAGAGGCAGGTGAGGATGTACCTGATCCTGGCAAGGTGGAACCGCTTCCTGAGCCCTGCCGACTTTGGAGTGGACCGGTGGTGCCGAGGGACCCGGAGAGAATTCCTTTTGCCGCCGGCATCGAACATCGGGTGATCCATCGGCCGACAGCGGACGGCTACAAGTTCCTGCACGGTGCAGCGATCGTAGAGTGCCAGGGTGTGTTCTATGCCAACTGGGCGAACAGTCCGGTGAACGAAAATGGGCCGCACGAAACGTTACAGGGACGGCGCTCAACCGATGGCGGCCGCACATGGTCGCCATTGGAAATGGTTGGTCCAGGTTTTAACGGTGCTGAACGACACAGTCACGGCGTGCTGTTCGTTCATGACGACGAAGTCTGGACCATCGCCGCGCGCTTCGGTGTGGGAACGAAGGGAAAACGTTTTCCCGGTTTGCAGGGCGAGGCTTTCGTCCTGGATCAACAAAACGACCGATGGGAATCCCGCGGGATCGTGATCACCAACTGCTGGCCGTATGATGAAATCGTGAAGATGGACAACGGCAATTTCATCACCGGCGGACAGGATAAGGATGGGTTGCCGGTAATTGCGATCAGTCAAGGCAGTGATCTCACAAAGATGTGGGACTCCGTGCTGCTTCCTTATCATCCGAAACTGGCACCGTCCTTTGCGGAGACCACCGTGTGGGCGGATCGAAAGATCGTTCTGGCGGTGATTCGAGGAGGTGGTGGTGTGGCCTGGATCTCGCGAAGCGAAGACTTTGGTCGTACCTGGTCGACCGCCCAACCCAGCAATCTTCCAATGCCCCGTGCCAAGGCCTACATGGGGCGTCTCTCAACCGGCCAACTCTACGTGATTTCCAACTTTCGCAATCGTGACACGCTCGTTGTTTCCACCGGTAGACCGGGTGAGCTGACCCTCAACAAGATGTGGCGCATTCGTCACGGCAAGTCAGAAGCCCCCCGGTTCAGCGGCTTCGCCAAGGGCAAGCAATGGTCCTATCCCTATGGATATGAGCATGAAGGGAAACTCTACGTGGTCTACTCCATCGGCAAGGAAG
>JAYPXF010000367.1:0-4982 GCA_038154405.1 Verrucomicrobiales bacterium | reverse complement strand
TCTCCGAGGTTCTGAAGTGGGCTCGCGGGGACTCTCGCCTCACCGATCTTGTTGACAGCTCGCGCCAAATCACGGGGACCGCACTTTCGTTGTGGGCCCCATTTCCAGTGGCAGCGGTCAGATCTTCAATGGGGAGAGCGTACGCGCGAGCCCACGTCAGAGTCGCTGAAAGCGACGACACACAGAGACGCTCAACTTCGTAAATGCCGTGCGAAGAACTCCTTCGTCTGCTTCCACATCGCCTCACTCAACACATGCCCTTTGCCTTTCTCAATGAAGACGGAGAAGTTCTTGGCGGCGCGTTTACGCTTGTAGACAGCAGCGATTCGTTCCACGCCGGCCCGGGCTTCTTCAATCGGGCTTCCGCCATCCTTCTCACCGAGGTTCAGATGCAAGGCGCGCGGTGCAATCAACGACGCGATCTCCGGAGTGTCCCCATATTGCAGCCAGCCGGGAACGAAGTTTGGGAAACAATGCAGCATGTGGTTGTCGTGAATAGCCTTGTAGGTGGGCAGGCAGCAGTTTCCGACCAACGCTTTCAGCCGGGGTTCCCAAGGGCCGACCAGCCACGTATGCGTTGATCCCATTGAATGGCCATAGCATCCGATGTTGTCGGCCTGCACTTCCTTCCGCGAAACGAGGAAGTCGACCGCTCGTCGCATGTCCAAGATGTTCTTCCACGCCATCGACTTTCCGTTCACCACATACTTGAGGAATTCGTAACGCTCGTAACGCATGCCCTTGAGTTTGCCGGTCGGATCCTGTCGCTCCTCGAATGCCAGCGCATCCGGGCAGAGCACCACGTAGCCTTCCTGCGCCAGCGCCGCGCCGGTGAAGTGCATCGGGTTGCCGTCCAGTCCGGCGGGTTCACTCTTGCCTAGGTGGTACTGTCCCGCGTGCTGATGCCACACTGCGACGGCCGGCGCCGGCTTGCGGGCGGTCACGCCGGTGGGGATCAGCAGGTAGGCCTTCACGCGATCGCCCGGTTCCACTTCGTAGCTGAGCAGGTGCCGTGTGAATTCCTCAACCTTTTCCGATGCGATGATTCTGGCCTTGAGCGGGGCTGAATCGGGCCAGGCGCCGCCGAGGCATTCCTGCAGTTTGCGCCGCATTTCCTGTGGCTTCATGGGCGTAGTATTGGCGGACGAATCCGCGGCGGCAATCCGGCTTTGCGATGCGAGTCCGACTGCCGCACTGGCGGAAAGGGTCGAGATGAATTCACGGCGATCGTTCATGATCTGGGATGGTGCCGCATTCATTGCGGTTGGCGAATGAAAACAAGGCGTTATTCTTCGCAGCCATGAAGACCCTGGTTTCCGTTTTTGCCGTGCTTTTGGCATTGGGATTGAGTGGTTCAGCAATCGATGAGCAAGCTGTGGCAAAGGTGCTGTCTCGGCCGGTTATCGACTCCAAGCAGCCACAGGTCGAGGTGGAGAAGTTTGCGGAAGACCGGATTCTGCGCATGCCGGCGGCGAGGACCAAAGTGGAGTGGGAGCGGTACGCGAACCGGATGCGAAAGGACGTCCTGGACAAAGTTGTGTTCCGAGGAGGCGCAGCCGAATGGCGAAAACTCAAGACCAAGCTACAATGGTTGGACTCGATCAAGGGCGGTCCGGGCTACTCCATCCGCAAACTGCGGTATGAAGTCGTTCCCGGCATGTGGACTTCGGCGCTCATATACGTTCCTGACGAAATGAAGGGGAAGGTTCCCGTGGTCCTCAATGTCAATGGTCACGACCGCAAGAACGGGAAGGCGGCAGATTACAAGCAGATGCGCTGCATCAACCAGGTGAAGCGCGGCATGATCGCCATGAACGCCGAGTGGTTGGGGATGGGGGAGCTGAACTCGCCCGGCTTTGACCACTACAAGATGCCGCAGATCAATTTGTGTGGCTGGGCGGGGATCGCGACCTTTCACCTGAGCATGTCGCGGGCGTTGGACATCCTGCTCGACCACCCGAACGCGGATCCCAAGCGGGTCGCTGTGGCGGGGCTTTCCGGTGGGGGGTGGCAGACCATCTTCATCAGCTCGCTCGACACCCGGGTGACGCTCTGCAATCCGGTTGCCGGGTATTCCAGCTTTTTGACACGCATACACAACCACTCGGATCTGGGGGATTGCGAACAGACTCCGAACGACCTTGGGACGGTCACCGACTACGCGCACATGACGGCCATGCTGGCGCCGCGGCCCGTCCTGCTCACCTTCAACGTGGATGACAAGTGCTGCTTCAAGGCGGGGCATGCATTGCAACCGCTGCTGGATGCTGCCCTTCCGATCTACCGCCTGTATGGCGCGGGCAAGTCGGTTCGTTCACACGTGAACCATGATCCTGGTACGCACAATTTCCTGCAGGACAACCGCCAGCAGTTCTACGGCATGCTCAACGATTTCTTTCTCGGCGGGACCGGCGACAAGAACGAGATTCCGTCAGCGGATGAAATCAAGACCTACGAGGAACTTTCTGTTGCATTGCCGGAAAAGAATCACGATTTCAACACCCTGGCCAAGGAGCTGATGGCGAACCTGCCGCGCGATAGGTCCATCGGTGATACGATCGTCTGGCGGAATCATCGGCGCAATGCATTGCGCCGGATCGCCAGTTTTCATGATTATCAGGTGACGGCCAAGATCATCGGCCGCGACAAGATCGGGGAGGTCAAGGTCACGCGTCGTCCGCTGAAGATGGGCAGTGACTGGACGGTCCCGGCGACTGAGCTGGTCGGCCCGAAGGTGACCGGCACGACCGTTCTCGTCGCCGACAAGGGACGCAAGGCGATGGCGGCGGAAGTGGTGGCACTTCTCGACAGGGGGCAACGCGTCGTTGCCGTTGATCCTTTTTATTTGGGAGAATCCCGGATTGCCTCCCGCGATTTTCTGTTTGCGCTGATGGTGGCCACGTTGGGCGAACGGCCGCTCGGCCTGCAGGCCAGCCAGATAGGTGCCGTGGCAGGTTGGGCAACGCGGGTCTTCCGCGATGGACCGATCACCGTGCGGGCGATTGGTCCGCGGATCAGCACATCCGCATTGGTCGCCGGCGCGCTTCGTCCGCAGACGATCAGTAAGCTCGAAATGGTTGATGCGCTTCCGAGTCTGAAGACGTCCGTCGAAAAGAACTGGCACGTTCGCCAGGCTCCGGAGTTGTTCTGCTTCGGACTGTTGGAAGAGTTCGACATTCCGCAATTGCGTGCCCTGGTCGGAGAACATCGGATTGAGAGCACGTTTCTCGATTGACCGATGGGCTGCGTGCGCGACCATCTGCGACATGCCCTCTTCACGTCGCGCCTTCCTGGCCACTTCGGTTTCGGCAGCGATCGCCGCTCCGGCGATTGTTCGTGGTCGCAATCTCAATTCGAAGCTCAACTACGCCGGGATCGGTGTGGATGGCAAAGGCATGTCCGATGTCATCGAGATGACCAACCACAAGCAGGTCCATCCGGTGGCCTATTGCGATGTGGATCTGAACCGCACGGTCAAGGCGCGGAAAAAGCACCCGCACGCCAAGATCTTTCAGGACTATCGGGAGATGTTCGCCAAGCTCGGCGACCAGGTTGATGCCGTGACCGTTTCCACGCCCGACCACACCCACGCCATCATCAGCATGGATGTGATGGCGCTCGGCAAACATGTCTACTGCCAGAAGCCGCTCACGCGCACGGTCTGGGAAGCCCGCCAGATGCGTCTGGCGGCCAAGAAGTCCGGCGTGGTCACTCGCATGGGCAACCAGATCCATTCGCACACGGCGTATCGGTCGTTCGTGCAGTTCTTTCAATCCGGTGCACTGGGCAAGGCGATGGAGGTTCATTGCTGGATTGGCACGACTGGGGCAGGCCGTAGCGGGTTCTATGATCGGCCGGACAAGCATGATCCCGTGCCCGAGACCTTGGATTGGAATCTCTGGGTCAGCGGTGCGCCGATGCGGCCGTTCGCCGGGCTGAACATCTATCATCCGCGCAATTGGCGGGACTGGATTGATTTCGGATCGGGGGCGCTGGGAGATTTCGGCTGCCACATTTTTGATCCAGTCTACACCGCGTTGAAAATCACCGGAGATCCGATCTCAGTGCGGGCGAAAAGCAAGGGCATGAACCGGGAAGTGTGGCCCGAACAGGAGACCGTGGAATACGTGCTTCCCGGTACGGAATACACGACCGGCAAACGTCTGAAGGTCACCTGGTATGATGGGGGGCGCACGCCCGGCGAAGAGATCACCCAACTCGCACCGGGCCAGAAGTTTCCGAATCGCGGCGGTTCGGTGATCGTCTGCGAAGGCGGCAACATCATCGTGCCGCATGTGGCGACGCCGTTCACGAACAAGCCGGAGATCAAGATTCCGGCCGTGCCCGGACTGAATCATTATCACGGTTGGGTTGATGGCTGTCTTTCCGGCAAACAGCCCAGTGACGGATTCGAGTATGGTGGTCACCTCACCGAAGCCGTCCAACTCGGCAATGTCGCCGCTCATTTCTCCGGCCAGACGCTGAAATTCGATGCCAAAGCCCTGAAGGTCCCCAATTTGCCGGCGGCCAACAAACTGCTCACTCGCCAATACCGCGACGGCTTCGAGGTCGAACCTGTCGCAAGTTGAACTGCCAGGCTTGCACCCTTAACTTTACTTCAACGCTGATTTTTAGCTGAAGATGCGAAATCTTCCGATTTGGGACGTCTTCTCTTTCTGGGTTTTTTGCAAATACCGCTACGGCCGTAGAAAATCGATAAAGTAGAACTAGGGAATGTCTATCCTGCGTGTTATAAGTTCCATGAACACCGTTCGCATTCTTTTCTCGCTGCTCGCCACCTTGGGATTATCCACTAGCGCTCATGCGCTCGGTTTTGAGCTGGGTGAAACCAAGGAGGAACTCAAACTGGACTATCAGGTCACCGTCACCGACCACAAGACCGACCGAGTCACCGTCGTTTTCACCTTGAAGGACGTGGGGCGGGTGAAACCGCTGTATTACGTCGATCTCCCGCAACACCG
>JAYPXF010000366.1:0-5013 GCA_038154405.1 Verrucomicrobiales bacterium | reverse complement strand
GTTCCGAATAGTGTCCGGTCGCCGGTTCGCCTGCTCCTTCTCCTTGATAAACTGATCCCGCGCGTCCTCGATCAGCATTGGCTTCACTGGCTCCCTGTAATTCTCCCGGTAGTAGCGGACGGCATCTAACAGGGTTTTACCCTCTGGCAAGTCGGCTACGGCCCGCTCAGCGTCCCGGACTTGAACGTCGGTCAGAATGGTCGCCCGTGGAGTCAGTGCAGTCCGATCATTCTCGTGACCGATCTCCAACTCTTGCTGCCGCGCCAACGCTTCGCCATACGTCGGGAAATTCTCTCGAACACGCTCCCCGCTGAGCTGATACCCGGAAACCCTGAAAACCTTCTCACCGGACGGGTTGGAAAACTCCCTGATCGCGAACCGTTGCTTACTTGCACGACGTTGCATTTGGGTAATTTGGGCAAATCTTTGGGCAAATCAAGAACAAGTATGCTTATTTCTTAGGTTTTAGGCGCATTTCTACGGCCTTTTAAGCCGTTGGTTCTCGGTTCGAGTCCGAGCCAGCCTACCACCTTTTCTTCTCTCAACTAGCGTTGACTCCCACCCCTTGGAAGGCTACCAATGCTCGCCCTTTCGCTACCTGTGGAATTCATCAACGGAATCCGGGAGTTACTGCTCGCCAACCGCACCTTGTGGTGGTGGTTCGTCGCGTTCTCGGTCGTCACTTTCACCGGCAGCGTCATTCTCGTCCCGTGGCTCTTGGCCCGCATGCCCGCGGACTACTTCACGCACCGCAAACGCCATCGGACCGACTGGTCCACTGAACACCCTTTCAGCCGCTTCATGATCCAACTGGGCAAGAACATTGGAGGCAGCGCCCTGATCGTCGCCGGTCTCCTGATGTTCTTTCCGCCCGGGATGGGACTGGTCACCATGTTCGCCGGACTCGTGCTAATGGACTTCCCCGGGAAATACAAGATCGAACGCTGGGCGGTGAATCGCCAACCGGTCCTCAATGCGGTCAACTGGCTGCGAGCCCGCTACGATCGCCCTCCGCTCGAAATGTGGATTCCTCCCAGGAAACGAAAAAACCCACCCCCGGAGCAACCGGGAGCGGGTGAGATCGAAAACGGTTGAGTCCTACTTCTTCGGGATGCCGTAATTGGCGAGTTTCTTCGCCACCTCGGCACCATGACCGGCGGTGTTCTTCTCCTTATCGACTTCCAGAATCTTGCCGTCCTTGCCAATGATGAACGTGTAACGCATCGGCACCTTGCGCTTGGCATTCACCACGCCGTAGGCGGTCGCCATCTTGCGACTGGAATCACTGAGGATCGGATAGTCCAACTGAAGTTCC
The DNA here is from genome assembly GCA_038154405.1 of Verrucomicrobiales bacterium. Lineage (GTDB taxonomy): Bacteria > Verrucomicrobiota > Verrucomicrobiia > Limisphaerales > JAYPXF01. The sequence goes on along the minus strand of JAYPXF010000366.1, from coordinate 3,698 downwards.
TTCGCGTAACGCGCATTCGTCTCGGGCGTGTCGCAACTGGCAGTGAAGAACGCGACATCGAACTTCTCCAAACCGGATCCCTTCGAGCGGGCTTTCACCTCAAACTTTCGATTACCAAGCATCGTGAAGGTAAAGGCCTTGTCGATTCCCTTGGTCCGGAAGGAATCGCATTCAGCCGTGCAACCGCCGGTGAAGGCTTTGGGGAACCAGGCGATTACAACCGCCTGCTTGCCCTTGAACTGCTTCAGGCTGTAAGTCTTGCCGTCGCTGGCCTTGACCGAAAAGTTTGGGGCCATGTCGCCGGCCTTGAGATCTTTGGCATTGGCCGAAAGGGTGAAAGCTCCTGCCAGTGCGACCGCACCGAGGGCCCGTCCGAGTGAGTGTATGATGGTCATGCTTCTTAGATGAGAGATCAGTTGAGTTATTTAAACAAAAAAGGGACGGCACGTGGCCGTCCCTTTCGAAATCATGGGACGATTCTTACTGGAGACCGTTCAGACATTCCTTGATCGCGTCGAAATTCGGCAGATCCTTCGGAGTCGGGGTCTGTTCGGCGTAGCGAACCACGCCTTCCATGTCCACGACTAAGGCGGCACGCGCGCTGGTGGAACCGAAGCCCAACAGGTCATCGAGCAGCACGCCATAATCGGCGGCGGTCTTCTTGTTGAGATCGCTGGCCAGCGTGATGGAGATGTTTTCCTTCGCGGCCCAGGCTTCCTGCGCGAAAGCGCTGTCCACACTGATGCCGATGACGTCAGCATTGAGATCGGAGTAGGCGCTCAGACCGGCCGAGATGTCGCAGAGTTCCTGTGTGCAGACCCCGGTGAAGGCCAACGGGACGAACAGTAGAACTGTGTTCTTGCCGCCGAAATTCGCACTGAGGGTAACGTCCTTGGGATCGCCGCCGACGGGTTTGGATTTGAGGGTGAAATCAGGTGCTTGGGTGCCAACGTCAATTGCCATGGTAGTGTCAGTCTTTGGTTAATGTAAACGAGCGCGGATATATAGTGGCGGTGCTTGGGGCTGTCAAAGGAGAATCAGAAAATATTGCATATGCTACAGTCGCAACCAGTTCTGGAGCTTCCGGCCGCCAGCTGTTATGAGCACTTCCATGACCAAGATTCCGGTAAATCCGCCCAATGCCGCCCCTGCCGTCGGACCATACAACATCGCCGTGCGCGTTGGTGATTTCCTCTTTTGCTCCGGCCAGATCCCCTTGAATCCCCAATCAGGAGAAATGGAAACCGGGGACATCCAAGCGCAGACCCGTCAGGTGTTGGACAATGTGAAGATCATTCTCGAACACGAAGGGCTGACCTTCGCCAATGCCGTCAAAGCCACAGTCTTCCTCACAAACATGGGAGACTTTGCCGCAGTGAACGAGGTTTACGCCGAATACTTCACCGAACCCCATGCCGCCCGTGCTGCAGTCGAGGTATCCGCCCTACCCAAGGGTGCTGATGTCGAAATCGAAGTGATGGCACATTACTGATCCGCCAACCGGAATCAGAAACCCACTTGGCGCTCGCCTCGCCAGACCAACGCAATCAGAAAGACCAAACAACTCACCACGGCGATGCCGCCCGCACTGTTGGTCGCTCCGATGTCCTTCATTTGGAAAATCAATCCCGAGATTGATCCGATCCAAGTGATGCTCACGAGGTGACCAAGGAACGAAGTCGCCGCCCCAATCACCAGCGCCAGCACCAACATCCGTTTCAGATTCTTGGTCATCAGGTAGGCCGTGGGAACTAACATAATCGCGATCACCAGAATACTGCCCACCGCTTCGATGGCGACCACCGCAGTGGGCGCCGTGACCGCCATGATTCCATATTGTACCCAGAGCGGATGGAAGCCCAGCGCAGCCGCGTGTTCGTAGTCGAAGGTTGCGATGCGCAGCTCCTTGAAGAAGATCAGCATCAGCATCAGGTTCACCGCCAACATCCCCAAACCACGCCAGACCACTGCTGGCGGATCGGTCACATCGAGCACGGACATTTCGAGATACCCGTAGAGGACGTGGCTCGGTTCGATGTGCACATAGTCTGCCAACATGCGGACCATCACCAAGCCCAGGGCGAACAACGAGGTGAACGTGATTCCCAAAGCCGCTCCCGGCTCCACCCGCCCAAAGCGTTGAAAGAATCGCGTCAGGACGCCCGTAAGGATGCCGGCCACAATCGCGCCGATGAGCAAGCTCCACCAATTGCGTTCATGGGTTATCAGGAATGCGATCACAATTCCCGGCAGCACCGAATGGGCCACCCCATGCGACATCATGCTTTGCCGACTCAGGAAAAGAAAAGTGCCGGGAACAGCGCACGCCATGGCGGTGATTGCCGCCGTCAGCGCGATCCAGGTATCGAGACTCGTCCAGCTCATCTGTCCTTGTGTGGTTCCTGTGGAATTTCGTGTGACGTCAGTTCTTCGTGGAAAATGGTTCGGAGGTCATCAGCAATTTCCGGCGTCGTCACCTCTTCGATCTTCTCCACGTACTGATGCACATTCTGCGGCGCCACGTCGGCGTAATTCAGCAGGTACAATTCGGTGAGTCGATGATTCCGCGCCACCTCGATCGCGCGATCCAATCCATTTTCCGTCATCTGCACCTGCGAACCGTTCACCCGCTTCACCAGTTTCTTGCGTGCCAGGCGATTGATCACGCGATCCACCGTCGAATACGTCCAGTCCCGCTTGGTGACGATCGTCTGCTGATCGATGGGAGCAAGCGCTAATGAACGATCGAACTCATGCCCGACGAACAGACGGATCTGCTGTTGTTTTTCCAGGGTATCGAACGCGGAACGCAGGAACTGCACTTCGCGTAACCGCCGCTGCAGCTTCAGCCGGTTGAGGAAGAGAATCAGACCGCCGCGGGCAGAGCCAAACACCAAGCTGACGGTGAACACGACGGCCGCAGCCAGAATGATTGCGCCTCCGGCCGGCATACGCGGCACCACACTGCTGGTCACGGCGCCGATGAATGCACTAAGCCCCCCGCAAGCAGCCGAGATGAGCAACATCTTCAACAGATTGTTCGTCCAGAAACGCGCCGCAACCGCCGGAATGATCAACAACGCCATTATCAAGAGCAGACCCACCGTCTGCAGTCCGACCACCGCCACCAACACGGCCAGGGTCATCACCATGACATCCAACCCTGCGGTCGGATAACCCTGCGTCTGCGCGTAGCGCGCATCAAAGCACAGCAGCGAAAACTCCTTGAAAAACAACAGCACCACCACCGCGCAGATCACCGCCAGCCCAATGATGGTCCACGCGTCCGCCAGCACCATCGAGGCCACCATCCCGAACAGGTAGTTTTCCAATCCCGACGAGTGCCCTGATGGCGTCTGCTGGATCACAGACATCAACACCACGCCAAGCCCGTAGAACATCGCCAAGACGATCGCCAACGCCGCGTCATCCTTGATTCGCGAATTGCGCCGGATCATTCGCACGGCCTGCATGCTCAACCATGCCGAAGCGAAAGCGCCTATCATCAGCGGCACGGCCTGCTTCCCGTTGTCCCAGATTTTCTCTCCGACGATGAATGCGATCGCTATCCCCGGTAGCGTCGCATGACTGACGGTATCACTCAGCAGGGAGCGTTTGCGAAAGAGAAGAAAGGTTCCCGCCAGACCGGAAACACAGCCCAGCACCACCACGCCGAGGAAGACGATGCGTTGATTGTA
>JAYPXF010000365.1:0-5013 GCA_038154405.1 Verrucomicrobiales bacterium | reverse complement strand
CCATAGGTGTTCTTCATGTTGCCCAGGGTCAGCGTTTCTTCCATCGGCCCACAAGCCACGACCCGCATGTTCAACAGCAGCAGATGATCAAAATAGTCCGCCACCGTCGGCAGATCGTGATGAACGCAGACCACCGTTCGTCCCGCACTCTTCAAGCCGCGCAGGATGTCGATGATCGCCTTTTCCGTCGTGGCGTCCACCCCGGCAAAAGGCTCATCCATCAGATAAAGATCCGCGTCCTGAACCAGGGCCCGCGCCAGAAAAACCCGTTGTTGTTGACCTCCGGACAGTTCGCTGATCTGCCGCTCGGCGAATTCGCCCATGCCCACGCGTTCCAACGCCTCGTATGCGCGTTTTTTCTCCGACCTGCCGACCCACCGACACCATCCCAGACGACGGTACAAGCCCATCGCCACCACATCACAGGCGTTGACCGGATAATCCCAGTCGACACTTTCACGCTGGGGGACGTAGGCGATACGCGAACGCGCTTTCGCATAGGTCTGGCCGAAGAAGCTGATTCTGCCCGAGGCACGGGGAACGAGATCGAGGACAGCCTTCAGAAACGTGCTCTTGCCCGCCCCATTGGGACCGACAATCGCCGCAAGGCATCCGCGCGGAAAGCCGGCCTCGGCCTCCCATACCACCGGTTTGCGCCCATAGGAAACCGTCAGATCACGGACCTGCAAAGGAATGTCGTCGTCATCATTGCTCATGAGCGAAGGAGTTCGGCGTCGACTACTTCAAGGACAGTTTGCCGTTCAAGCCCTTCTCTGGTGCCTCACCACCCAGCTTCCGTGTGATGAGTGTGACGTTGTGATCAACCATGCCGATGTAAGACCCTTCGTAGGAACCGGTCGGGCCCATCGCATCACTGAACAGTTCGCCGCCAATCTCGACGTTGTGTCCCTGCGCCTTGGCTCCTTCAATAATGGCTTTGAGGTTCCGATCAGAAACGATGTTCTCCACAAAGATCGCGTTCACCTTGTTCTTCACGATGAACTCGACGATCTTGTTGATGTCGGAAATGGCGGCCTCGGCCATGGTCGTGACGCCCTGAGCGGACATCACCTTGATTCCGTATGCGCGTGAGAAATATCCAAACGCATCATGCGCGGTGATCAACACACGCTGCTTTTCCGGAATCGTCGCAATACTCTTCTTCGCATACTCATCGAGCTTCTTGAGCTCCGCATTGCAAGCGGCCGCGTTGGCACTGTATTTCTCGGCGTTGGCCGGATCATATTCGGAAAGCGCCTTGGCCACTGCATCAACCGCGCTGATCCAGGCCTTTACGTCGTTCCAGACGTGCGGATCCCAATGACCGTCAAATTCCTCCGGCTCCATCAGATAGTCGTCCTGCAACAACTCGGTGACAGCAAAGACCGCCACGCCCTTGCGCGACATTTTGGCGAAGGTATCGGCCATCCGCCCTTCCAGCATCAGCCCCGAGTAAAAGATCACATCGGCTTCGCTCAGCTTGGCGATATCGTCGCGGGTCGGTTTATACAGGTGGGGATCAACGCCCTCCCCCATCAATCCGTCAACCTGGCCGTGCTCGCCCGCAACCTGGCCGACGATGTCAGTCACCATGCCGCAGGTGGTTACAATGCGATATGGGTATTGGATCTCCGCAGCTTTGTCCTGTTCGGCTCCGGTTCCCGGCGATGAAACCGGTTTTGATTCCGGCCCACCTTGTGAACAACCCGCGAACAACCCGGCAAGAACCAACGCGCCGAGGGAACCAAATACGTTGCAAATCGATAACTTCACTTCCCTTATTGATACTGAGTCTCAATAAGGGTTCAAATTATTTTTCGATAAACAGACATTTTTTGACCACCTGAACGTCACCCAGGATTACCAAAACTCTGAAAACGCGGCCGATTGCCTTCCGCTTGCTCTTCCTTGCCGAAATTGAATGGCAAATGACTCTGCGGAGTATTCGTCCGGACAATGTCGTAAATCATCAGTTCATACCGAAATACATGCAGCCCTTTCGGAAACTCGCGCCAAAGCTTTGCCGCCGCCGCAGTCCTCCCATCTTCCAGGAGCAGCATCATTTCCAGATTGAATCGCTCGATCTCGCGCCGGGCCATTTCGTTCATTCGCTTGGCCCACTTCTTCACCTCCAAAAGGATGTCACCGCGCAATGGCCCCTCGGAATTCGCGTAGGCAATCGTCATCTGCGTCAAGACCGCCCGGACATCGTTGGTATTCTGCTCGACGGACTTCATCGCGTGCAGAAACAGTTTCTCAGCCGAAATCTCGGACCGGATTCCGCGCATCGGGATCTTTACCGGATTGCCCATGGGCCATCGGTAATGAACAAACGGGCCGCTACGTTCCGGGAACAACAGTCCGACCACAGACAGCGGAATCGGTGGCAGACTGGTCTTGCTGCCGTTGGCCCGGGCCTTGGGTCCGCCAAAGCCAAATTCGCCATTCCCCGGCTTGGGCGGCGCGGACACCACGTTGGATCGAACACGAAATGGTACGTTCGATTGAATTGCCAGCACCATTGCCATTTCATTCGTGTCCCGCTGGGGCATCGCAGTTTGCTGAACATCGCGCGCAAAATCAAAAGACATGTAAGCCAAGGCCAGCACCACGATTCAAACGATGGTGAGCACCGCAAGACGGAACCGATTGTTCTCCCTTCGCGAGTCCGTCGGGATGGCCGTCGCGCTTGCGAATCCGCTGAAGTCGTTGCTCAGCGAACCGTCTCGTGTGAGCGCGTCCGAACTGACGCTGCTGTCATCGGATGCCATCATATCCCGATACAGTTCCCGAACGCGTTGATCCACGATACCGGCACGAATCTCCGTCGGACCACCCGGCTGCAAACGATGCAACTCATCCAACAGCCCGTCGTATTTGCCGAAGCGGTCGTCCGGATTCTTGGCCGCCATGCGCCGGATCAGAGACTCGATTTCCACCGGCAATTCCCTCCCCAAATCCCCTCCGCTCGGCAGCGACTTCTCCGCATGTGCGCGCGCCAAAGTATAGGGAGATGTCGATTCGAACGGACGTTTGCCGGTCAGCACCGTGAACAGCGTGATACCCAATGAATAAATGTCCGCACGATGATCCACATTTCCCGCGTCCTCGGCCTGCTCCGGTGCCATGAAATGCGGGGAACCCATGCCGGTCCCGGTCAAGGTCACATCCGTCTCGCCCACCAGAATCTTAGCCAATCCGAGGTCTGCTAGCTTCACCTCACCCTTGGAAGTGATCATGATGTTCTCCGGCTTGATGTCGCGATGAATCACGTTCTGCGCCAGCGCTTCCTGCAATGCCTCAGCGACCTTTGTCATCACTGCCAGCGCCTCATCCACCGGAATCCGTTCATCACGTTTCAAGCGGGCGCCCAGATCTTCGCCCTCGACGAATTCCATGGCGTAGAAGTTGATCGCCTGTTCCTCTCCGATATCGAAGACCTGAATCAGTCCCGGATGATTGATCGAAGCGGCCGCCTTGGCCTCCCGACTGAATCGTTCCAGAAAGACCTCGTCCTGGGCGAGTCTCGACGCCAACACCTTGACCGCGACCCAGCGATCGAGCTTTTGCTGGATGCCCTCGTAAACCGAGCCCATCCCCCCCCCTCGCCGATTTTCCCGATCAGGCGAAAGTCTCCAAGCTGGTTTGGCAAACCGTCGAATTGGGTTGCTGCCGATCCCACAGTTGTGAGGCAAGCATATCCCGGGCCGCAGAAAACTCGATTCTTTTCCCCTCGCCTACGGAGAATCCCCCACGATTCCTATTGAAAGCCTGGGAATTCATTCATACCGTCATCGCACTTCACAGGCTGGCATGAGCAACGAATCCAAGAACCCATCCGAGGGAGGCCGGTTTAACTTCGGCACCTTTCTGGTCTACAGCGCCTCGTTTGTCATCGTCATCGCCGGGCTGCAGGCGGCGGCGTCCATTTTGGTGCCGGTCCTCCTGGCGGTGTTCATTGCCATCCTCCTCACGCCCGCTTACTTCGTCCTTCAGCGTTACGTCAACCCGACCATCGCACTCACCCTGCTGATTTTCGGATTGGTCGTCGCCAGTTTTGGCATGGTGGCACTGGTTAAACAGGCGGTCGATGACTTCACGCTCAAGAAGGACACCTACATCAGCAATCTCACCGAGCATTCCAAGTCAATCACAGCGATGATCGACAGATTCACGCCCAAGGGAAAGAAGGAGAAAGGTGCCGGTGAAAAAGACGATGATGAGCAAGGAAAACCGGAACCCGGAGCGAACAACACCAATGTCTTGGTGAATACCGCTACGAACACCGTGGCAACCGTCACCACAAACTCGATCGCCACCAATGCTTCAGCCATCAATCTGACGAGCACCAATTCTGTGGCCGCGCCCCAACGGAAGCGCAGCAGCAAGGCTCCAGACCTCGCCGCCAAGGTTCAGCAATTCATCACTGAGAATTCTCAGGCGATCCTCGATTTCGCCGGCGCCGCAGCGGGCACCGTCGGAGCATTGCTCGGCAACACCTTCCTGATCGTCATGATCGCCGTCTTCCTGCTTTTGGAGGCCGCCTTCCTGCCCAAGAAGATTCGTAACCTTCCCGGCATGAATGATGAGACCTGGAATCGCTTGGTCGCCGCCGTCACCGGTGTCCGTCATTATACTGAGCTCAAGACATTGCTCAGTCTGCTCACCGGCTTTTTCTGCTGGCTGATGCTGGTCGTTCTTGGAGTCGAATACGCCATTCTCTTCGGGCTCCTGGCGTTCATCCTGAACTACGTCCCCAACATCGGCTCACTCATTGCGGCCGTCCCTGCCGTCCTGATCGCCTGGTTGGGCTCACCACCCGAGACCGGTCTCCAGCAAGCCCTGATCGTCACCGTCGGCTATATCACCATCAACACTGTCGTCGGCAACATCCTCGAACCCAAGATCCTGGACAAAGGCCTCGGCCTTTCCGCCTCCATCATCGTCGTCACCACGGTGTTTTGGGGCTGGGTCCTCGGCCCGGTCGGCATGCTCCTTTCCGTCCCGCTCACC
>JAYPXF010000364.1:2818-5086 GCA_038154405.1 Verrucomicrobiales bacterium | reverse complement strand
GTGCCTTCCTGCGGCAAAAGGTCGGGGTAGAAGGGGACCACAGCTGGCACGACCTGTTTGTCGGGGTTCTGCAGATAGCGGAATTCGTAGGGCCGTTCGTCATTGTCCCGTACGCCGTTGAGTCCGGTCTGGGACCCGGCATAGAACGCGGCGAACTCGTGGAAGTGGGTCTGCTTCCAATGATCCCCAAACATATCGTCGTGGCATTGAACGCAATCGATGCGGACACCCAGAAACGCGCGGGTAGTACGGGCGGCCAACTTGATTTCATCCGGTCGACTCTTGTCTGTCTCCGGATCCTTGGTGACAGTGGCGGTGATGAAATTGACCTCCGGCTTGCTGGTCCAAACGCCTTGAGCGGAGACAAGCGTGCGGGCGAGTTCGTCGTACGGACGGTTGGCGTGGAATTTGTCGCTGAGGAAAGTGGTCAGTTTGCGTCGCCGATAGACGAGGAACGGTCCGTTCTCGACTCCGACGTACGCGCGGGCGAAGCGCTCGGCCAAGTAGTCGCCGTAACGGCGATCCTGAAAGAGATAGCTCAACCACCATTGGATCCGCTGTTCTTCGGATACTTTCTCCAACGCGCGGATTTCTTCCAGTGAAGGGATAGTGCCGGTGACGCCCAGCGAGATTCGGCGGATGATTGTCCAATCATCCGCGCGAGGTGCGGGTTTGAGTCCGCGGTCTGCCCACTTCGCGGCGAACGCAGAATTCAGTTCGGCGACAACAGTCTTGAAGTCCGCTTCCTCGAAATCACGTGGATCGAAGCGAGCCGGCTCGGGCAGGGGAGGGGGGCTCCACAGGCTGGCCACGACCGTTCCGGCGGCCAGCACGCACAAGGCGGCGAAAATGTAGGTGCGGCGGCGATTGCCCGGTTTGCGAGGCGGTTTGACGGCCGGTTCAATTGGTTCGGTCATGGCCACGGGCTTGATCAAAGGTTAGCACGCGTTCGCGGGCGGTAAACGGGTAATGATGATAGAACAAGTGACGTCGCGAAATGGTTTCAGGTTTCTTTCGTGAGCCCTGTGGATTTCAGGATCATGAGGGCATCGCCTCGTCGATGCAGATGTGCGGGCGTGGTTGAGTCCATATGGTTGAAGCGGAATCTATGGAGCGTTTAGTTCATCATATAAACTGAAGCAACCGTCAGTTTCGATGTGTTCGCCTTGTAACCCCTGAAAAAAATGGCTGCCCTGCCATGTCGACTTGCCTAGGTTCCTCAACACCCCCAATGCCGATCGACGATTCAGATGAGCCGCCTCCATTGCCAAAGGAATTCCCGGACGAAAAGTCGGCGGATACGACCGAGCTGCCCGTGGCCTCGCTTGCCAAAGATGAACCACCGATGCTTCCGGGCGGAGCCGGCGTCGCCCGTTCGACGGATGACGAGCCGCCGGAATTGCCGGAAATTCCGGAACCCTACAATCGGGTGGAGTGGGACGACGCGCCCGCCGCTCCGGTGGAAAAAAGGACTTCGCTTCAGCACGTCACCAACTTCCTGGAGAACGCCTTCGGCTTTGCCACCATCATCGTGACCTTGGCGGTTCTCTCGGCCATACCGATCCTGAATTTCCTGAGTCTCGGGTATTTGTTGCAGGTGAGTGCAAACGTGGCGCAGCGAGGCAAAATCTCCGCGGCTTTCGTTGGCGTGAAGAAGGCGGCCATCGCGGGCAGCCTGATCATCGGCACGTGGCTCGTGGTCTGGCCGGTTCGAATCGTGTCCGGATTATGGATGGATGCGCAATTGGTCGCGCCGGGAAGTGCGACCGAAAGCAGTTACGGGGTGGCCTTGTTCATTCTGACCATCCTCACGATTGGACACGTCACCTGGGCATGGTTGCGCGGCGGCAAATTGCGTCATTTTTTCTGGCCGGCGCCGATCGCCTTCATCAAATGGATTCGTAGTCCGCAGAGTTTTGAGGAGATCGGGGACAAGGTGGTGGGCTACCTGGAGAGTCTGCGGTTTCAGCACTATTTCTGGCTGGGTGCGCGTGGGTTCGCGGGCGGGCTTTGCTGGTTGATCGGTCCGGTTGGAATATTGATTCTCGCGTCATTCCTGCCGACGGGCGGAGGTGTGTTGTTCTCGTTCATCGGATCCACCGCGTTGTTCGTGGTGGTGCTTTACCTGCCGTTTCTGCAGGCACACTTCGCGTTGCAAAATCGTCTGTCCGCCATGTTTGAACTACGTACGGTGCGGCAGTTGTTTCGACGCGCGCCCTTGGCCTACTGGACGGCGCTGTTCATCACCCTCCTGTTTGCACTGCCTTT
>JAYPXF010000364.1:1867-2808 GCA_038154405.1 Verrucomicrobiales bacterium | reverse complement strand
GCTGAAAGTGGAGCTGACCGCCCAAGAGATCGCCTGGCTTCCCGGCCTGTTTTTCGTGGCCTTCATCTTCCCGGCGCGCGCTCTGAGCGGCTGGGCGCTGGGGCGGTCCATTCGCCACGATCAACCCCGCTTCTTCCTTTCTCGCTGGGCTGCCCGCCTGTTGGCGTTCCCGGTCGTGGGCTTCTATGTGCTCTTCGTCTACCTGTCCCAATTCTACTCTTGGGACGGCGTCTACAGTCTTCTGGAGCAGCATGCCTTCATGGTCCCAGCCCCGCTGATGGGCCTGTAACAAGGGCTCTTCTTCTTGGTTGATTGGCTCGCTGCCTCTTTTTGCTTGGCAAAGAATTGCTTCAGCCATGATTCGCGTCGGCCGATAAGGGTTCCCAATGGTCTAGTGCACCTCGTCCGAAGTCAAAAATGTATAGCTGGAAGTAGCCTGCTTAATGAGTCTTGTCACCATTTCTGAAGGCTGTTCGCGCTCTGAAATCCGACTTCGTGAAAATTTTCACAAATCTATTTGACTGCAAAATCGGTTTTCCCGATAACCATGCCCGCCCGATTCTGACGGCAGTTCACCAAGACATTTCAGCAGTTCGATGTCAGTGGTCTTGCCGTCGGTTTTTGTGGCCAAGAATTCTCTCAGAGAGAGCAAAAAATGTCTGACGTATTTCCCAAATGGACCAACAAACTTCCCGCAATGGTGATTGTGGGCGCCATCCTGGTGGGCGGGGCGGCGGTTGCGGGAGTGTCGTATTACTTCACTCCCAAATACACCCGGGCGGGTTATCAGCCGATCCAGCCGGTGGCGTTCTCCCACGCCATTCACGCCGACCAGCTCGGGCTTGATTGCCGCTACTGTCACAGCGACGTCGACAAGTCCTGGTATTCCAACATTCCCTCCGCCAGCACCTGCATGAACTGCCACAATCAGGTGCTCAAGG
>JAYPXF010000364.1:0-1857 GCA_038154405.1 Verrucomicrobiales bacterium | reverse complement strand
GCTCAAGGATGATCCCCGTTTGGCCTTGGTTCGCAAGAGTGCTGCGACTGGTGAGCCGATTCCGTGGGTGCAGATCCACAAGCTGCCCGACTACGTCTATTTCAATCACTCTGTTCACGTCAATCGTGGGGTGAGCTGCGCCGAGTGTCATGGCCCCGTCAACAAGATGGACGAGGTGAAACACGAAAAGTCCCTCGGCATGCCTTTCTGTCTCGAATGTCACCGGAACCCGGAAAAGAAAATCCGCCCGCTGGACGAGGTCTACAACCTCGACTGGAAGCGGCCTGAGGGTTTCGAAGCCACGGGCGAAAAGTTCGTCCACGACTGGAAAGTGCTTCCGGGCGATAGCTGCTCTGTTTGCCACCGATGAAAAACGAAGTGAAATCGAATGGCGGGCCCATTCAATCCCAGAGCCCCGAAGAATTGCTCGGTTTGAACACCGGACTGATCGGGGAAGGGCCGGAATTTGCCGAGGGCGTCAACGACGCGCCGGATGAGGCCTCCCGCCGTGACTTTATGAAACTGATGTCTGCTTCGGCCGCGTTGGCTGGGGTGGGGATCACCGGCTGTCGCCGTCCGGAAGAGCAGATCCATGCTTTCGGCAAGCAGCCTGAGGGCTATGTTCATGGTCTTCCGCAGTATTTCGCGACAGCGATGCCGACCCGCACGGGTGCAATTCCGTTGGTGGTGAAATCCAACGACGGTCGCCCGACCAAGATTGAGGGCAATGCTGAGCACCCGGACAGCAGTGGTGCCACTGACATCTTTGCACAGGCCTCTGTTCTGGGGCTCTATGATCCCGATCGTTCCCGTCGATTTACCAAGGGGACGAGCAATGCCAAGCGTGAGGAAGTCCTCGATTTGTTGGGTGAAATCGGGAAAAAGCACCTTGCCGACGGTGGTGCTGGTCTGGCTTTTCTGGCGGAGAAGGACACTTCTCCCTCGCGGGCTCGGTTGATCAAAAAGATCCGGAGCAACGGTAAGTTCCCGAAGGCTATCTGGGCAGAATACGAGCCGGTCGACAGCGATGTGGCCCGTCGTGCTGCCAGTATTGTTGCCGGACCCGGCAAATCGGTGACGCCGCGTTACAATCTGGATGCGGCCAAGCGGATTGTTTCCTTGGATTGCGATTTTCTCGGTGCTGAGGAAGAAACGGTTCGTCATACCCGCGATTTTGCCAAGGGGCGTCGCCTCTCGAATCCGGACAAATCCAAGAAGCACAAGCTGATGAACCGCCTCTACGTTGTGGAGGCACTCATGTCGCAGACGGGCGCCAACGCAGACCATCGCGAGCGCTTGGCTCCCAGTCAAATTGTCCGAGCCGCCGCGCGTTTGGGTCAGGAAGTGCTGACCCAGGTCGGCCATAAGGATCAGAACTTGTTGAAGCAGTTGGCTCGCTTGAGCGACGGTTTCACCGGTAGATCTCAATGGATTACCGAGTGTGCTCGTGACCTTGTCGCGTATCCGGGTGAGTCGGTCGTGCTTGCTGGTGAGCGTCAGCCGGAAGCGGTTCACTTGATTGGGCACGTGATCAATCACGTGTTGGGTGGCTACGGCAAAACGGTTGAATTCCGGAATGCGGCTGACTCCTATGCCAAGAGCATCCAAGATCTCGCCGCTGCCCTGAACGGTGGCAAGGTTGAATCGCTGATCATCTTGGGTGGCAATCCGGCCTACAATGCTCCGGCGGATCTCAACTGGAGCGAAACGCAGCAGAAGGCCAAGACGGTCGTGCGTGCGGGTGTTGCCGAAGACGAGACTTTCCAGATTTCCAACTACAACATTCCCTTGGCTCACTACCTTGAGAGCTGGGGAGATGCGCTGAGTCACGATGGAACCATGGTCCCTGTTCAGCCG
>JAYPXF010000363.1:0-5233 GCA_038154405.1 Verrucomicrobiales bacterium | reverse complement strand
GAACAAGACGGCGATGGCAAGCCCGATCCCGTAGTGTTGAAAAGTCCGTTCGTATGAAATGATAGTGGTTTCGGTGAATTTGTGGTCATAGGCCTTGGAACGGCGGCGAACTACGCTTCGCGAGGACGCAGAGATTCCGTGGATATCGATCTTTGACAAGTATCTGTAGTCGGCCCTGAGTAAGCGGTCGTTGCTTGTCCACAGCAACGCCGTTTCATTCTGCCATTGCAGACCTGTGGTTTTTTTCAGGGCCGACTGTTTAGGTTTTACTGCGACAGATACTTCCCATTCAGGCCGTTTTATTCCTTTTCGGTCGAATCCGTCTCTTCACGGGCGGCGGAGGCGGTAGTAGGAATTGCCCGGAGAAATCGGGTAATGGGATTCCAAAGTGCCGCCGCGCAGACTGGCGGGGCGGGTGATCCAGTTATCGGGCGGGGCGAGACTGGGGGTGAATTCGAGATTGAGTCCCTCGGCGGTGGCCGGCCAACGGAGGGTGACGTTTTTGGTGGCGGGCCTCAGAACGAGGGTGGGGCGAGCGGCCACGGCCAGATTGATCGCCGACGTGTTGCTGGTTTGCACGGGATCCGTGGTGGTATGGGTGGCGGATCCGGTCTGCGTGGGGCGCACCTGCAGGCTGACGGTGGCGGTGGCTCCGGGAGGGATGGTGCCCAGGTTGCAGGTGAATTTGTTGTTGGCGAACGAACCGCAGATTTCTCAGATCATTTTGCTACCTTGCAGAATACTTCCACGCAGCTAGCGTCTCGGCCACTTCGTCGAGCCATTGCGTCTCAGGTTTGTATTCGGGCGACTTGCCCATGGTCGGGCAGATGCCGCCACCCCCGGAGTGTTCATTCCATGAATACATGATCACCGTCTGCGCCTCGCAGTCCTTGGGGTGGGCTGCCACGAAATCAAGAACACCTCTAACCCGGGCCGCCAGTTCGCCTTCCTTGGGCCACTGGATGTGATACATTTCCTCGATGGGTTGTCCCTTGCGATCGAAGGCGTGGGGCCAACGATAGAACATGCTGGGACATGGAGGAAGGAACGGGAGTCCACGATTCAGATACTTCTGCTCGCAGGTCTCAAGAATCTCCTTCGTGGCCGAGGCATAGGTGGGGGCTTCGTCCCTTTTTGCAACCGCTCCTCCATAGGCTCCCTCGTAGTCCATGAAGGCGTCGTAGCCTTCTGCCTTCAGTATCTTGGCATGCAAGAAACTGTTTCTTGGTTCCATGCATCCAACGATATACGGAGTCTTCAACCCGGCGGCTTCCACCCGCTCCCTGACGTAACCAATGAATCCTGCGCCGGTCATGCGCTCTTTTCCCTTTGCGACTTTCAGGGCGGCTCGAAATCTCTCGGGATGGTAGACGACGATCAAGGGGCGACCATCCATCACCGTCTGCCAGTTTGGCATTTTGATGTACTCCATCGTCTCATCCATCATGGTCGCCACCTTGCTTCGCGTGTAGCGAATCGCCCGGTGCGCATACAGAGCCCAGGTGAAGTTTACTTTCTTGGCTTCCGGTATCTTGCTGGCGATGTGGCAGTCGAAGTTGTTCCTGAGGCCCCAACCGTTGGCGTAGAGCCTCCGTGCCGGTCCGTGATAGACAAAGAAATCAATGCCCGCCTTGTAGGCATAGCGCAGTTCCTGATCCGTGCTCTCCTGAAGCAGTTGCTGGCTGAAGGGATGGTTGAACCAAACAGGACCAGCATCGGCAGGATGCTCGACCCAATCAATGTCCTTGGTCCGGCGACAAAAGAAAGGCAACCGATCGTGCCATTGGGAGTCCTTCAAGAAGCCCGGCCCTCCAGGCAGATACCCCAGTTGCTTTTCCTGCGTCGCGCCCTTGCCCGAAAACATGTCCCAGCGTTGCACGCCGAGGAGCGGTCTGGTCCGTTTGCCAGTCGCGTATTCAGCGGCCTCCACAGACGCGCTGAACGTAATCATTGCTGCCAGGGCGAGAAGGCTGAGTCGTTTCGAGGATTTCATTTGTTTGCTGTTGCTTGTGGTTCGGTTGTTTGCTTGGTGGGAATCTAGTCAACAATCTCCAAAATGCCGCGCATGATGACCCAGTGCCCGGGGAATGTGCAGAGGAAGGGGTATTCGCCTGGCTGTTTCGGGGTGTTGAAATAGATGGCGTATTGCTCGCCCGGCTGGATGAGCGGAGACATGGCCATGACGCCGGCGTCATCCGGCACGTAGTGGCGGGCAACAGCTGAAGGATCCGCGGCTTGCAGCATGGAGGCGGAGCCGATGGCTTCGATTCGTCCCGGTTGCACGAGGACGAAGTTGTGCGGCATTTCCACATCCTTGTTTATCAGGGTGATGGCGGCGCGACGCCCCGCCCGCATGCGGATGCGACGAGGCTCGAATTGCAATCCGGGAACGCAGTTGACGACAGCAGTTTCAAATCCGCGCGTGCTTTTCCCGAGTTTCTCCTGGGCGACGAGACGTGGATCACGCGCATGCGCTTCCGGAAGCGGGAACTCGGGATAGGGTTCCTTGAGGATCGCGCGGTAACCGGCGAATTGGGTGAAAGGCTCGCCGAGTTGAAAGATGGAATAGTAGATGTCGGGCGTCACTTTCCGTCCATCCGCCGTCCGGAATTCGAGATACAGGTGGAGTTGCATGACGGGGTGAAGTTGCGGGATTTCAATGAATACCGAGCGGCCGTCCTCCAAGGCGGTCAGGGAACGGATTTTCACCGGGTCGTGTCCCTGTCGACCGGGATTGCGAGGCGAGTATTCGCCCGAGCCATAGGCTGAGCTGTAGAGATAGTTCCACTGTTCGCAAAAGGCCTTGCTCAACTGTAGAGACGCTGGATCGATGCGGTCGTTGAAGCGCACGATCAACCCGTTCTCACGGGTCTCGACTTCACGGGGAAGAAACAAGTCCCCGCCGGTGTAACGCACGCGCTGCAAACTGCCGGGTTTTCGCGCGTAGCTTCCCCAACCGGAACTGCCGGCGACGTAAAAATGTCCGTCGCGGGGATTGAAACGAGAGCGATGCGCGCCTGAAAGGAAATCGCCAGGCAAGGGGACAATGCCGCCCTGGCTGCGACGACCGACCTCTTCGCGCAGAATGAGATAATGCTGACACGCGCCCCAAGACGTCCCGATGATCGAACCCGCAATCGGACCGAGGCGCGGGTCGTCCGGCAGGAACGCGATGTCGCCCGAGGAATTGTCGATGCCGCGCGGGATGTAACACAACGGCGGATCATAGCCGTGTTTGCCTTGGCCCTGCTGCGGTCCCCAAAAACCGTGGTAGCTGCCGCCGCCGACCTCGAAGATCGCGGAGGCGGGAGTCCATCGACCTTCCTGCACTGTGCACAGGCGAATCTTGCCATTGGGTGAGACGCCGGTCCCGTTGGAGCCACGCAGGCCGGTCGCGATGGATTCCGGTTTACCGCCCTCCGGATAGCGTGTGAAACCCATGCGCTCAGAGCGCGTGAACCAATAGAGCGTTCCGGCGTCATCCTGATGCAGGGTGCAGGCGTAACTGTTTCCGGCGGCGGTCGGATACTCGCTGGTCAGGCATTCGTAGTAGTCCGCTTCGCCGTCGTCATTGCGGTCGTGCAGACGTGTGATTTGATCACGGCCCAGCACGAGAACCTTGCCGTCCTTGACCACGAGCCCCAACGCTTGATGCAGCCCCGAGGCGAATCGTTTCCAATTAAGTCGATCGAGGTCGCCGTCGATTCCGTCAACCAACCATACGTCGCCCATGAACGTGCAGACCGCCGCCCGCCCGTCCGGAAGAAAGTCAAAGCCGCCGACACGGAACGGCATCTTGAAAGGATTTTGATCCCGGTAGGGAATCGTCAAGGTGTCGATCACGTAGGGGCCGGTTTCCGTCCCCAATTCGCCCCCGGTGACGACTTCGCTGTCCGCCCAACGCGGACGGTTGCCCAGCGCCAGAGCCTTGGTTTCGCCGTCGTCAATTTTCGGAGCCCAATTGCTCTGGAGGCTGACACCCTCCGGCAACTTTCCGTCGATGGTGATGCTGCGCGTCAGTTTACCATTCTCAAACCAGGCATGATCGTAAACCTCAGCGTCGCCAATTCGGTAGTGGAACACCGTCCGGTTTCCGTTCCGATGCAATCCAAGATACTGTTTCGGCGCGGCGCTCCACTCGGAGTCAGACAGGTTCAGCAGACGCTTTCCTGCCGGCCTGACGCCGCTGTTCAGACCGAAACGGCGTGAATCCCAGCGCACGAAGCCGCCCTGCCACGCGTCCGTAAAGGTAAGGCGCTCGGGATCGAAGACGGCTGCCGCTTCGCCTTCTTCCCCAAGGCTGACGGTGATGGCCCGGGTCGTGATGGAACCCTGGTATCGCACCGACTGCGACACCAATCCGCCGGTGTCGACGGCGTTCAATTGATCATCCGCAAAACTGGGTTCCGTGTTCTGTCCCCAGTGCCCGAAGATCCCGCCGTCGAGCCCCGGAAAGGCGGGGAGAATCGACGGAATCGCATTGCCGCCACGCAAAAAGCGCCGTGCCTGATTCTTGTAAAAATCGCGCAGACGATTTTGCGGAAAGGGCTTGGAGTCGGAGGATTTCGGGGGCGCGGGATCGGAAGAAGCATCCGAAATGTCCTCCAGGAAACGCGCGTAGATCCGCTGATGCGATTCGGAGGGATTCGAGGGCTTTTTGATAAACACGAGACGGGAGTGAGCAACCAGCGACTCTCCAGCGCGCACGTCGCGGGAAAAGAAACTCAGATACATGGCGCTATGTTGCTCGATTGAGGTCCAGGTCTCCGGCGGCGCCCCGTCCCTGCGATTCGGGGTCACGCAAACGGCGCTGGTTGATTGCGGATCGCTCATCAGGAGGATGTCGGCGGCATCATCGCCCGCCACCGCCAAAGGCAGCGCCGCGTAGTCCTGGGGGATGAACGACGGCCACTTCCAACTCGAGTGAAAACGACCGGAATTGGCCGCGTTCTTGCGAGCCGCCACATTGAGCGGATAGAACCCGTAGTTGTTCCCTTGGACGGCGGTCTCGCCGAATACGGGCGCGCCGTCCCTTTCAATATAAAGCCCCTTCGACATATCCAACGCCACGTAGTTCGCGAGGAGGATCTCGAAATTCGCAATGTCCCTTTGGGGATCAACGACGATCTTCAGGTCGATCTGCGCCGGCCCGGTAATCTTCCAAGTCGCCGAAATAATCGCTGGTCGTTGGTTGCTGGCCGGCCACGTCAACGTCGCCCCATCGGCTTTCTCC
>JAYPXF010000362.1:4886-5269 GCA_038154405.1 Verrucomicrobiales bacterium | reverse complement strand
CATCGATGAAATGCTGAAACTGCTCCGTGAAATCGACAGCGAACACGTCGGCGTCAATCTCGACACCGGCAACAACATCTCCCTGTTGGACGATCCCATGCAGACAGTTTCTGCCTTGGCTCCCTACACAATCACGACGCACCTCAAGGACATGGGGGTTGCGGAACACGAAGACGGTTTCCTGCTCGCGGAAGTTCCGTTGGGGGAAGGATTCCTCGATATCCACCGAATGGTGCAGACCTGTCGGCGGGTGAATCCAAAAGTGCAGTTCAATCTCGAAATGATCACCCGTGATCCGCTGAAGATCCCTTGTCTGACTGACCGCTACTGGACGACTTGGAACAATCCATCAGAAAGGGCACTCAGCCGGGCCATGGACATGG
>JAYPXF010000362.1:0-4876 GCA_038154405.1 Verrucomicrobiales bacterium | reverse complement strand
GTGCGCAACAATTCTTCAACAAAACCGCTTCAGGAAATCTCCCAGCTGGATCCCAAGGGACAGGTCGCCGCCGAAGAGGAGAACAATTCCCGCAGCTTCACTTGGTTTCACTCGATCTTTGGATGATTGGCAGACTTGGCATAAGCGTCTCTACACTGTGTTTATGAAATTCAACGAATTGTTCGCCGTCCCGTTGTTGGTCATTGGCACGAGTGCTGTAGCTGGGGATTGGCCCATCTATCGGGGACCAAACCACAACGGGATTTCGAATGAAAAGCTGAACGCGTCGGGTTGGCCGAAGAACGGTCCGAAAACTCTTTGGAAGGCCAACGTGGGAATCGGCTTCTCATCCGTCGCCGTGGCGGACGGCCGGGCTTTCACAATGGGGAACGAAGATGGTGTGGATACGGTCTATTGCCTTGATGCAAAGACTGGGAAGCTATTGTGGTCTCACTCCTATGGTTCCGAGCTCGATCCAAAGTTCTACGAAGGCGGGCCAGGTGCAACCCCGACAGTGAACGGTGGACGAACCTACACCATCAGCAAGTGGGGTGATCTATTCTGCTTTGACGCGAAGAGTGGAAAGATCCAATGGCAGCGTCAGCTCGAATCTGAAGAGGGAGCAGTGGTCATGGACTGGGGATTCAGCGGGGCGCCGTTTCCCTACAAAAACCTGCTGTTACTGAACGTCGGGACTTTCGGCATGGCGCTGGATGAGATGACCGGAAAAACGGTTTGGAAATCGGAGACCGGAGAGGCGGGTTACAGCACACCTTATCCTTATCGGCAGAACGGCAAGCAGTTTTTCATCTTCAGTTCCGGCAGCAGCTATTCCGGAGTGGAGCCATTGACCGGAAAACGCGTGTGGGAAGCGATTTGGTATACCCG
The DNA here is from genome assembly GCA_038154405.1 of Verrucomicrobiales bacterium. Taxonomy (GTDB): domain Bacteria; phylum Verrucomicrobiota; class Verrucomicrobiia; order Limisphaerales; family JAYPXF01. Next base: position 3,988 of record JAYPXF010000362.1, on the reverse strand, counting down.
CTATGGTGTGAATGCGGCCGATCCGATTGTTGTCGGCGATGAACTCTTCGTCTCGTCGGGTTACTCCAAGGGTTCCGGCAAATTCAAATTGTCAGACAATGAGCCCGAGGAGATCTGGCGGCTGCGGAAGTTTCGCAATCAATTCAACAGCTCCGTTCTGATCGGCGGCCATCTATATGGGTTCGATGGAGACAACAATTCGCGGGCCAAATTGAAATGCGTGAATTGGGAATCAGGCGAGGAAATGTGGGAGGAAGACGGGATCGGGTTTGGCTCTGTCACCGCCGCGATTGATCAGCTGATAGTTCTCACTCCCAAGGGAGAACTCATCATCGCGCCGACTTCGCCGGAGGGGTTCAAACCGGCTGCGCGCGCCAAGGTGATCAGCGGCAAGTGCTGGACGGTCCCGGTGCTGGCCAACGGACTCCTCTACTGCCGCAACGCCGAAGGGGATTTGGTTTGCGTTGATGTGCACGTCAAGAAATGATCCGCCCACTTTCCTATGAAATCGAATCGTCGTTCTTTCGTCAAGGCCTCCGCTGCGGCTTCTGCTGCATTCGCCGCCACGCCGTTGCTGGGCGCAGCTCCGGGCAAGAAGTACAAGGTGGCGCTGATTGGCTCCGGTTGGTGGGGAATGAACATTCTCCGCGTCGCCATGGCCGCAGGCCGTTGCCAGGTGGTCGGACTCTGCGATGTCTACGAACATCCGCTGCGGGTCTCCGCGGATGAAGTCGAAGGTCTCAATGGCGACAAACCGCGTCTCTACAAGGACTACCGCGAACTGTTGAAGAAGGAGAAGCCCGAGATCGTGATCATTGCGACCCCCGATCATTGGCACGCCTTGCCCGCGATCGAGGCAATCAATGCCGGGGCGCATGTCTTTCTGGAGAAACCCACGTCCCATACGATCGTAGAGAGCCGGGCTATTCTGAATGCCGCAGTGGAGCAGGGGGCCGTTGTGCAGGTAGGTCTGCATCGTCGCATCGGTCCGCATCATGTTTCCGGTATGGAGTTCATCCGCTCCGGCAAGGTTGGCAAGATTGGTCACGTGGACATGTTTGTGACCGGAGGCGGTCGTTCCGCGGAGAAACCAACGCTGCATACGCCAATACCGAAAGGCATGGACTGGGACATGTGGTGTGGTCCCTCACCCTATCGCCCTTATCATCGCCGCCTCGGCAAAGGTGGGTGGCGCAACTATCTCGACTATGCCAACGGCACCATCGGTGACTGGGGTGTGCATTGGATGGATCAGGTGATCTGGTGGACCGAGGAAAAGTATCCCAAGAAGGTCTATTCCACCGGCGGACGCCCGATACGCGGGCCGGTTGTGTTCAGCGAGAAGGAATCCACGACGGACGCACCGGACACGCAGACGGCCACTTTCGAATTCGAATCCTTCACCGCCACGTGGCAGAACCGTACGTATGCGGGGCCGGGTTCATCCGATCATCGCTTCGGTTGCTACTTCTACGGAACCAACGGTGTCTTTCACATGGGCTGGCGTGACGGGTGGACGTTCTACCCTTCAAGCGATCGCGACAAGATCGTACACGAAGATCCCAAGTTCGATCATGAGCGCGACGGCCACAACGTTCCACCTCTGTGGCGCGATTTCATCGATGCCATCGACAAGAAGTCGAAGCCAGTCGCTGACATCGAACCGTCACATCGCTCTTCAACCATGCCGATGCTGGCGAACATCTCCTACAAACTCGGTCGCAGCATTGAATGGGACGGCAAGAACGAGAAGATTGTCGGCGACAAGGAAGCGAACAGCCTGCTGCGCCGTGACTACCGCAAACCGTGGACCTACCCAAAGGTTTGATCATCTCGCCTCGATGACTTCGTAGCGTCGGTTGCCAACCGACGCCCAAGCGATTCGATTGCAAATCAAATCTACAAACACAACGCACACAGAAATTACATGTTACCAGGAATCAAACTTTTCGATCTCACCGGACGCAACGCCATTATCACGGGCGGCTCCAAGGGCCTCGGCGAAGCCATGGGCGAAGGACTGGCGTCGGCCGGCGCCAACGTCATGCTCGTCAGCCGCACGGAATCTGAAGCCAATGCCACCGCCGCACGCATTGCGGAGGAATATGGACACAAGGCAATTGGTCATCAGGCGGACATCACGGTTGAAGCCGAAGCCGAGGGCATGGCCAAGCGGGCGATTGGAGAACTCGGTGGCATCGACATCCTGATCAACAGTGCCGGCATCAATATCCGTGGGCCGATCGATGAGATTTCCTATGAAGACTTCCAAAAGGTGCAGGAGATCAATGTCAACGGGACTTGGCTGGCTTCCAAGGTTGTGTTGCCTCACATGAAGGCGAAAAAGCACGGACGCATCATCAACCTGTCCAGTGCCTTGGGCATCGTGGGCTTGGCCAACCGCACGCCATACACCGCCAGCAAGGGAGCGGTCGCCAACATGACCCGCGCATTGGGTCTGGAATTGGCCGACTACGGCATAACGGTCAATGCCATCTGCCCCGGCCCGTTTTTGACCGACATGAACGTGCCGATCGCCGATACGGAAGAGGGCAAGAAGTTCATCGTCGGTGCAACCGCGCTGAAACGTTGGGGCAAGTTGGAGGAAATCCAGGGATCCGCCATCTATCTTGCGAGTGACGCCGGCAGTTACACGACCGGTGCCCTTATCGCTGTGGATGGTGGCTGGACCGCTTGGTAAGACGATGCTCAGGAATTGGCAGATTCCGATAGGGTTCCACGATCTGTGCCACCTCGCGGCATCGTGACCACATCGCACACTCCGCGACCAACTTGCCGCATTCCGTATGCATGAACTCCTCATCGGTGTATTGCAGCAGAAGGGAAAGCATTTCGGCGTCGCCCGCACTCGCAGCCCACGAATGAGCGGTCTACATTTGTTTGGTTGCGTGACAGGCGTTTGCGCCTTGTCTTAACAACAGATGCACGGCCGCTCGATTTCGCTTCACCGACCGCATTAGAGGAACAGTATCTCTACTATCCGCAGCGTTGATGTCTGCGTTCGCGCCAAGCGGCAGTTGCACGACATCCACAATGACCTGCCCCCAATGATTGGATAGTCGGGCGTAGAGGAATCTGCTATCCGGAAGTCCGCTTGGTTGTGGCCTCATGGCGGCGCAGATGCTCGCTCGGAGATAGCGCCGGTTGCTGTCGGCCGGGGCCAGCACATTCTGCTCGTAGATGATGAGCAGTCTCTGCTGCGGTCAGGGAAGCTTCTAATGGAGGGGCTGGGCTGCAAGGTCACCGCCATGTCCTCAGCTGAGGAGGCATTGTCAACATTCACCTTGGATCCTCAGGGGTTTGATCTCGCCATTACCGACTTCACCATGCCGGGAATCAACGGTGTTGAGCTGGCCAAAGCACTCCGGTCGATACGACCTGGATTCCCCATCATCCTGGCCAGTGGCTACAATCCCGAACTCAGTCCCACCGACGCACAGGAGACGGGGTTCAAGGGCTATCTGCCCAAACCTTACGATAAGCCACTGTTGTCACAGTTGATCGAGGATGCTCTTGGTGCGCCCCCCGAGAACCGTGGTGCTTGAAGAGTTAGTCCGGACGGCCAAAGTTGAAAGGACCGGATGAAACGGAAACGATACACGGAAGGGCAGATCATCCAGACGCTAAAGCAGCATGAAGCTGGAACGCCGTTCAAGCAGTTGATCCAGCAAACCGGGATCAGCGAGCAGGCCTTCTATCGTTGGAAGAACAAGTGCGGGGGCATGGAAGTGTCCGATGCCAAGCGCTTGATGGCCTTGAAGGAGGAGAACCGGAGGTTGAAGACGATGGTCGCCGACCTGATGCTAGACAACAAGATCCTTAAGGACGTGAACTCAAAAAAAGTGGTGAAGCCTGCGGCCAAGCGGAAGCTGGTGGACTACGCAAACGAGCGTTATGCGATCAGCACACGTCAGGCTTGCAGGCTCTTGGGGCGACGGGAGAGCACGCGGTATTATCGCCCGTACCG